>NZ_JAXFXH010000016.1:0-106542 GCF_034091795.1 Suipraeoptans intestinalis | reverse complement strand
TTTCAGATAAACGTTAGCTTATCTTCCCGTTATTACTGTTGTTTTAGGTTGACAGTTCCATGTAGAACATGGTCCTGTCCGTTCTGAATTTTTCTCTTAAGAAATTTTCAGGGTTGTTGTCTATTGTTCAGTTATCAAGGTACTTTGCCGCTCGCTCGTTGCGAATCAGCTTAGACATAGTATCACAGGTAAAGAATCTCTGTCAACAGATTTTTTCAAAATCCTCTCATTTTTGTTGCCCTTTTTTGTTGCCCGAAAATGTCCGTATAGAACCAGAATACTTTTTGTTCTTTTTGACATATTCCATCACTATTATTTCGTGATTGCTCTTGCCACAAATATCGACGCCAGATGGATCTTGGGTTTCTGCCGTGCTTCCTGTAGTAAACCTGCAATAAAAATGAGAACCATCTAAATTCGATGCTTCCCATTTCAGCGGAGAAAGAGGGATTTGAACCCTCGCGCCGCTATTAACGACCTACTCCCTTTCCAGGGGAGCCCCTTCGGCCAGCTTGGGTATTTCTCCGTACTGCGGGCTTTTGCAAGCCCGATTGCTATTATAGTATTACTTTCCGGTTCCTGTCAAGCATTTCTGAAACAATTCCCCACATTCCGGTTCTACCGGATCAGAGTAATGATCTTCATAACCGGATTGCCGTCATAAATTGTCCGGAGGATCGTATCGTTTTGTATCATATCATAGATTTCTTTGCCTACCCCCGTAGTATACAGCAGAGTAATCACAACAAACAGGATCCACACGATGACCAGCGCGCCCACACCGCCCAGGATTCCTCCCCCCAGCCGGTTAAGGAACCCGATCACAGGAAGTTCTGACACGATATTCAAAGCAAAAATAATCGCCCGTAAAAGAATGATCGTCAGCAAAAATGTGCCCAAAAATGCCAGGATCTTTACGATCAGGTCAGCAAGATACGCTCCCACATACCCCCCGAAACTATCCACTCCCAGACGCTTATATTCTTCTTCGTTATTGTGATGGATCAACAGTGTCTTGAAAATCGCCGGGATATCCGCCGTATTAATAGCAGAAATCTGCATCTCTCTCGGCACATTTACCAGATCCAACACCTCTTTCGTGCTTGCTTCTTTTCCTCCTGCATACAGACCGTCCAACAGGCTGGCCGAAATTCCGTATTTCGCCAGCTCCTCTTTTCCTACCTTTCCGCTGACAATATCATCCACGGTAACTCCGTACTGCTGCAGGGTTTCTTCCGTAATTCCTGCTGCGTTCAACACTTTTTTGACCCCTTCTGCCGAAAGATTTCCAGAGGTTCCCGCTTCCTGTACCTGATTTGTGACCATCCGTATCATGGCCTCTTCTACCTGCTCTTCTATGGCCTCGTCTATCGGAGTGTATTTGTCAATCGCTTTTGCCACATAGGGCGTCGCAAAAGAAACGATAAGAAATGTTACAATCGTCGTCAAAAGAGACACGCCTATTCTGATCGCTCCCTTGCAAATTCCTACGATGATGCAGATCAAAAAGATAATGCCGGTTGCTATTAATGCCAGATTCATCCGCTTTCCCCCTGTCTTCCTTCTTTTTCTTTTCCTTTTTGTACTGCGAAAGCCTGTTTTGTATGTCCTCTCTCATTTGTTTCCATGTGTTTCTATTGTGAAACTCTGTTTTCCAATCTCTGTTCCACCGCAGGCGCCGGATCTTACAGGTGCCTCCCTGAAGGTACACCTGTTTACTTTACCAGCCTTACTTCCTGGATCCCGTCGGTGTTGATCACAATATATTTGTTCACGCCTGAGATCGGAAACATTTCCTGTATGGAACTGCTTAGCTCGCCTTCAAACTTTTTCACACCACTTTTTGAAAAAATACAGCATTTTTTTCCTTCATACAAAATCACCTGACTGTCATGGATCTGAACCTGGCTGTACTCTCCCTTGAAGTTTTTCGATAACACTTTTTTTCCTGCCGTATTGTACAGTCTGAGCTCACATCCGCCTTTTTTTTCATTTTGCAGGATAAGTCCGATGTACCGGTCATTGAAAAATGCACTTTTGATTTTCTTCTTAATGCTGACCTTTTCCACTTCTTTTGGCTGGCTTTCTCCTCGATAGATGACAAATCCCTTATCGTGTATTCCCACTGAGTTCGTCCGGTCCAGAAAAGCCCCCTCTGCCATTACCACATTTTCATAATGTTCCCTGGATACTACATACTCTTTTTTTTCATTCCCGTTTTTTCCAAAATTATAATACACAATCTCTGAAGCAATCTTTCCCTCCTGCGTAGTCAGATACAGCACCTGCACCGTTTCCCCGTTTTCTGAAATGGAAAGATCCATGGGGTAGCCCGTATTCGCCGGGGACGTTTTCATCTCCACCAACACGTTCCCCTCCATATCGTAGCACAGGATCTTGGCTGCCATATCGTCTCTTAAGATAGCTCCCACGATCCCCTGTTGTGAAACTGCAACCTTTTCAATGGGCATAGTAGTGTGGATCTCTCCCTTTACTCCGTCCTTTTCTACCACCCAGATATCGTTGCCTCCCTTGTCTGCGATCACCGCCGCTTTTTTGTTTTGCTCCACAACAGGATTGCTGATCTGATAGGATTGGTTCCATTTTTCTTCTCCCTGTTGATTCAGATAAGCCGCCCCATCCCGGCTGTATTTCAAAATCCCGCCGTTAAAGTAAGCATAACTGCTGTTGGCAATCTCGCCGTCCGAATACGTTTTCAGCACCCTCGCCTTACTGTATGTCTGCAAAGCGATCAGCAGATAGATCCCAATGGCAAGCGCCAGTGTGACGGCCACCCCTGCTCCCACTCTCTGCCAGAACCGTATCTTGTGCCGGCGGATCTGCTGTTCCAAATCCTGGATGGTCATATCCTCCGTATTGATCTCTTCCACCAGCCGGTCGATCAGTTTCTCTGTCCCATCTTCAGATTCCTTCACAGTCCTGAAGTTCCTGTCCTTGCGACGCATGTCTATCTTCCTTTCACTCTTTTCCGCTTCTCTTTCCTCTTACAAGTCTCCAAAGCTCCACAATACTTATCCGTTATCACCGTCAGCCATCCTTCTTTTGTCTCCGGGATACGCCAAAGGGTCAGCGGCCACATATGTGTCCGTATCACGTCTCTTTCTTTTCTTCCCAAACGGAAAAACTTCCTTGCATTTTTATAGGCAGATTCCGGGTGAGTCAGTCCGTGAACCGGATTTCCCGTTTTCGCCCTGCACTCATGCCAGTCATATAAGAACAGGTCGTGCAGCATCGCCCCTCTTGCTGCAGCCCGCGCATCCAGACGCAGGATCCTGCTCCACTTATAATTCTGATAGGCCACACTCAGACAGTGTGCGTAACAACTGGTCACTCCATGGTGCGGATAAAGCTTCATACGTAGCACCACAGGATGTCTTGTCAGGTCCTTCACTTCCTCATAAAACTCTTTTTTCCAGCGTCTCTCCTGCCTTTTGTTTCTTCCCCATAACCTTTTTATTCTTTTAAACATCTATGAAAAAACCTCTCTGTATTACCAACATCACTTACCTATGGAGAGTATCACGACTCCCCTGCAAATACAAGTAATTTCTCTGAATCTGCCACTTTTCTTTCGATTTTCTTCAGAAATATCTTCCGCCTTTTTCTCCCGCCTTCTTTCCCGGTTTTTTCGCTTTTCTCTTTTCTGTTTTTTAAAAAAATGGTATGCTTGACCCACAGTTATTCAGCAGATATCTGTCCTTATATCTGCTGTAAAAATATCAGTCCCTGTATTCAGGGGGAAAAGGAGAAAACGATGGAACACCAGGATGTAAAAGAATACTACAGCAACATTACCGTCAACCAGGGGGGACAGATGGAAACGCAGATCTGTAGCTGTGCTTCTGACAAAATGCCTCCCCATATCCGGCAGATCGCCCGGAAGATCCCGGAAGAGATCACCACCCGTTTTTATGGATGTGGATCTCCCCTTCCCGACGCCTTAGAAGGCTGTACCGTATTGGATCTTGGCTGCGGGACCGGCCGCGACGTGTATATTGCGGCTGCTCTTGTCGGAAAAAGCGGCAAGGTCATCGGCGTTGACATGAATGACGATCAGCTTGCCATCGCCAGAAAATATCAAAAAACCATGGCGGAAGCATATGGATACGACAACGTGGTCTTTCATAAGGGGTTTATCGAGGATCTTCGGGAGGTCGGGATCCCCGATGAAAGTGTGGACGTGGTCATTTCCAACTGTGTGATCAATCTCGCTCCGGACAAGGAAAAGGTTTTCCGAGAGATCTGGAGAGTTTTGAAGCCCGGAGGCGAGTTGTTCTTCAGTGATATTTTTGCAGATCGTCGGGTTCCGGATGCCATCAATCATCACCCGGTCCTGGTTGGCGAGTGTCTGGGCGGCTGCCTTTATATCGAAGACTTCCGGCGTATGATGCGCCGTGTAGGGTGGGAGGATTTTCGTTATACCACCTCTTATCCGGCTGCCATTCATAATCCGGACATTGAAGCACTGGTAGGAAATATCCAATATTCCTCCCGCACCGTGCGCGCTTTTAAGCTTCCTCATCTTTTGGAAGATATCTGCGAGCAATACGGACAGATTGCCATTTACAACGGCGGCATAGAAGGGCATGAACATTTCTTTGATCTGGATGATCATCACAGGCTCTATGCCCATCTTCCTCTTTCCGTATGCGGCAATTCTTGTGCCATGCTGGAGCACACACGCTTTGCCCCCTACTTTACCATCATCGGGGATCGTTCCCGCCACTTTGGGGCATTTGACGGCTGTGCCTCTGTGCCGGAGCCTGATGCCGCCGGAGAGGGCAGTGGCGGTTGCTGCTGTTAAGCAACAGCTTCATCCTAACGGGGAGGGAACAGGGTATTATTGTTATTTTCTATAATAGACATCATTTCATTGGTATTTTCAATGTATTCCCTCTTGCATTGCCCTGCGGACCACTTTTATGCTAGAATACTTTCAGTATCGGGCAGACTCTGCAAAGGAGTCTGCCGCTGTCTGAAAGGAGGAACTTTTTATGAACACCTACTACAATCCCGAGGATCTGGCCAAGTTTTCCACAATGGGAGAGGAAGCTCCCGAGCTTGCCAGAGCCTTTTTTGACTACTATGGAAAAGTTTTTGCAGAAGGAGAGCTGACCGCTCGCGAAAAATCATTGATCGCTTTGGCCGTGGCACATTCTATTCAGTGCCCTTACTGCATTGACGCTTACACAAACGACTGCCTAAACAAAGGAGTCAGCCAGGCGCAAATGACAGAAGCGATCCATGTGGCAACTGCTATTCGCGGCGGTGCTTCCCTGGTACATGGCGTACAGATGAAAAATATTGCAAAAAAATTGGAGTTGTAGCTATGGCAATGAGAAATGCATTTCAGGAATTGACGGATATTCCGGCCTTCTCCACGCTTCTTTCAGAGGAATGGGGCCATACCGCCGATCATCTGTCTGTTTTACAACTGAATATCGGATATCTTTGCAATCTGGCCTGCAAGCACTGCCATGTGGAGGGAGGTCCCCATCGCACGGAGATCATGACGCGAAATGTGATGGATGCCTGTCTTCGGTATGCCAGAGAGCAACAAATTGAAACCATTGATATTACCGGCGGTGCTCCGGAGATGAATCCGGATTTCAAATACCTTGTGGAACAGGCCGTCCGGATCGCGCCTCATGTGATCGTGCGTACCAACCTGGTCATTCTGACAGAACCCGGTTACGAAGATTTTATCGACTTTTTTAAAGCCCACAAGGTGGAGGTGGTCTGTTCCCTCCCTTATTACCGCCCCAAAGAAATGAACCGGGTGCGGGGAGACAGCTCCTTTGAACGATCGATTGAAGCTTTGACCCGATTGAATCAGGCAGGCTATGGCAGACAGGAGGATCTGGTTTTGAACCTGGTCTACAATCCGGCCGGCGCCTTTTTCCCTCCGGAGCAATCTGCTATGGAGCGGGAATACAAGGCAGCCCTGCAAAAGGATTTCGGAATCGTATTCCACCATCTGTTTACCTTGACAAATAATCCCATAGGACGTTTCGGACAATTCCTTATTCGAAGCGGCAATCTGCCCTCTTATATGAACAGTCTGTATCAGGCCTTCAATCCCGGCACCTTAGAAGGACTGATGTGCCGTTTCCAGTTGTCCGTCCGATATGATGGCAAGCTATACGACTGCGACTTCAATCAGGCGGAAGACCTTCCCATCCTGACGGGGGAGACGATTTTCGACCTGGTAGGAAAGCCCTATAAAAAGCGGCGTATCTGCGTAGACAAACACTGTTATGGCTGCACGGCAGGCCAGGGCTCCAGCTGCGGCGGAGCCACGGAATAAGGAGGAGAAGATATGCATACACAAACACCACCGGATCTTTCCACCATTGTAGAATTGTTCCAGCACGGAGTGGGATGCGCCCAGATCGTAACCGGCGAGTTTTCCCAAGAGACCGGTCTGCTCCGGGAGCAGCTACGCAAGCTGGGCGGCGCCTTCGACGGCGGCATGGGACGGGGAGAAAGCTGCGGCGCCGTCATCGGAGCCCTGGCAGTCCTCGGTCTGGTTTACGGGCACGGCGATGTAGACGAAGGGAAGCAGAAAGCCCTTCTTATGGAAAAATCCCGTAAGTTTCAGGAGAAGTTCTGCGAAACCTATTCTTCCTGTCTCTGCCGACAGATCCTGGGCTATGATTTGTCCAAGGACGAAGAGGCCGCCATTATTTTTGAAAAAGGGCTGCTCTTTCAACTTTGTCCAAGGGTTGTATCGGATTCTATCGCAATCTTAAAAGAGATCCTGGAAGAGCCTTAACATCCCAGGATGCCGGAAAAGTGAAGTACAGACAGTCGCCAAAAAGGGACGCCCCCTCATCGATCCCCGATGTGCCGGAACGTCCCTTTTTCTTCCATTTTTCAGACTTTTATAGCGTTTCTGAGTCCCTGCCCGATCGCTTTCTGCTTGTCAGAATCCCTGCTGCCGAAACCATAGTCAGCAACAGCAGCGGCAGTGCCCTCGTGTCTCCTGTCTTCGGCGCCTTTTTCTCGTTTTTCTTGATTTTCCCCGGCTGCTCCGGTTTTTTTTGAACCTCAGGCGGGATTTTTTCATTGAGGATGGAAGACTTGTCATAGGTCACCTTGTAAGTGTCTCCCTGTAAAATAACCCTGCCGTCCTTTTCTCCCTCTTCCACTACCGTATATACATTTTCCTCTGCTTCCACCGTATCCGTTACCGGAAGATCTTCAAAGGTTCCTTTCCACTCATTCTCTCGATTCAGCGTTAAAAACCGATCTGTTTTCTTTCCATTTTTTACCAGATACACCTTTATTTCCGGTGCTTTTTCCGGCTGGATCCCTTTCCATTCCTTGGTCACCTGCAGTTTTCTTTTGGCCGGCTCCAGCGGGGTGACCGGTATCCTCTCTTTGTTTGTGATCTGAATGGAAAAGCTTTCCTGTTCCGGCGCTTTTACGGCAAGCTCCTCTACTCGCAGCACTGTTTCTTCTCCGGTAGGATTCTGCACATTGGAAGGACGCAGCCTGGGAATCTTCAGCACCCATTCTCCCTGCTGGTTTTTCTTCAGAGTTAATCGGTATTCCAACAGCCCCGGATCCACAAATCCTCCCTTTGGAGCCTCCTCGTACTCCACTTTCACATCCTTCCCTGTGATCGGAATTCCTTTAAAGGCAACGTTTCCCTCCCAGGAATAGCTTTCTTTATTGTAGGTCATCTTCTGAATAACCGGCTCTTTCTGTCCTTCTATCTCCAGCCGGATCGCCACTTCAAAGCTTTTCAGCTCCCATGCCTCCTGATCGAACACTTCTGCATTTTCCTGATACACTGCCATGAGATTTTCATAATCTGAAAACTGCGGCCGATTCAACCGGAAACTTAACGTCGGAGCCCCTTCCTGCCTTTCTATCTTGCCTACGGTAACCTGATATTCTTCCGATTGCAGCTCCTTCACATACAGCAGCTCTTCTATCGGTTTTCCGTGAACTGTTGCCGGCAGATCCTTTACTTTGTAGCGAAATCCATTTTCCGTATTTAATGTACAGGTCTCGATCAGCCAGTCCGTTTCTCCCTCTTTTGCCCGCAGTTCTACCTTGATCTCTTTCGGCTGTAATCCTTTTTCCCAGATCTTTATGATCTCTATTTCTTTTAACGGATTCTCTTCTTTCGGAACCTTTCCAAACACAACATTCCCATTGGAGCCGATCCCGCCGCCCTTCGAGGAAGTATTCCCAGTGATCATCAGCTTGGACAAGGCTTTGGCAATTGCTACGCCCTCCGGATCTGCAATGCTTTTCACTGCAATCTCCCGGGAGGCATCTTTTACCTGGATTTCCACTCCCGGCTCCTGATATCTGGCGCCCTTTTTATCCTCATAATGGCGGATCTTCGTCCCTCCGATCAGCCGATCCGTCAATGTCACAGAATAGTTTCCGGACAGCTTATCCGAGCTCCACAACTCATCTCCTGCCTCCCCGGCATGGTTGTCTACGATAGCCGCCCCATTTTCCGCATAAAACTTCGCTTCTCCGGTAGGACAGAACCAGGCTCCGCCGCCGCTCTTTGCCGGAAGATATATCCCTGTTTCTGTCATGATCCCTTTGCTTCCTGTCGCCTGATTTCCGCTGACATACGCATTCTCTATTTTCAGAGTATAAGGAATCGTCGTTACGCCGACCCCTCCGCCATAATCTCCTGAAACGTTGTTTGAAATCTCTCCTCCGGTCAAAAGTCCTCCGTTGGAGGAGACCAAAACGCCGCCACCTACCTGATCCGACCGGTTTTCTGTGATCTGTCCTCCTGCCATATGAAACTTTCCTGCATAATGCTTCTCCCAGGTATCAATGGGAAGTTTGGCGATTTCTTTTTCCAGGCCAATGCCGTCTACCGCCCAGTCAGACACAAAGACGCCTCCGCCCTGATAGGCTCTGTTTTCCCGGATCACAACGGTACTTCCTTCCGGCAGTGATACCTCTACATTTCCATTTGCCGAGATTCCTCCGCCGCCTACTCCTCTGTTGCCCTTCAGGATTCCACCGGAAAATACAGCCGTTGCCAGTTCCTGGGGCTTCAGACGGTCTTCTGAAACCGCGCTTCTTTCGTAATCATAGGGACTTGCGCTTCCCACAAGGACAGCTCCCGCCCAGCCTTGATTTTCACTGATCTCTCCGCCATTCATGGTCATCTTGCTTCCCGGCGCCACAAATACAGCTCCGGCTCCCGGAGAGTCTGACCACAGCAGACTGGGATATGGATAATAGACAGACGCCTGATTTTTTCGGATGATCCCTCCGTTCATAACCATCTCTGCGCCGTTTTCCAACCGGAATGCGCCGGAAGAATATGCGGTGGAGGCCGTGCTATAATCATTGTTTTCTATCGTTCCCTGATTCAGCGTGATTCTGGCATTTTCCCCGCTTGCAATGATCGGAGCCCTGTAAGATCCCCCTCTTCCCTTTGCATCATGATATCGTCCGCCATTGATAGTAAGTGTGCCCTTCACACTGAGCAGATTCGCATTGCTCCTGCTCTCTTTCTGTTCTCCGTCTATCTCGATCCCTGCCTCCAGTGTCAGACTTGCCCCTTCCGCCACGGTCAGAAAGGTGTCTGAAAATCCTTCCCCTCGTTTAAACACAGCGTTTCCCGCTGCCTTTAGCACAACGCTTTTCCCTTCCAGGACTAAAGTCTCTGTAAACAGATAGTCTCCGTCTTCCAGCAGGATCTCCTCACCGTCTTGTGCCGTCTGCAGCTTTTCCCGCAAAGCTGCAAACCTCTGTGCCGGCGTCTCTTCCTCCGCATGCACCCTCTCTGCATTTCCAGGCAGCCAGAAAATGGCCGCCAGCAACATGACCAGTGTCGTCAATAAGCACCTTCCCCTTGGTCTCATTCCTAAAATTCCCCTTTCCTAAGATTTTCTGCTTTGACTCTATCATAGAATTTCTTGTTTTTCCAGTATTCTTCCAGAAATTCCCGTTTTTTTGAGGGTTTTCCTCCCGGACTTGAAAGAGGATCTCACGGTGCAGAATCCTTCACAGGCGATGGATTGCTTTTGCGGCACACTCCCTGATCGCCACAATGCCGTCCCTAAGAGGCATTTTATTTTACAGGATACCGTGTTTTATACGCAAAAAATCCGGCCTTGCGGTCGGATTTTTTGCGTCTTTCACTTTTTTCTGTATCAGTATTTATAGATTCCTTCTCCTGCATTTACGCCGGTTTTTCCTGCGTCAATATACTCCTTCAGCTTCGCTGCGATCTTGTACATGACCGTACCGGGCTCCTGTGCCCCCGGTTTTGCCAGAACGATCTGATACGCTGTCATCAGGCCTACAATGTCCAGGATCTGGAAGGGTCCCAAAGGCGATCCTGTTCCCAGCTTCCAGGTGTTGTCGATGGTTTCGGGATCCGCCACATCATTGGCCCACAGCGCTTCCGCCGCACTTAAAAATGGCACCAGCATGGAATTCAGAATATAACCCGGCTGTTCCTTTTTCAGCGGCAATGGAACCATTCCGATCTCCCCGGCAAATTCTACCACCGCATCATAAGCCTCCTTGGAAGTTCCTTCATGGCCCATAATTTCAGCCGTATTCCCTCTCCAGATATTGTTCGCAAAATGCAGTGCCAGGTATCTGTCCGGTCTTCCGGTATCCTCTGCAAACATGCTGGGAAGCAGCGTGGAAGAGTTGGTAACCAGAATGGTATGCTCCGGCAGATACTCTCGTATTCTCTTGTAAAATGCCACTTTTTCTTCCCGATTCTCTGCCATTGCTTCGATCACAAGGTCTGCATCCTGAAACGCTTCTGCCTCACAAAGCTCCAGTTTTATATTTTTGTATGCTTCTTCTATCTTCTGCCGGAACTGCTGGATATCCGCCTCCGTCAGCTTGGAAAACTCATTAGTAAACCCTCTTGGGCAGTCTGGATAGTCTTTACCCAGGTGTGCCTCCAATCCTTCCACTTCTTTCAGGTAGATCTGATATAATCTATCCAGCTTCGGCTGGGTTCTTCCAATGGAAGCCTCACTCCTCAACCATATTTTTACACGAAATCCTTTAAATGCAGATTGAAACGCAATCTGGCTTCCCAGTACGCCTCCGCCTGCTACTACAATGTTTTTAAATTTCATAAAATTCCCTCCTTCATATGTGACTTTGCAACGTCTTCCTGTTTTTCCGATTCACTCAAAAGGTACGCTTTTGGCATGCTTTCTGCCTGCCATAGTTTCTATACCGCTTCAGTATACTCCTTTTTCAGAAAACAAAGAGGGCTTTTCTTCTTTTTTTATAGGTTTTATACTTTTTTTAGATTGTAGAGCAGTCCGAACTATTCCTGTGCAAATTGCTACTCCAGATTTGCATGCCGCTCAAACATTTTCTCCGCTGTACATTGCATACATTCCATCAACCCCAGAATCAAAGTATCGCATACAATCCATGCCAGTTGCTCGAACGCACTCCCCATTGGCTGAATGGAGGTCTCCTTTTGGTCAAGGGTGCTTTTGGGTGTGGCTCCCGGGATCTCTATCACCACATCCGCTTTTCTTCCCAAACAGGATTCTTTAAAGATCGTAAGAAGTCCCAGCCTTGCTTTGCATTGTTTTGCTTTCTCCGCCATTGCTTTCAAACTATCCGTCTCTCCAGATCCTGAGATCACAAAGAAAAGATCCCCCTCCCCAATCTTTGGCGTCGTCGCATCTCCTGCTACATACACCGTGAGTCCCAAATGCATCAGTCGATTTGAAAAAGCTCTGGCTACAAAGCCGGATCGTCCCACTCCCGCCACGAATATCCTCTTTCCTGTTTGGATTTCCCGCACAGCATCCCGAATCTGCTCTCCTCTGATTCTGGATGATTTTTCTTCCAGTTCTTTCAATATCATCTGCAAGATTTTTTCCTCTGCCATCTACTCCCACTCCTTTATCTTTTTCCGAATCCCTTTCGCCGTTTCCCCGGGATCCTTCGCATGCGTCAGTCCTCCTCCCACAATCAGGATCTGTGGCTGCAACTGCGCATATTCTGAAACGGTATCCAAAGATAGCCCTCCCGCCACGGATATTTCTGCCAGTCTGCAACAGCGTTTCATTAGCTTCAGATCATCTATCGGACGCCGCCCTTCTGCCTGCTGATCTGTCCCCACATGTACCGCCAGCATGCTTACTCCAAGAGTTTCTAGCCTTTCTATTCTTTTTTCCAGTTCCTTTACGCAAATCATATCTACTACTATCTGTTTTCCCATTTCTTTTCCTGCTCGCAAGCATCCTTCTATCGTCAGGTCATCCGTTACCCCGAGGACCGTCACATAATCTGCTCCCGCCTGAAACGCCATTTTTGCTTCATAATACCCTGCATCCATAATTTTCAGATCTGCCAGCACTTCTTTTTTGGGGAATCGCTTTTTCATTGTAGTAACCGCTCGCATACCTTCCTGGTACACGAGTGGCGTTCCTATTTCAATCACGTCGATCTCCTTCTCTATCACTGTTACCAGTGTGATTGCTTCCTCTAATGTCAGATCATCAATTGCCAACTGTATCTTCATTAGCTTCTTCCTCCTTTTCTACTCCAGATTAGCATGGTACTGCCAAAGTTTTTTCATACAAATATTTTTTCTTTGGATCATAAGCATCGCTATCGTATCTCCAAATAGTAGCAGTGTCTGCTCAAATAAAGATGTCATGGGCTGCTTTGATACGACCCTTTGATCATTTTGCTCTGGTTCTTTTCCAGATACCGGAATCTTCACAAAAAAATCCCGATATGCCTCCATGCTACACGTTTTTCGATATCCAATCTGCACCACTGTTGCGCCCAGTTCTTTCGCTTTTTTCGCAATCATTAGCGGAAACAAGGTTTCCCCACTGCCGGATCCTACTACCAACAAATCCCTGTCCGTCATGGCCGGTTCTGTAATCTGCCCTACCACCACCGTAGAAATTCCCAAGTGTGCATATCTTTTTGCCATCGCCTGCATAGATAAAAAAACGCGTCCTACCCCTACAAAAAACACTTTTTCCGCCTGTTCTATCAAATCCAGAAACCCCTCCGCCTCCTCAGCCCGAATCTTTTCCAACACGACGGTGCATTCTCCCGTTATGATTCTTCCTACTTCCAGAAAACTATTTTCTTTCACCTGTTTCCTCCTTTTCCAGAAATGCACTAACCTCCTCCTCTGTGGGTATGGCTGTCTGCGCTCCCATTCTGGAAACACAGATTCCTGCCGCTGCATGAGCAAATCGAATCGCTTCCTCCAGTCCCTGCTTTCTACAAAGGCCTATGCTCAGTGCCGCTCCAAAAGTGTCCCCCGCTGCAGTGGAATCCACCGCCTCCACCTGAAATCCCGGAAAGAAAGCTCCTTTCTTTCCATCATACACAAAAGCTCCTCTTTCTCCCAGCTTCAAGACCACATATTTCGGCTCCGCCATCCGATACAACTGACGGGCTGCCCTCTCTGTCTCTTCTTGTGTCCCTGGATAGATCCCTGTCAACGCTTTGGTTTCAGATTCATTGGGAGAAAGAATGTAAATCCCCTGTAAGGGAGACAAATCCAGTTGCATAGCAGGCCCGGCGTCCAAAAACACCGGAATCTTTTTTTCTTTTGCCAGCACATAGGTGTCATAGACTGTCTGAATCGGCATTTCCAACTGCATCAGAATCATGTCAAACATTTCCCGCTCCAACACTTTTTTTACATCTTCCCTACATAACTTCCTGTTTGCCCCCAAAGCCACGTAAGAAACATATCTACCGTCCTGCTGTAAAAGCATAACGGCAAGTCCGGTCTGTTCCTGTTCATCCTGCACGATCCCGTCTGTACGAACAGTACCCTTCTCCAATTCCTGAATCAGTCTATCTCCGTTAGGGTCTTTCCCGACCCTCCCTACCATGACTACTTCTGCCCCCAGAAGCGCAGCTGCTAACGCCTGATTGGATCCCTTCCCTCCTGCTGTATATCCATATTCTCCACACAGGACGGATTCACCCAGTTCCGGAAGCCTGTCTGCTCCCTGTATGAATAGATCCATGTTCATACTCCCTACCACTAACAGTTTTGGTTTTTTCATTTCCTTCTCCTAACATATGATTTCTGGTACTTATTTTGCTTTTCAATAAAGTATGGGTATCTCAGGCATGTGCTTTTGCACGCCAAGATACCCTCTTCTTACTGTACTAATTGCTGATTTTACTTAGTTTTTTGATTTTTCTCTTATCCAGCGCAAAATTAATAATCAGGAGTCCCACCAGTGCCACACCCCAGATCAAGTCTCTATAATAGTTGCTGATACTTGGAAACATGTTCAGATAAGATGACATCATCTGCAGGATTACTACCGCAATAGCGATTCCCGGTACTGTTCCAAATCCACCGTTTGGATTTACGCCCCCTAAAACAGCGATCAGAATGCACTGCATAGTATAACTGCTCCCAAAATCTGCCTTAGCCGAATTGATTCTTGCCAAACTTAACAGCCCCGCCACAGCAGAAAGAAGTCCTGACAGCATATACGCACGAATTAGCGTGAGATTACAGTGAATTCCCGAAAATCTTGCCGCTTTCTGATTAGTTCCCACCAGGTAGATCCGTGTCCCAAATTTTGTACGTCCCATAAGAAAGGATGTCAAAGCCACTGCGATCATAAATACCACAAAAGATAGGGGAATGTAGCCAAATAGAGCCGTTGTTGCAAAGCTGGTATAGCTATCCGGGATTCCACTGACAGTGCTTCCTCCGGATACAATGATGGCAAGCCCCATAAATAGCTGATAGGTTCCCAGTGTTGCCAGCATAGCTGGAATTTTCAGATAAGATACCAAATATCCATTAAAAGCTCCACACGCCAGACCCACCGCGACAGCTACAAGGATCGCAACCATTGGTGTCGTGTTCTTCTGCATTAGCAATCCTGCGATAATTCCGCAAAGGTTTGCAATATAGACAGTAGAAAGATCGATTCCACCGGAAATCATACAGATTCCGACTCCAACAGCCATCAACCCATATTCTGACAGCTGTTTTGCCATGGTCTGAAAATTCCCGATCTTCATAAATTCTGATGTTTTGGTAACTCCTGCGAGGACAGCAAAAGCAAGCAACAGGATCAATAATCTTTGTATGTTATGGTCTGTCTTTTTCATTTCTTACGCTGCCTCCTTTTTTACTTTTGTTTTGATCCGATTGGAACTATGGCTTCGAACAGCTGAAACTGCCGTCCCTACAATAATGATCGCCCCTATAAACACTTTCTGCCAGTAAACAGAAATCCCTAAAAGTATCAGACTATTGGATACCATTGTTAAGAGAAGCGTTCCCAACAGGCATCCTTTCAGTGTTCCGATCCCTCCCGTCATTCTGGTTCCTCCGAGAATGATGGCTGCGATCACAATCATCTCCCCTCCGGCATACTCTGTAGGTAAATATCTCATAGACATGACTGCATAACACAGCCCTGCAATAGCTGCAATTCCTCCATTGATCACAAAAATCCCAAAGCGGATCGCATTTACTTGAAATCCAGCTCTTTCTGCCGAAATTTCATCGCCGCCTACAGCATAGACTCCACGTCCTACCAAAGTTTTATTCAGTAGCAAATAGGCAAAAATGTATAGGGCGATCATAATCAAAAATGTCACCGGTAGTGTAGAACCTAATCCGCTTTTCGCATTTTTTACCGTTAGCAGAGACATTTTCCCAAAAGCGGCCAGATTTTCCGGAAGATCCATTCTCTCTGCCTCAAATGCTCCCAATAGGATTCCACTGAAAATAGAACTGGTCCCTAGGGTAACGATCAGGCTGGGAAATTTGTATTTTACAATGATAAATCCGTTTAAGGCGCCCATGACGCATCCAAATGCAATCCCTATCAAAAAAGTCAGAATCCAGGGTGCCTGCTGCAATCCCATTTTATTTGTCAAAATAATAGCTAGGTAACTGCTCAATGCAGCAATCAGAGGAAAGGACACATCCGGTCCTGTACTCACAAAGGCAAGCAGCGCACAAATGGCGTAAATAGAAGGAACGATCATAGAGCGAAGCAAATCCACCAGATTGTTATTTGTAAAAAACAGCCCCGAACGCATCTGTATGGCCAAAGACAGTCCTATTATGATCAAAAATACATAAAACTCTGTCTGAGAAGTTAATTTTTTCCATGTTTTTTGCATATCTTCCCACCTCCTTCTATACAGATGCCCTTGTCAAGGCTGTCACATTCAGATCTCCTGCTTCCAGTGTTCCTGTTACTTTTCCACCCTGCATTACAATCGCCCTGTCACAGGTAGCGATGATCTCCGCCGCATCATCAGATACCACAATAATCGCCATCCCCTCCGCCGCAAGTGTCCTAAGCAGTCTATGAATATCATACTTCGCTCCGATATCAACCCCTACCGTCGGTCCATTTAGGATCAATACCTTGGGATGGGTGGATAACCATCTGGCTAATACCACCTTCTGCTGGTTTCCGCCTGACAGGGTCTGTACCGGAAACTCGTGATTCTTAGTTGCCACGCCGATTTCATCCACCCAGGTCTGGGATTCTTCCGATACCTTTTTGGGATTCAGGACTCCCGCCCTTTTGGCCAGCTGATCTAATCTCGTTACCGTAATATTCCGAATAATAGACTGTGGCAAAAACAGCCCCTCTGTCAGCCTATCCTCCGGCACCAAAGCAATCCCCTGTTTTTGCGCTGCTTTCACGTCTTTCAAGCAGACTTCCTTCCCTTCTATCCGAATCTTTCCTGCTGTGGGTCGATTCATTCCAAACAAAGCCAAAGACAACTCCGTTCTTCCCGATCCCAATTGACCTGTGATTCCCAAGATTTCTCCCTGTCTCAACTGAAAATTCACATGCTCGAATCCTTCTGCACTCAGATCCTCTGCTTCCAGAACTACTTTTCCGTATTTCCTGTTTTCCTGCAGCTCTTTTTTTTGTGTCTCAAAATGCCTTCCTGTCATATAATATGCAAATTTTTCTTCTGTCATTTCCTCTGTCGGACAGCTGATCACATTTTCTCCATTTCTTAAAATAGTGATTCTGTCCGATATCTCAAACACTTCATCCAATTTGTGGGAAACGAACAGAATGGTGACACCACTCTTCTTCAACTCTGCAATAATCTCAAACAGGCGATTTACTTCTTTCTTTGTCAAAGCCGTTGTAGGTTCGTCCATGATAATCAGCTTTGCATTGTCCAACAGGGCCCTGGAAATGGCAATCAGCTGTTTATCTGCCACCGGAAGCGTCTCTACCAGTGCATCTAAATCCACTTCAAAGTTGATCTTTTGAACTGCTTCCTCTGCGATCCGTCTGAACTCCTTCTTCCTTACAATTTTCTGTTTGTTGGCAAGCACCTGATTCAATGCCAGATTTTCTACCACTGTAAGGTTGGGAAACACAGAAAAATCCTGATAAATCACCTGAATTCCTGCTTTAATGGCTTCTGCCGGCGTCATTACCGGATATCCCTTTCCGTCTACCTCTATTGTTCCTGCATCTGGCTTGTAAAATCCAGATATCACCTTAATGATGGTGGATTTCCCACAACCATTTTCCCCTGCAAGGCAGTGAGTCTCTCCTTTTTTTATCGTCAGATCTACCCCCTTCAATGCGTGAACTCCACCAAACGATTTCTTGATTCCTTTCACTTCCAATATGTTTGTTTGCGCCATACTCTCGCCCACCCTTTCTTTTCACCGGTGTAACGTAAAACAACTGTTCCAATTCTCTTACGTTGCACCGGGAAACGAGGAAATCGCACATCCCACTCTATTGTAAGATGTGCGATTTTCCCAAAACATCTAACAGCTGCCGATTTTTTTAGAAATCGTAATCATTGATATTTTCTTTTGTGATAGTCAGATCCGCCTGTCCGATCAGACATCTGTTATCTCCTTCCACCAGCATAACTTTGTTGTATCCGTCACGTCCAAGATCTGTTCCGTCTCCTACTTTTTCCCCAGAAAGGATCATTGATGCAACTTTGCACATAACATATCCGGATTCTTTCGGATCCCACAGTTTGATAGTGGAAATGGTTCCGGATTCCACATAAGGTTTAAATTCATTTGGAGTTCCCACTCCTACCACTTTCACATTCAGTCCCAATTCTTCTACCGCTTTGGCAATTCCCGGACAATCTGTGGATGCTACCCCTGTAAAGCCTTTCAGATCTGGATTCGCTTTCAAGATTTCTTTTGCTCTTTCGTAGGAAGTATCAATAGATTCTTCCGACTCTGCTGACGGAATCGCTCCGTCATTGATCAGTTCCATCTTCGGATAAGTCTTTTTCTGATGTTCATACTGCGCATTTGCATACTCCATGTGTGTAGTAGAAGTTGTATACGCTACCATCATGGCATACTTTCCTTCTTCGTTCATGTCCTTTGCCAGTGCATCCATGATAGCCGCACCAAAATCGTCTGCCGTAAATGCTTCCGTGTCAAACAACGTATTTTTCTGGTTGGACGCTTCATGTGTGATCACAACGATTCCCTGTTCCATCGCTTTCTTCAGAGACGCTTCAATAGCTCCCGGATCGATAGGAACCACACAAAGAGCATCTACTCCCTGATTGATCAAATCATCAATGACCTGCACCTGGGAAGCTGCATCTGCATTCGCCGGTCCCTTCTGAATAACGTTAATTCCTGTTTCTTCTCCAAACTCATTCACTCCCAGTTCCATGCGCTTAAACCAGTTTGCCGTATTATCCTTTGTTACCACGGCAATCGTCCATTCTGATTTGTCCTTGTCTGACTTGTACTTTGCCAGATCAAACAAATCTCCGTCCGCACTCTTTTCTGACTTCTTGCCAGAATCCGATGACGTACTGCCTTTTTCGCTGCTGCATGCTACCATAGACAAAGTCATTGTAGCAACTGCCAGAATGGCAATCCATTTTTTGAGATTTCTCATACCTTCTTCCTCCCTTTACTTTGTGTATAATAATTGTCCCATGTCGTCACATGGCCCATTTTGGGCAAATTTCCTATTCCACATTTCTGTGTCTTTTTACCATTTCTTCTGTCGATACTCCCAATTCCTCTCGTAACATCATGACCAACACGTCATACAGGATTAGCAGAGACTGCTCAAACAGATTTCCCATCAACTGCCCGGTAGAAACAAACTCTCCCACAGCTTTATACGCAGCCGCCGGAACGCGAATCACCTGATCTGCCACAGAAAGAAGAAATCCCTCTGAAGATGGAGTAATCAGAATCAATTTTGCCCGATTCTTTTTCGCCATCTCTCCAATGTAATTCTCATGCCCCACATCCGCAGATCCACAGGCACAGATCATTAAATCTCCTTCGTTTATGGACGGAGTCGTGTCATCCCAAATCCAGTAAGCCTGCTTTCCCAAATGCATCAGCCGCATCGCAAAAGCTCTTGTAGAAAGTCCTTCCCTTCCTGCCCCCAAAAGAAAAATTCTGTCTGCTTTTTTTATTGCTTCCAAAAGCGGTCTGATATCTTCATCTTCCATCCGGGAGAATACTTCGTTTAGTTCCTCCAGCGCCATCTGCGATAGTTCCTTAAATCTGTCTTTCATCTGCCTTCCTCCGGTCTTCCTTCCATATTTTTAAAATAGGTTTCATTACGACCTGCTCCTGATGTTTCGCAGGATATTTAATCCTCTCGTTTAAAAGTTTAACGGCCTTGCGCCCCATCTGCTTTGCGTCTCTTTCAATATAGTTGAATTGACTCTCCACAATATCCAGCGCTTCTATTCTGTCCAGTCCAATACAAGAAATATCTTTTTCCAGACGTTCGCCTTTCTCATACAATGCCTTCAAAAATCCCAAGCTGGTCCTGTTGTTGCAGGTCACTACTGCCGTCGGACGCTCTTTCCTGTCCAGCAGTTCTGCCGACAGTTCATACGCCCTTGTCATGCGGTAATTTCCTTCTAGAATGTTGTCCCTGTCTATGGGAATCCCTTGTGCCTTCATGGCCTTTTCATATCCCCTCAGACGAACCCTGGCAAGTACCCTGTCCTGAGTCGCATTGATCAATGCAATTTTTTTATGTCCACTCTGTATCAGGTATGTTACTGCTTCATAGATTCCTGTCTCATCATCAAAAAAAATTCCGTCATATTTTCGCAGACTTTCTGTCTGCCGATCCATAATTACTATCGGAGCATTCAAATCCTCTAAGAGCTTGTGGATTGCTTTCTGTTGTTCCTTGGAGGTGTAATCTACTGCCGGCGTATACAAAAGTCCCTTAACCCGGTGCTCTTTCAGCATGAGAAGTGCCTTTCTGTCCTTCATGGCGCTGTCATCTGAATTGCAGCAAATCAGTGTCGTATTATCCTGATCTGCAATTTCTGTGATCCCTCGGAGTATCTCACCAAAAAAAGGATTATCCACCTCCGGCACGATCACTCCGATAGTATCTGAACTTTGCCTAGAGAGGTTTCTTGCTGTTGCAGAAGGTGAAAAATTTCTTACTTTCATCACTTCCAATACTTTTTCTTTGGTATCCTGTTTCACACAATCTACTCCGTTCAACACTCTCGACACCGTTGCTTTTGAAACTTTTGCCTCCCGCGCAATATCATTGATCGTCAGCTCTTTTGCCATCTTTTTCCCTCAAAAGTTATCCTATTATCCTGCGCATTTTCTGTATTCCTTCTTTTACTCCTGAGATCCCACATAAGAAACTGGAACTTCCTGCCACAAAGATGTCCGCGCCTTTTTTTGACATCTGACCTGCCAGATCATAACTAACATTTCCATCCACCTGTATCTCTATGTTTGGATATCCCTTTTCATCAAGAAACGTCCTACAATCTGCGATTTTATCTACAGCCATAGGGATTGCCTTCTGCCCTGCAAACCCTGGATTAACCGTCATGATCAGCACTCCGTCAATATCATCCAGCACATATTCCAAACTGCTTACCGGTGTGGCCGGATTCAGCGCGACCATTGCCTTTGCCCCGGAACATTTGACCTCCTGCAGCGCTTTTTGCAGGTGCAAGGTACTCTCTCCATGGACAGAAACCAATTCTCCCTCTTTAAAATCAAACCATCCAATCTTTTTTTCCGGGTGCATCACCATCAGGTGTACATCTAAAGGAATTTTTGTCAGTTGGCGAAGCTGTCTGATGTAATCTGTCCCCAATGTGAAATTCGGCACATATTCACCATCCATGATATCTATATGCAAATACTCTATCTTCTCTTCCTCGAATATGCTCAGATAGTCCTTCAACTGATCAATTTCCACACACATCATAGATGGTGACAATTTTTTCACTGTATCTTCTCCTTACTTATCTGCTCCTCTTTTATGTAACCGGTTTCATTTATGACTTCAATATACCGTTTCTCTTTTTTTCTGTCAATTCCAACCACTTCCCTTTTTTTATTTTCAGAGCATTCCACAAAATCCGGCAGACACTTTTCCTATTTCCGCCTGATTTCTTAGATACTCTGCACAAAGAAAAATTCTTTTTCTTCCCTTCTCCCTACCCGTATGTTCTGATGATCGTTTCCGCGATCTCTTTTTTGGGGACGCACTGATCCATGGCCTGCTTTTCAATATATTTGTGCGCGTTTTCTTCGCTAAGCTTCAATTCACTGATCAGGAGCCATTTCGCCCGGTTTACCAGCCGGATCTCCTGCATTTTTTCTTCCATACTCAATGTCTTTTTCCCCAGTTTTCTCAAACGCTCCCTGGCACATTCCAGCCAGCTGAGAGCCTGGGTCAGGATCTGGCGGGAAGTCGGTTTTGCCAGCGTGTAAACTCCGTGCCGGGTCAATTCGTCTCTGGTGGCTTCATAGATTTCCTGGCGAACCAGAAACAAGACTGCCACCGAATCCCAGCTGCAGGCATCAATGGCAAATCGGATTCCCGTTTCATCCGGAAGGGGAGAATTGATCACTACCAGGTCAAATCTTTTTTCTGCCAGGATCCTTTTTGCCATTCCCACATCCTTTGCGATCCGCACCGGCTGATGCTTGGATCTGGAAAGCAGCTGGCCAAAAGAATGGTTAAAGTTTTCTGATGCTGATACGATCAAAACCCCGTAACTGGTTTCTTTCATTTCCACGCCGCTTCCCTCCTTCCGTCATCAAATGTCTGTTTCTTCTGCCGAATGCCCTGCTTTCCTCCCGGCGTTTTCCTCTTTGCTCTGCTTTCTCTGCCTCTCACTGCCGGTACCGGGCGCTCTTCCATCTCCTCTGCTAGATTCTGTCGCAATAAATTCTTCGGATAGTTTCCGGAACACATTCCCGGATAAATGCGCTACCTTCTGCTTTGCGGCATGCCTCCTGACGCGTTTTCGGAAGTCTCCTGTACTGCCTCAGGATTTCCTCCTTCTCTGTAAAAAAGTTAAAGTCTGCCGCCGGCGGTAGGGCCAACCCCTTCTCGATCCCCTGAACCCCTGCATAGATCAGCAGTGCAAAAGCCAGATAGGGGTTGGCGGTAGGATCCGGCGACCGCAGCTCCGCTCTTTTATACTCTCCCACCGCTGCCGGCACTCTGACCAACTGCGAACGGTTTTCATGTGACCAGGACACATAGGCCGGCGCCTTTTCCTTTCCGAATCTCTCATAGGAATTCTCCCACGGGTTCAAAAATATAGTCATTTCTTCTATCTTCTCCAAAATTCCTGCCATCATAGGATACATATGATCTTCTCCATCCCGGCTGCGCACAGACATATTGATGTGAAATCCGTTTCCCGGTCTGCTGCTTAAAGGTTTGGCGCTGAAATCTGCCAGAAGTCCATTTCGATAGGCGATGGTCTTTACCACCGTCTGAAATGCCATCACATTGTCCGCCGCCACCAGGGCGTCACTATAGCGAAAATCGATCTCATTTTGTCCGGGTCCTTCCTCATGGTGGGAGCTTTCCGGGCGGATCCCCATCTGCTCCAGTGTCAGACAGATCTCTCTTCTTACATTTTCTCCTCTGTCATAAGGCGCCATATCCATGTACCCCGCCTGATCATAAGGGATCTTGGTAGGATCTCCGTTTTCGTCCAGTCGAAACAGGTAAAATTCCTGCTCCGCACCAAAAGAAATCGCATATCCTTTTTGCTGCGCATAGGCTTCCGCACGCTTCAATACCTCCCTTGTATCTCCCTCGAAAGGGCTTCCGTCCGGATAGGCGATCCTGCAAAACATACGGACCACCTTCCCGTGCTCCGGCCTCCACGGCAAAAGGGAAAGCGTCTCCGGATCCGGATGCAAAAAAAGATCGCAGTGACTTTCATCTCCAAATCCTTCTACGGCAGAAGCGTCAAAAGCAATACCGTATCGAAATGCGCGGGGCAGCTCCTCCGGCATAATCGAAATATTTTTCTGCCTTCCGAATACGTCGCAAAACGCCAGTCGGATAAACTTTACATCCTCTTCCTCCACATACTGGATCACTTCTTCTCTTGAGTACTTCATCTTTCACCCTGCTTTCCTTCTATTTCCTGTGCTTTCTACTGGTATAATAACACTTTATATCATTTTGCCTGCAAAACTTCAAGTCATTTCACCTCTCCTCTTGACAAACGCCGGGAAACGGTGCATAATACGTAGCATTGAAGGCAAGGGCGTCTTTGAGTGAAACACTCAGAGACGCCTTTTTTGTTGTTTCAGGGGAGATGAGAGTCCCGAAACAACAAACGCTTTGCAAGGATCACACTGCGGCAACGACAGAGTTTAAAGGAAAAGGAGTGACTGCATAATGAAAACAATCACAGAAAGCTTCGGGAGCATGGTATTTGATGAAAGAGTCATGAAAGCAACTCTTTCGGCTTCCGTGTATTCTTCCCTGGAAAAGACCATTCATGAGGGAGCCAGGCTGGACGCAACCGTCGCCGACGCTGTTGCCTCCGCCATGAAGGACTGGGCCGTTTTGCGGGGTGCTACCCATTATACCCACTGGTTCCAGCCCCTCACCGGGATCACTGCCGAAAAACATGACAGCTTTATTACCCCGTCTCCCGATGGAGGCGTGATCATGGAATTTTCAGGAAAAGAGCTGATCAAGGGAGAACCGGATGCTTCCTCCTTCCCCTCCGGCGGACTGCGCGCCACCTTTGAAGCCAGAGGGTATACTGCCTGGGATCCCACTTCTTATGCCTTTATCAAAGACAACACGCTTTGCATCCCCACTGCATTCTGCTCTTATGGCGGAGAGGCTCTGGATAAGAAAACACCTCTTCTGCGCTCCATGGAGGCATTGAACCGTCAGGCTCTGCGGATCCTGCGCCTGTTTGGAAACAGCACTGCCAAATACGTTCATACCTCTGTCGGTCCTGAGCAGGAGTATTTTCTCATCGACAAAGAGATGTATCTGAAGCGAAAGGATCTGGTCTACACCGGAAGAACCCTGTTCGGCGCCAAGCCTCCCAAGGGACAGGAAATGGATGATCACTATTTTGGCGTGATCAAGCCCCGGGTGGCTGCTTTTATGGAGGATTTAAATCAGGAGCTTTGGAAGCTGGGCGTTCTTGCAAAAACAGAGCACAACGAGGTAGCGCCCGCCCAGCATGAGTTGGCGCCTATCTATACTACCACCAACGTTGCCACTGATCACAACCAGCTGACCATGGAGCTTCTCCAGAAAACAGCTTCCCGGCACCACCTGGTCTGTCTTCTTCACGAAAAGCCCTTTGCCGGTGTTAATGGAAGCGGAAAACACAACAACTGGTCTATGACTACCGACGACGGCAGCAACCTTTTCACTCCGGGAGCCACTCCCTACGAAAATGCCCAGTTCCTCCTATTTCTTTGCGCTGTGATAAAAGCTGTAGACGACTATCAGGATCTTCTTCGGATCTCTGTGGCAACTGCAGGAAATGATCATCGCCTTGGCGCCAATGAAGCTCCGCCGGCGGTCATGTCCATCTTTTTGGGAAATGAACTGACTTCTATCCTGGAAGCCATTGAAACAGATACTCCTTACTTTGCGGAAAAAAGATCCAAAATGAAACTGGGCGTGGATGTTCTTCCCAAGTTTACCAAAGATACTACCGATCGCAACCGGACTTCTCCTTTTGCCTTCACCGGCAACAAGTTTGAATTTCGTGCCCTTGGCTCTTCCGACAGTATTGCCTGTGTCAATATCATGCTGAATACCGCTGTGGCCGAGAGTCTGAAGATCTACGCCGACCGCCTGGAGCATGCAAAGGACTTCCCCTCTGCTCTCCATGCAATGATTCGAAAGACCATCAAGGACCACAAGCGGATCATTTTTAACGGCAATGGGTATGACGACACCTGGATCCGGGAAGCGGTAAAAGAAAGAGGTCTTTTGAATTATCGCACTACCCCGGACTGCCTGCCTCACCTTCTGGATCAGAAAAACGTGGAGCTGCTGACTACTCACAAGGTATTCACCCCGGCAGAGCTTTCTTCCCGAATGGAGATCATTCTGGAAAATTACTGCAAATCCATCACCATTGAAGCCACTACCATGGTGGATATGGTCATGAAAGAGATCCTTCCCGCCATCAGCAGCTACACACTGGAAATGGCTCAGATCGCTCGCACGAAGCAGGAAGTAGATGCTTCTCTTTCCTGTGTTTATGAAAAAGAAGTCCTACATCAGCTGACCGGCCTGTCCCAGCGGATTCACAGCCAGGTCCAAGCCTTGTCCGATCATCTGGTGGCATTACAGGAACTCTCCGACACCTGCCGCACCGCTTTTCAGATACGGGATGTGATCCTGCCCTCCATGTGTACCCTGCGTGTTGCCTGTGACGAGGCAGAGCTTCTTTGTCCCAAACGGCTCTGGCCATTCCCCACATACGGAGACCTTCTCTTTGGCGTATGGTAGATCCGAAGCTTTTCAAATAGTTTGCTGCAGATATCTGTCTTTTTCCGGGAGATATCTGTCGGTATTTTCAGTCATATGCACGGCAATCCTGCTGTGAAAATCGATACTACATCAGAATTGGAGGAAATGATTATGTGTTCCATCATGGGCTACTGTAACAGCTCTCACCCACCCCTTTCCCTGTTCCGGGAAGGGTTTTCCAAAACGGTCTCCCGGGGACCGGACGACAGTCGTATCGTCTCTCTTCCCACCGGACTTCTCGGTTTCCATCGTCTTGCCATCATGGGTCTGACTCCCTCCGGCATGCAGCCCTTCCAACTGGACGGAAGCTATGTGGTCTGTAATGGAGAGATCTACGGGTTTCAGGCTCTAAAAGAATCCCTGTCCCGTACCTATTCGTTTCACAGCGACTCGGACTGTGAGGTTTTGCTTCCTCTTTACAAGGAATACGGCGTTCAGATGTTTTCCATGCTGGACGCAGAATTTGCCCTGATCCTCTACGATGGGGAAACAAAGCAATTTCTTGCGGCAAGAGATCCTATCGGCATTCGTCCCCTTTACTATGGATACAGCAAAGACCACTGTATCGTGTTTGCCAGCGAGGCGAAAAATCTGGTTCCCCTGGTTCAGGAGATCTTTCCTTTTCCGCCGGGGCACTACTATCAGGACGGTGCTTTCCACTGCTACTGTGACATTACCGACGTAAAAGAAGTCTGCCGGGACGATCTGGAGACCGTCTGCCAAAAGATTCAAAAAAAACTGGTAGCAGGCGTCAAAAAGCGCCTGACAGCCGATGCAAAAGTAGGTTTTCTCCTGTCCGGCGGTCTGGATTCTTCCCTGGTATGCGCCATTGCCGCCCGGGAATCTTCCACTCCCATCCGTACCTTCGCCATCGGCATGAACGAGGACGCCATCGATCTGAAATACGCAAGGCAGGTGGCGGATCATATCCACAGCGATCACACAGAAGTCCTTATTACCAAAGAGGATGTGCTCTCTTCTTTGGAGGAAGTGATCGCTCTTCTTGGGACCTTTGACATCACCACGATCCGGGCAAGTATGGGAATGTACCTTCTCTGCAAGGCGATCCATGAAACCACAGACATTCGCGTCCTCCTTACCGGTGAGATCTCCGATGAACTGTTTGGATATAAATACACCGATTTTGCCCCTTCTGCCGCGGCCTTTCAGGAAGAGTCTGCCAAACGGATCCGGGAACTGCATCTGTATGATGTTCTTCGGGCAGACCGCTGTATCAGTGTAAACTCCCTGGAGGCAAGAGTTCCTTTCGGAGATCTGGATTTTGTAAAGTACGTCATGTCCGTCGATCCTGCTTTAAAGCTGAACACCTACGGAAAAGGGAAATATCTGCTCCGCCACGCCTTTGAAGACGGTTATCTTCCTTCCGATATTCTCTACCGGGAAAAGGCGGCCTTTTCTGACGCGGTAGGTCATTCTCTGGTAGATCATCTGAAGGATTACGCAGAAAGCCGTTATTCTGACGATACCTTTGAAGCCCTCTGTAACACCTACACCCATGCTGCGCCTTTCACAAAAGAGTCTCTTTTGTACCGTCAGATATTTGAAGCCTACTACCCCGGCCAGAGTCATATGATCACGGATTTCTGGATGCCCAACAAAACCTGGGAAGGCTGCAACGTAAACGATCCCTCCGCCCGTGTCCTGTCCAATTACGGTGACAGCGGAAAGTAGGAGGCGTATTCGGGGCAATGTCTGAACTCTTCAAAGAAACACGAAACCGCTTCCTGACCGGCTCTTAGTCAGGGAGCCATTCAAATTACCAAAGAAAGGAGTGCACTGGTGTATCCATGTGAAAGCTGCCAGTGCAGCAATGCTGTTATGACGAAGTATATTTTTGTAACCGGCGGTGTCGTATCCGGTCTCGGAAAGGGAATCACCTCCGCCTCCCTGGGTCGTCTCCTGAAAGCGCGAGGCTGGAAAGTCGCCGCTCAAAAGCTGGATCCTTATATTAATGTGGATCCCGGCACCATGAGCCCTTTCCAGCATGGAGAAGTCTATGTCACGGAAGACGGTGCTGAAACCGACCTGGACCTGGGGCACTATGAACGGTTTATTGATGAAGACCTGAACCGCTTCTCCAATCTGACTACCGGAAAGGTTTACTGGAATGTTTTGAATAAAGAGCGTCGTGGAGAATATCTGGGTTCTACCGTCCAGGTCATTCCCCACATCACCAACGAGATCAAAGAGTTTATTTACTCTGTGGGGAAGCAGACCAATGCCGATGTCGTGATTACGGAGATCGGCGGCACGATCGGAGATATCGAGTCTCAGCCCTTTCTGGAGGCCGTCCGGCAGGTTTCTCTGGAGGTCGGCCAGGAAAACAGCCTCTTCATTCATGTTACCCTGGTGCCATTTCTTCGAGGCTCCGATGAGCATAAATCCAAGCCCACCCAGCATTCGGTGAAAGAGCTTCGGGGAATGGGGATAACTCCCAACATCATTGTCCTGCGCAGCGACGAACCCTTGGAGAGCTCCATTTTTCAAAAGATTTCCCTGTTCTGTAATGTGAAACCGGACTGTGTCATTGAAAATATTACCCTTCCAAACCTGTACGAAGCGCCTCTCATGCTGGAGGAATCCAACTTTTCTTCTATCGTATGCCGGGAGCTGCGGCTTCCCGATACCACACCTGATCTGAAGGAATGGACGGATCTGGTGGAAAAGATCAAAAGTCGCCGACATACGGTACAGATCGGTCTGGTGGGAAAATATGTGGGACTTCACGACGCCTACCTGTCGGTGGCCGAAGCTCTCAGTCATGCCGGATATGATTACAATACTCATGTAACGATCCAGTGGATCGATTCTGAGGAGATCACCCGGGAAAATGTTTCCACGCTCCTGGGTGATCTGGACGGCATCCTGATTCCCGGCGGTTTTGGCAGCCGTGGGATCGAGGGCATGATCACCGCCTGCCAATATGCCAGGGAACAGCACCTTCCCTATTTTGGAATCTGCCTGGGCATGCAGATCTGCGTCATTGAATTTGCCAGACATGTCCTTGGTCTTTCTGATGCCAGCTCCGGAGAATTTGACGAAGAGACGCCTCATAAGGTCATCGACTTCATCCCCGGACAGACCCAGGAGATCAACAAGGGAGGGACCCTTCGTCTTGGCTCTTACCCCTGTCGCATCGCCGAAGGTTCCGTGATGGAGGCGTGTTACAGCAGCCTCCTGATCCATGAACGCCACCGGCACCGCTATGAATTTAACAACGCATATCGCCGGGAAATGGCAGACGCCGGCCTTATCTTCAGCGGAACCTCCCCGGACGACCTTCTGGTAGAAACGGTGGAACTGTCCTCCCGGGATTTTTATGTGGGCGTCCAGTTTCATCCGGAATTCAAGAGCCGTCCCAACAAGCCTCATCCTCTGTTCAAAGGATTTGTCCAGGCGGCTATGAAAAGGAGGAGCAGATCATGAGCATACACGAAGAATGCGGAGTATTCGGGATATTTTCCAAACATCCTCAAAATGTTGCAGCCGTTTGTTACTATGGATTGTACGCTCTCCAACATCGGGGACAGGAAAGCTGCGGTATGGTGGTCAATGACAGAGGGGTGTTTTCCTCCCACAAGGACCTTGGTCTGGTAAGCGAGGTGTTCTCTCCGGAAGTACTGTCCGACTTTCCGGAAGGCTCCATGGCAGTGGGGCATGTCCGCTATGGCACCACCGGCGGCAGCAGCCGGAAAAACTGTCAGCCTATTGAAGTCAACCATCAAAAGGGGAAGATGGCGCTTGCTCACAACGGAAATCTCTCCAATGCGGCAGAACTGCGCAACCGTCTGGAATTGTCCGGCGCCATCTTCCATACCACCAGCGATACGGAGACCATTGCCTATATCGTAACCCGTGAACGGCTTTCTGCCCCTTCCATTGAAGAGGCTGTCAGCCGTGCCATGCATACGCTGGAAGGGGCTTATTCCCTGTGTCTGATGTCCAGCGCAAAAATGATCGCGGTACGGGATCCCTACGGCTTTCGTCCTCTCTGTTATGGAGTGCTGGAGGACGGCACCTACATTGTCGCCTCAGAAAGCTGTGCGATTACCACCGTAGGCGGCACCGTGATCCGGGATCTTCTTCCCGGAGAGATTCTGGTCTTTACCAAAGACGGGATCCTTTCCCGCACAGAACACTGCAAAACCCGCCCCAACAGGCTGTGCGTCTTTGAGTACATCTACTTTGCCCGCCCGGATTCTGTGATCGACGGGATTTCGGTGCACTCCGCAAGAATTCAGGCCGGACAAATCCTTGCCCGGCAGCATCCGGTGTCCGCCGATGTCGTGGTGGGGGTTCCGGATTCCGGGCTGGACGCCGCTTTGGGCTATAGCCAGCAATCCGGCATTCCTTACGGCATTGGTCTGATCAAAAACAAATACATTGGGAGAACCTTTATCTCTCCCGGGCAAACGCAGCGGCAAAACAGTGTGAAGATTAAACTGAGTCCGGTGGAAGCTGTCGTCCGCGGGAAAAATGTCGTTTTGGTGGACGATTCCATCGTCCGTGGAACGACCAGCGAACGACTGATCCGACTGCTGCGGGACGCAGGCGCCGCCAGGATCCATCTTCGGATCTCTGCGCCGCCTTTTCTCAATCCCTGCTATTACGGAACGGATATTGACTCCCGGGAGCATCTGATCGCCACCTCGATGGATCCCGATGGCATTGCACGATCCATCGGCGCCGACAGTCTTGGATTTTTCCCCCTGGATCAATTGTCTGCCCTGGCCGGCGGTCACGGGTACTGCAGCGCCTGTTTTGACGGGCAGTATCCTACTTCCATTCCCTCCGACACCAGAAAAGACCGTTTTGAAGCCCGGCTTCCTCTCTAGAAGGATGTCGCTATAAAAACAAAAGGATGTTTCCCGGGCACTCTGTCCCTCGGAAACATCCTTTTCTATTTCCCAATTCATTGACGGCCGATTTTTCTGCCTGTTCCGCCTATTTTTTCTCTACCTGTACACAGTGCTTCACCAGCCATTCTTTTACCAGCTTGTTCTGCACGATATCTTCCAGATCCTCCTTGGGTGCCACTGCCTTCAATTCCTTTACGCTGCCGTATCCATAATTCTTCGCAAGCGCCTTCAGCTGCTTCTCATATTCTTTTCCGGAAACCTTGATCCCTTCCTCCTTTGCGATCGCCTCTGTGATCATCGTCTGCTTCAGGCTGGACTTGGCCATTTTGTCCACTTCCTTCTCAAAGTCTTCCACCGACATATTCATCTGCTCTTTGATCATGGTCTCATACTCCATGCCATAGCTAGAGGCCATTTCTTTGTACCGGTTGATAAATTTATCTGCAAATGCCTTGACTTCTTTCTTCGGATAGGATTTGATCTTGGTATTTTCCAGCACCTTATCCCATACCTTCTGCGCCAAAGTGTTGTCGTAATTGCTCTGCGCTTCTGTTTCCAGATTTTTCCTGACTTCTTCCTTGTATTCCTTCACCGTTTTGGAAGTTTTCGACAAGGTCTTTACCACTTCGTCTGTCAGCTTGGGAACATCGTTCTGGGTGATCCCCTTTACCGTGATCGTAAATGTCACCGCTTTTCCCGCATACTCCGGTGTATAGTTATCCGGAAATGTTCCGTTCCAGTCAAACGTCTCTCCTGTCTTGTGGCCGATGACGCTCTCCTCAAATCCCGGAATAAACGATCCGGATCCGATTACCAGAGGATAATCCTGTGCGGATCCCCCTTCAAAGGCTTCTCCGTCTATCTTACCCACAAAATCAATCGTAACGGTGTCTCCGTTTTCTACTGCCCTGTCGGTAATTTCCTTTTTCGTGGCATTGGCATTCAGACTGGCCTCAATGGCACTGTCCACCGCTTCATCAGTCACTTTCTGCGGCTTGTCCACCTTGTCCACTTCCACGCCCTTATATTTACTGATCTTCAGGTTTTTTGTTTCCAGTCCCTTGCTGGTCGCACAGCCGGTCAGACACAGCGCACCCGCCAACATTCCCGCCAACAATACGGTCGTCGTCTTTTTGCTCATTTCTTTTATCCTCCATACCTCGATTCCTGTATCCCCTGCCTTCGGAGCTACAGCCTACATACCCTACAGTTATAACATATCTGTTCTCTGTTTCATAGACTTTTCACAGTTATTTCAGACTTTTGCCCGATTTCCCCAGATGCAGCTCCGGTTAAATATGTAGATCCTTTTTACAGAAAACCATCGCTCCTGCCCAGTAAAATGCCACTGCGCCGATCCCCAATATCACTGCTCCTGTCACTGCAGTTCTGTCGCCGGCCAGTACGCCGTTTGCATCAAACAGGGTGAAGAAGGTGGCATACTTTACTGCCTCCGTTTTTTCTCCCGCATTTGCAAGCATTTGAAGCACATACATGAGCGCAGGGATCCCGGCTCCGCATGCGATGCTGTACCTTGTTTCTGAAAACAGACAGGAAGCAAGGTAACAGATGCCGCCAATAAACAACTGCAAACAAAGCAGCGCCGCATTCACTTTCAGCAGATCAGAAACAGCCAGTTCTCCCGGATAACTCGTAGATGCAACGACAAGTTCCAGACCGGTAGAATACAGAAGGAGCAAAACGATTCCGCTTATCAACACAGACATTTGTGTAACCGCTACCGTGCTGCGTTTTACCGGCGCCGCCAAAAGTGTTACCATCGAGCCCTTGTCCATGTATTTTGCAAGCAGCCCATTGCCTCTTACTATACAGAATATCATGGGAAATACCAGAAAAATAAATCCATACAGATAAGAGATCATAAATCCTATCAGGCTGGTTGCTCCGGCTTCCATCCCAACCGCTGACATAAGCTCCGGCATCGCTTCATAAAACTGATCCAGAGACGCCATCATTTTCGGATCATACATTCTGATTATCATGGTGACGTACAGGGAGAGTACCGCCGCAAAAAGGCAGAGGATCTTTATGCTGTTTTTCATTTCTCGTTTATACAAAGTCAACTGAATCATCCGGCTTCCCTCCATAGTAGTCCATAAAGATCTCTTCCAGTCCCTGCTTTGCGGTAACCGTTACACGATCCGTATGACAGATCCCGCCAAAATCTTTTGCAAATGCTTCTGCCTCCTCCGGTGTATCTAAACGCACAGTATACGTGTGCATATGGCGGCTTCTCAGCGTTTCAACCGAGTCTACCGTAACCAGCCTTCCGTTTCGGATCATGCCGATACGATCGCAGGTCTTCTCCACCTCTTCAAATATGTGGCTGGAAAGCAAAATGGTCTTTCCCTTCTTCTTTTCTTCTTCCAGCAATTCTATAAAGCGGTTTTGCATGAGAGGATCCAGTCCGCTTGTAGGCTCATCCAGAATCAGAATATCAGGATCATGCATAAAAGCGGCAACGATCCCGATCTTTTGTTTCATTCCCTTGCTCATTTTTTTAATTTTTCCCTTGGCATCCAGTTCAAACCTTTCAAGCAGCTCCTGCATACGATTCCCATTTTTTATGTTCCGGTAATCCAGACTGAATTTCAGGAACTCTTTTCCTGTCATATCGTCAAAGAAACTGATTTCACCAGGAATATATCCCAGTCTTTTTTGAATCTGGTCCCGTTTCTCCCAGCAATTCTTTCCATCAATCTGACATCTTCCGGTCTGCGGCCTGATAAAGCCCATCAGATGGCGGATCGTTGTTGTTTTCCCCGCCCCGTTGGGACCTAAAAACCCAAAAATCTCTCCACTGTCTACATGGATAGACAGATCAAAAATCCCTTTTCCCGAACCGTAATCTCTTGTCAGATTTTGAACCTGGATCACACTCATTCCTATCCCTCCCTGTATGAGATCTGTTTCAGCAGAATTTTTCTTCCGAAAAAGCGTTGTCCCGTTTTCACAAACATTTGGAAAGCGTTTCCTCGCTTTTATTATGTAAGGAGATCGGTCCGCTGTCAACAACGTAGAAGCATCCCGTTTTTCCTTGCACTTCCTTTCAAACAATGATACAATAGTCTTCGCGATAAATTGATGTGAGGAGGGTTTCCGTGAGTACGTTAACGATAGTTTTACTCGTAATCTTGGCAATTTTGATCATTGCCTGCATCGTGCTGTATTTCCTTGGAAAAAAAGCACAGAAAAGACAGGAAGAGCAACAGGAGCAGATGGCTTCCGTTGCCCAGACAGTATCCATGCTGATCATTGATAAGGGCAAGATCCGTCTGAAGGATGCCGGTTTTCCATCTATTGTAGTGGAAAGCACGCCCAAATATCTACGTCGTTCCAAAGTTCCCGTCGTAAAGGCAAAGGTGGGACCAAAGGTGATGACTTTGATGTGTGACGCACAGATCTTTCCATTGATTCCCGTAAAAAAGGAAGTAAAAGCCACAGTCAGCGGCATTTATATCACCCATGTCAAAGGGCTTCGCGGAGCATTGGAGACTCCCGAAAAGAAAAAAGGGTTTTTTGCAAGGCTGCGTGGCAAATAACCACAAGCCGCAAAATGGATCCTGTATCGTTTCTCTCTGCCGGAAATTTCTCCGGCAGAGAGAAACGATACAGGATCCATTCTTTTTTTGATGGTTCCGGTACTGCCGCCCTAAACCTCAAAGTTCAGACACAGTCTCTCTTCTACGAAGGGGCGCACCTTGGCGGTCGCCACCTCTACATGCGCCGGATGCTTTCTGTAAGCAGCCAGCGCTTCCAGATCTTCAAACACAGAATCCAGCATCAGGTCTGCCGTAGATCCGTCTGTCCCTTTCATCTGTACATCTATCTCCCTCAATCCGGGAATCTTCCCAAAAAGCCCTTCCAGCCCTTCCTTTATGCCCGCCTTGATCCTGTCTTTTTCTTCCACCCCCAGCTCTTCTCTCAATTTCCATAGTACGATATGTCTTATCATGTATCCGTTCCTTTCTCTGCCCGTTTTCTTTTTGTCGCATGTTTCATTCTACAACGGGCTTCCCTCCGATGTAAAGCAGTTTCCCCACGCACGACAGCATCTAAAAGTCTGCCGTCAGGCTCTTGCCGTATCCGCCTTTCTCCGGCAGAACCAATCTGCCCCCACACACAGCAGTCCCGTCAGCAGCATGGCCAAGACAGTACTTCCCAGGGCAAAATCCATCTTCATAAGAAAACGGTAAATGACAAATCCTGCTCCCCACAGCAACAGATTTCTTTTATCCACAACTTTTTTTGTACTCTCCTTTTTCAGGAAAAATACATCCGTAATCTGTATTGCGATCATAGGCGAAAAGACGGAGCCGATCAGATACAAAAAGCCGGTCATGTTGGATAGTGGGAAAAACATGGCTCCCGCCACTCCCACGCCGGTTACCGCCATCGCCAGGTATCTTTCCCGAAGTCCCGGAAATACCGACTCTCCCGATACCCCCGCCGAATAAGCATCTAAAAATGTGGTAGTAACGGTTGAAAATACAATAATAAACAGACCGGCCGCTGAAAGCCCCGCTTTCCACATGATGCGGGCAATGTCGGATTCTCCGGTCATCATCCCCATTCCCATTCCGATCACATACATCCAGCTGCTGATCCCTCCATAGACAACGGCGCTGACAGCAGACGCTTTCACCGGTTCCCTGGCCTCCCGTGTATAGTCGCTGATCAAAGGAAGCCAGGAAAGGGGCATAGCTACCGACAATTCTACCGCCATCCCAAAGGAAAGAACCTCTTTTCCCGCTTTCTGGCCGGCCTCTCCCTCAAAGATCACAAAGCTCAACAGCACGGTCAGAAAAAACAGGCCGGTCATAGCGATTCTGTTTAATTTGCCCAGATGTGTGATCCCTATACAGATCCACAGCAGGATCAGCCCGCCTATGATCAAGCACCAGATCCGAAGAGAAAGCCCCCAGATCTCATTGGCCGCTATGGCGCCATCGTAGATCATGATCGCCGTCCAGCCTGCCAGTTGGACGATGTTCAGCACGGCAAACAATACGCCGCCTTTTTCTCCGAAGCTTCCCTTCACCGTCTCCATAGCGCTTTTTCCCTGCCTTCCTCCCAGCACTCCCGCCAGAAACAAAAGCGTACACCCGATCAAATGCCCCAGTAAGATCGCCAGAATCCCCTTCTGCCATCCGAGCCCGGAAAAATAGGTTCCTGTATGGATCTCTGCAATGGAAATACCTGCCCCAAACCAGATCAGTCCGTTCTCCAGCAGTGTCGTTTTTCGTTTTTCCATCTTACTTCTCCCTTCTGTAGGCCTCGGGGATACAAAAGCCATGATTCATCGGCCCACTTCCCTCTCCCAGATCCAGTCCGGCTTCCAGGGCCTTCGAGATGTACTCTTTGGCTGCCTCTACTGCCTGTTCCAGCGGAAACTTCTTGGCCAGGTTGGCTGCAATGGCACTGGAAAGGGTGCATCCGGTTCCGTGTGTGTTTGGCGTTGGGATCCTCCTTCCTTTGTACCACCTGAATTCCCCTTTCTGAAACAAAAGATCATTGGCGTCTTCTACTGCGTGTCCTCCTTTTAAAAGGACCGCTACCTTATATTTTTCTCCCAGCCTTCTGGCTGCCCTCTCCATATCTTCCTTTGTCCGGATCCGGAAAAACTCTCTTCCGCTTTCTTCCTCTTCCGCCTGCAGCAAAATTTCTGCCTCCGGCAGATTGGGCGTCATCACACTGGCAAGAGGCAGCAGCTCCTTTCGCAGGACCTCCAAAGCCTCCGGCCGGATCAGCCTGGCCCCGCTGGTCGCCACCATCACCGGATCTACCACAATGTTCTCTCCCTTGTATTTCTTTAATTTTTCTGCGATTTCATGGATGATACAGGCAGAGGATACCATCCCTACCTTCACTGCATCCGGAGGGATGTCTTCAAATACTGCCTCCATCTGCCGCCCTACAAACTCGGCAGATACTTCATAGATCCCCGTCACTCCCAACGTGTTCTGTGCGGTCAGCGCTGTGACCACACTCATACCATAGACTCCATTCATGATCATCGTCTTTAGATCTGCCTGGATTCCGGCTCCTCCGCTGGAATCACTTCCTGCAATCGATACTACCGTTTTCATCTGTCTGCTCTCCTGTGATTTTCTCTGAGGCAACCGCCAGTCTTCTGCATGCCTCCTCGATGTCTGCCGCTCCAAATATGGCGGAAACCAGCGCCACCCCGTCAATTCCTGTTCCCGCCAGCTGATGGATATTCCCGGCGTGGATCCCCCCTATGGCTACTACCGGAATCCGGCACGCCCGGCAGATGTCCCGCAGTACCAAATGAGAAACTTCACAGGCATCCTGCTTTGTTCCCGTAGGAAATACTGCTCCTACTCCCAGGTAGTCCGCCCCTGCTTCCTGCGCCCGTTTCGCCTGCTCCACCGTCTGGACCGATACTCCCAGTATCCTGTCTTTTCCTATCTGTTTTCGCACCTGCGCCGCTTCCCTGTCTTTTTGTCCTACGTGTACCCCGTCCGCCTGACAGGCAATGGCGATCTCTACCTGATCATTTATGATAAAGGGTACCTGATATGCCCTGCACACCCGTTTGATCTGCTTTGCTTCCTCCAAAAACGCCTGGGGATCCAGGTCTTTTTCTCTTAGCTGGATGCAGGTAACGCCTCCCTTTAATGCCGCCTCTACCTGCTGCAGCAATGTCTGTTTCCCTGTCCAGGCCCGATCCGTCACCCCATATAAAAGCAACCTGTTTCGGATCCACTCTCTTTTTTCTTGTATTTCCATGTTTTTTCCCATCTTTTTCAGCTTCTGTATGTTCCTTTCTGTCTTTTTTTGTGCTTCTGTCCTTTCACTTTCGCCCCGTCAGAACCGGTTTTTTGCTTCCCGCTTTGACTTTTGACGTAGCTCCCATTTTCCGGTGTTTTCTTTTAGGAAGACAGCTTCTTACAGCAGCTTATATTTTGCCCGTTTTTCCAGTTCTTCTCCCGTCAGATGAAATACCTGATCTATGATACGACTCCGATAGGCTGTGTTTCCGTCTTGTACCGTCAGGCTTTCGTATGCCTTTTCTCCGCACACTCCCATTGCTGCCACTGCCGCTGCCGCCGCCTCTGTCCTTCTGTCCGGATTGGCACAGATGTAGGCGGTCATCATTGCGGAAAGCTGACACCCGGTTCCCGTAATGCTGCTCATCATGGGATGCCCGTTAAATATGCAAAACGCTTTTTCTTCATCTGCCACGATGTCAATGGCTCCGGTGATCGCGATCACCGCTCCCGTTTTTTTGGAAAATGCTTTGGCGAAAGCCGCCGCCTTTTCCAGGCTATCTTCCGTTATCCGGTCGCTGATATCTGCATCCACGCCTCTGGTCGCTCCCGTTCCCAGCGCCAACGTCTTTATCTCCGAACTGTTTCCTCGAACTGCAGAGATCTTCAGATCCTCCAGCAACTCCCGGGCTGTACGGGTTCTGAGAGCCGAGGCTCCTGCTCCCACCGGATCCAAAAGAATCGGATGCCCCAACTGTCCTGCCTTCTTTCCTGCCAGCTTCATAGCCTGTATCGTTCTTTGGTTCAACGTACCGATATTCAGATTCAGTCCGCTGCAGATGGCAGTGATCTCCTCCACCTCTTCCACATCATCTGCCATAATGGGAGAGGCTTTGCAGGCCAATAAAATATTGGCACAATCATTGACGGTTACATAGTTGGTAATATTATGCACCAACGGGGTTTTCTTCCTTACTTCCTCTAAACATTCCTGAAACATCGTCATCCTCCTTTTGCGAAGCCTGTTTCTATATTCGACTATCCTGCCACCCTTTATCTGTGCTTTGCTTCTGCCTTCCAGGCGACGCCCTGATTTTGTTCCACCAGGCGCCATCTCCCGGGAAGCAAAAAAAGGCGCCCTGCGGGCGCCCCTTGTAATCGTTTCTTTTACTTCCTACGACGGCATTATCCGCATCAGGTTAAAGGGTCGAAGTTGATCACTTCCTCTCAGCCTGCCAGTACAAGCTCCCCTGTTTTTTTCTTCAGTGTAGTACAGGATGCCTTCTCCGTCAAGAGGTTTTCGATTTCCGGTTTAGCTTTCCGGCTTACAAAACCTCTTCCTTTAGAAGGACCTCCCTATCTTTTCTATTTTTGAAAATGTGCTTTTGCAAATTCCATATCCTGCACCAGCTCTACTGTCCCCAGATAGGTTTGGTCACGATCTCTGACTGCCATATAGGTGACCAGCATCAGCCTGCCGTTTTTTTCCATCCACACCGGAACACTGTCCCTGACACCCTTGCGGAAATCCTCAAGAATGGAACGCACCATGGGTTCTATCTTAGGCGGATGGCACGAAAACACTTCTCGGTCAATGGCCATGCCGGGACGTTTGAACACTTTGGGGCCTTCGTTGAAAAAACGGTTGATATTGTCCGCATCAATAAAGCTGATCTCCAGCGGTATGGTGTTCAGCAGGGCGGTAAGCTGCGGAAGCGTCATATGGCCGCCGGGCATTACGATCTCACCTTCCGACGCCACAATTTTCCCGGGTCGGTATTTTTCCGCTTCTTCCCACGTTTCGTGCTCCACGCCAAAGCAGGTGGCATAATCCTTGGAATCCTGATAAATCCCGTACCATTCCTCCTCTGTAAAGTTTACTGCACAGATGGGAAACAACACGTTTTGCTCCTTGTAGATCATTTCCTGCGCCCGCTTCAACACAGCATCCAGGCGTGTGTTCCACTCTGCACTTTGCTCCTGTTCTTTGCCCAGCGCTCCCAACTCATCCCGGATCTCATCATCTACTGTCCACATCACATCAGATGGTCCTGAAATCCCATATTTGACCTTTAGGTGGGGATAGAGCAGATCTCCCTTTTTTGCATAATGGATGGAAAGCTCACGGATAGAGGCAAAAAGTTCCTTTGTTTCGGATTCCCGAAACTGTGCAAGTAATCCGGAAAGCGCTTCATTTTCTTTTACAAAGGTATAGAGGGGATGTCCCGGAATCTCAGCCAGGGCTGCCGCACGTGCCTGCTTGTCTGAATAATCCTTCTGAGGGAAAGCGTCTCTTTTTGCCAGTTCTTCCCTCGCTTTTTTTACCAGAAGGGACTTTTCTGCATCCTTTTCCTCCCCGACAAGCTTTTCCTCCGTGGTCGTTCCGTGAAACAGAGCAGAGTGAAGATCGCACAATCTTTGTACCTCCGTAATGGGCGTCCCCTCTTTCATTAATTCCTGCTCTGCCTCCATGATCTCTGTGGCCTCCACGGCATGAAAATGCTTCACAAAATCCATCCGGACACTTTCCAGATCCTCGCCATTTCCCAATCTTTTGAGATAACTCTTTAGCAATTCCTTACGGCTTTGAGGTTCCGCTTTTTTTGCGCCCTGCAAAACCGACTGCTCTGCGGGATTTTCAGTGGAAACCACAGAGGGCATCTCTCCCTCCAGCTCAAATCCATTTGCCACCAGCGCTGTGACAATATCCAGCATGGAGATCTGCTTCATCTTCGCCCCTTTGGGTATGGTGACCATCCTTCCCACCGAATTTAAAACCAGCGGCTTCATGATCTCTGAAAACCCGAGATCCGCCATAATCTTTATCAGTTCCGGGTATTCTTCCGTCAGCTCAAACACTGTTTTTGTGAAATCTATTTTCTTTGCCATCGCATTTGCCTCCTTGTCTTTTTCATACCTTCATTATAGTCCGACAACAGCCAGTGTATGTTGTTTAAACAACATACACCCATTTCAGAAGAGAGGTGAACAGGATAGATATGAATATCTAAGTATTTTTTAACAAACTTTAATTGACCGCCTTTTCTCTTCCCATCTTATTCAGCTCCCCAATCATCATAAGTATTCCAACAACAATCATTATGAAATCTATAAGTGGTTGCGTAAACCATACCGCATTTATACCAAATATCATTGGTAAGAAAATCATAGCGGGAACAAACAGGAACAGTTGTCTAAGCATCACAATTATTCCTGCTTTCTTCCCGTTTCCGATTGATTGGAAAAAGGTAATACTCATAACCATTATCCCATATAAACTAAACACAGAGTAGAATAATCTAAAGTTACCAACTCCTTGTGCAATAATGTTTGCTTCTACGCCGAACAAAGAAAGTACTTGACTGGATAGCAATAAAGATGGAAGCCAGAACATAACAGCAAGGATAAGTCCGCCAATAGAAAATACTTTCATCGTCTGTCTTACTCTGTCATATTTCTTTGCTCCAAAGTTCGTTCCTACTACAGGTTGTAACCCCTGACTCATTCCCCAAAGTGGTATAAATGAAAATGCATACATTCTTAATGAAGCTGCCATCAAAATCCCATTGCTATCTCCCCCGTATTTAAATGCCATTTTATACAGCATGGTCTGCTGAATCATAAACAGAAGTTGCATCAGCATCGCAGATGAACCTACTCCGAACATTTCTTTTTTTATTTCCGTATCAGACTCAATCTTATGAATTTTAACAACTTTACTCTTTTTCAAGAAGTAGTGCAACGTTACGATCGCTTGAACAAACTGAGCTGTAACGGTAGCAATAGCAGCACCTTCAATGGCATATTCCCCCATGATTGTCATTAAAATCGGATCAAGAATAATATTTAGTAAAGCTCCAAGCCCCATAATCATCATGGCTTTTTCCATCAGTCCTTCGCCACGCATGACCATGTTTGCGGACTGTGTGAAGTTTACAAAGATGGAGCCAATAAAAATCACTCTCAGGTATCTCATGCCATAAGCTTTGATTTCCCCTGTTGCGCCTACCATATTTAAAAAATGTGGTGCAAGCAGTATTCCTCCAACCGTTATGATTGCGGAAAACAAAATCACCCAGAAAATCAGATTTCCCATGATTTTATCTACAGTTTTCTGATCGCCTTTTCCAATTGCTCGTGATAAAACAGAAGCAGAACCTACGCCAAGTAAGGTTGAAACACCGCTGTTGAAAAAAGTAAGCGGCATTGCAATCCCACAAGCAGTCATAGCATTTTGGCCAATAATATTCCCTGCAAATATTCCATCCATCAACGGGTAAAGTCCAATCACTATCATCCCTATAACTGCCGGAACAGATAACTGAAATAGTAAATCTATCGGCTTTTTGGTTAATAATTGTTCTTTCACATCTTTTTTCATAAGCAACTCCTTTATTTTTAATGTGTTATTGTTCACATTATTAATTCTCTCACTTATTAAAGTTCTACATACATCCCTTACCTTATTGAATTCCTTTTTATTTCATTTGAACATTATTCTGAACATTATTCGTAATTATTCTGAATGTTTATAGCTTTGAAAGTCCTCTAAGCAAAGGACATAATCTGTTGTTGCATTTAGAAATTCAATGTCATGAGAAGCAATAAATATGATGTTATTTTCTGTTTTCATTTGCTTTATCAATTTTGAAATTCTTAGCATATTCTTGTAATCCATCCCACTTGTCGGTTCATCAAAAAATATAAATCTCGAATTTTTACATAAAACGGAAGCAATCGCCACCCTTTGTTTTTGTCCTCCTGATAAACTCATGGGATGCCTGTCTTTTAATTTAGTAAGTCCAAGGCCAATAAGTACTCTATCCATTTTGTCTTGACTTAAATCCTTAACTCCAAGTTTCAATTCTTCTTCTACGGAGTCTGTAAAAAGTTGATGATTTACATCTTGCATGACCAAGGCTGAATTTTTTATTCTTTCTCTTTTGCTTAGTTTTTTACTTCTAAAAACAATTTCACTCTTATCTTTTTTATTTAGCCCTGTCATTACACGCAAAAAAGTAGACTTGCCACAACCATTTCTGCCAACAACGCCATAAATCTTTCCCAAATCAAAAGATACATTGTCAAGCCTTAGCTTACATTTATCTTCAAACTCAATTTTCATCGTTCGAATCATAAAATCTTTTCCTTGATGTATTTTATCCTTAGTTAAAAGTGTTTTTTGTCTTGAACGAAGTCCACGCATAAGTAAATATTCGTTTGACAAAGATAAAAACTCTTCTTTACTAAAGGCCTGCTGAATCCTTCCTTGGTGAATCAAGTAAATACGATCAACCAAATCCATTAGGTAGTAAATTCGATGCTCCGCAAGAATAAGTGTTACATTTTTCCTTTTCAGAATTTTCAGCATTTCTGTTATAACATCCGTATGCTTATCATCCAGGTTGGCAGATGGTTCATCGAGAACTATGATTTTACACCCTGAGATGTAGCAAGAAGCTATACATAAAATTTGCTTTTCACCACCGGACAATTCAAAAATACTACGTCCAAGTAAATGCTCTATATGAAAAATTCTTAACATTTCTTCCATACGAACATCCATTTCTTCTTTCACTAATCCAATATTTTCTAAATAAAATAAGAGTTCAAGTGTCGTGTTGACGTTAAAGAAATGCGTCTTTGGATTTTGAAAAACGCTAGCAATAGCTAGTGATATTTCATAAATCTCTAAGTCTTTTATTTGCTTATCATTGACTTTAATACTTCCTGTGCTACTAGCATTTTCATAGGCAAAAGCTACTCCATTAATTGAATTAATAACGGAAGATTTTCCACTTCCGCTTTCTCCCGTGAGTAAAATACATTCTCCCTCAAGGGCTTTTAGGGAAATATCCTCCAATACTCTATTTTCTCCATAGGATAAAGAAAACTCTTTTATTTCAAGCATAACCATCCTCCTATCACTATTACCGCCATCGTTAGCCCATAAATAAAATCAATCAGTCCTACCCCCACTGTAATATATCTTGTTTTCTCTATGGGATTTGCAATACATTTCGTTTCTGCAGCCTTGGAGATGTCATCAGCGATATTAGATGAAATAATTAAAAGCGGTACAGCTACATACTCTAAGTATTTCAAAGGATTTTTTGTATCTATCCCCCTTATTTTCATTGCCATTTTGATGTTATTCTTTTCCTCCACAAAAGACGGAAAAAATCGAAACATCACTGCCACAGGAACAGATACAACTTTTGGTATCTTTAAAGCATCCATAGATGAAATAATGCTCCCCACATCTGATGTTTTAATTAGGAATTTACCTGCTGCATAAGGGATGTAAAACATACGAATCACAAAAATCAAAGAAAAGAGCAGCTTTATTATGATTGGCAACTGAGCTAGTATCTTAAAATTTGGTGCAAGAAATAAAATACCAAAGACTATGATATTTTTTACTGCATCTTTTCTAAATCCATTTATTAAATACATAATGGAAATAATAAATATGACTGCCCATTCCAAAATAGGGTGAATAGAATGCACCACAGTTAAACCCAACAACCCCACAACAAAAAACTTTGTTATGGGATTGGGATTTAATCTGCTGTTTTCCGCAACCACCATTAAATAATCCCCGCTTTGTTAAAGTGTTTTTTAAGAAGTGCCCTTCCAATGTATGCTCCTATAATTCCACCGATTACAGCACCTACATACACTAATGCCATATGTGGATAGGTAATCAACTTTTCTAATGCATCTACATATTCTTTGCCCATCATCATTGATAATTCAATATATTTTTCTTTTGCCCATAGCATTTGCATTAAAGATCCACAAATCCATGTATTAAAAATGGCAAAAGCCATCATATTGTGTTTAAAAGAATGGTATTCCCCCGCTCTTCTGATCATTTCAGCAATAACCATAACGCCAAGAGCATGAACTGCTATTACATAAGTATGTCCCATGGCAAACATTAATAACGGGGATAGTATTCCCAATATAAACAAACTCCAAGGCTTTTGAACCTTTGCCATAAATAACATAACGATGGTACCTGTCACAACACCAAGAATGCTAGGATAGATTAAAAATAAAACAGGCACCATTCCAATCATTCCTACACCAAACATCACTATAAAATAGATGACAGCAAATACCCCAATAGTTACTAGATCTTTAATTTTTAGCTTCTTTTCTTTCATTTATATCCTCCTATTAAAATTTTTTATTTTTCGGCTTCTACAATGTCCAATTAGCCGCACGTTCTCGTGCTTGAATAAACGATGAATAAATTCCTTCCTTGCAGATCAAATCATTGTGTTTTCCCACTTGCTCCAATGTACCACTATCAATTACCAAGATTTGATCCGCTTTTTTCACGGTAGAAAGTCTGTGCGCTATGGAAATAACAGTGTGCCCCTTGGATAATTCTTCGATCGCCGCTAAAATCTCATGCTCATTTTCAGGGTCAACAGAACTGGTCGCTTCATCTAAAAGAATAATCGGTGCATTTTTAAGTAACGCTCTTGCGATAGAAACTCGCTGTTTTTCTCCGCCGGAAAGGGAACTTCCACCCTCGCCTACCATAGTGTTATAACCATAAGGAAGTTCCATAATGAAATTGTGGCAACGAGCCTTTTTGGCAGCCTCCACTACTTCTTCATGGCTTGCCTTAGGGTTTGCAAAGCGAATATTGTTTTCTATGGTATCTTGGAAAAGATACACATCCTGGAAAACAAGTGAAAGTTTTTTTAGTAATCTTTCTACTTTATAATCTCGTATATCCTTATTCCCTAATCTGATTTCACCACTGTCAACATCATAAAAACGAGATATTAAATTGATAATTGTAGTCTTTCCGGAACCCGACGGTCCTACAATAGCTGTCTTTGAGCCTTGAGGAATCGTAAATGAAAGATCTTTTAAAACAGTATTTCTTTTGTCGTAACTAAAACTCACCTTATCAAAGACGATCTCTTGGTTTTCCATAACTTCTAAAGTCCCGTCACTGATTTCAGGAATATCTAAGACCTCATCCAAATACTGCATATTGGCAGGATTTTTCACCATCAGGATAGCCGCATTCTCAAGTTGTTTTAAGCCGCCAAAAATCATAAAGCCAGCAGCCGAAACAGTGAGTGCTTGTGGTAATAAAACTTCCCCTTTCGTATAAAGATAGCAAGAAAACAGTGTAACAAGCAGGCTTGAGAGATTGATAATAGTAGAAAAAATTCTAGCATAAATAACAAAAACAATCTCGAAATGTACTTGGGAAACTCTAAGTTCCTCAGAAGCATTTTTTAATTTAGAGTGAATTTCTTCCACAACGCCCTTGTCCGCAAAAGGAAAACTACGAAGCACAGGAACGCCACTGATACTGTCAACCAGAGCGTCTCCCACCTTGGTAATGGCAGCATGTTCACGTGCAATCTCTCTCTTTGCCTGATTTACCATGAGAAATACGCAAAGCCAAATAAGAATTAGACAAATGAAAGTTAAAATTCCGATTTTAATATTTACACTAAACATTCCGATTAAAAGGAAAAAGGATATTGAAATACCGGAAACAGCAAAGTCTATACTCATTGCGGAGTAATTTTCAAGGCTCTTCATAACATTGGTAAATGCCGCCATAATTCTTGATAAACTTTGTTCTGCAAAATATCCCATAGGTGCTTTTTTAAGTTTTTCGCCAACTGTAAGTCGGTAATCCTTGAAAATCCCAAAGAAAACACCGTCGCTAAGACCGCTTTTCGCCCACCCTGTCAGAAAATTAAAAAGGAAGGATGCAAACAATACTCCCAAAATCGTCCACATATGCCCGATGGTAGTTTCATTCATCCAGCCGAATGCAAGGAATAGAGCGAAAAATCCAAACAACATGGAAGCATTTTGAAGAAAGATAAGTAACATCCCCGCTTTCAGTCGATTCTTATACTGTCCCGCTAATTTGAATGATAATTTTATAAACTCCATATTCTACTCCTCTCCCAAATATTGTTTCCAAAGACTTGCATAGAGCGATTCTTCCATAAGCTCCTCATGTTTGCCCTTGGCTATAATTTGACCTTTATCGATTAGGATGATTTGGTGTGCCTGCTTAATGGTATTTAATCTATGGGCGACCATCACAAGATTTTTCCCCTTTACGAGATTGGATATTGCTTCTTGAATGAGTGCTTCATTTTCCGGATCGGCATAAGCGGTTGCTTCATCTAAAATAATTGTTGATGCAGGCTTCAAAATTGCTCTGGCAAGAGTTATTCGTTGTCGTTCCCCTCCTGACATTGCTCCGCCCTCTTCCCCTGCTTTAGTATCATAGCCATCAGGAAGTGACATAATAAAATCATGACAATGAGCAGCTTTTGCCGCCGCAACAATTTCGTCTTCGGTCGCATAAGGCTTACCAAGTCTTATGTTATCCCTGATACTCACATCGAAGAGAAAATTATCTTGTGATACGAAAGAAATCTCTTCTGCAAGCTGTTTAAATGAAATTTTCTTTGTATCCACACCTCCAAGAGAAATCGTACCCGATGACTGATCCCAAAAGCCTGCTAAAAGCTTTGCAATTGTAGATTTCCCCCCACCTGAAGGCCCTACAATTGCAGTTACTTCTCCCGGCTTTGTTTCAAAAGAAATATTATGCAATATCTCCGTTCCATCATGATAAGAAAAACTTATATGATCAAATTTGATCCCCTTATTCTTGTCTATAGTAACCTTATTTTCTGAATCAGGGCGTTTTTGGGCAGGCATATCAAGCAATTCTTGTATGGATACCCAAGTATTGGATGCCATCTGGAAAAGTTCAAAGCTCATCATGATTGCAAAAGCCTGTGGGAGAATGGCAATCGGCAGAATAAGTGCTAAAAGCAGGGTTTCGATGCCGATTTGTTCCTTCCCATATAAATAAAAAGCTAAAGGCATACTCACTATCTGTGGTATCATCATTGCTGCAGTCATCAGCGCTTTGCCAAACCAGCTTTGTTTCCACCATTTCATCGTAGAGAAATGATAAAATTTTACCGCATCTGCAAATTTTCCATACGAAGCTTTATCTTGTGCAAATGCTTTGATTACAGGGATTCCACGAACATATTCAGCACTTCTATCGGCAACATTGGCATAACTTGATAACCACACAGCCATCCTGCTGCGATATTTGTACATCATAGTAGCCATTCCGATAAAGGCAATTGGCAGTGGTACAAATATTGATACCCCTATACGCCAATCTAAGAAAAATAAAATGATTACACAAAGTATCGGATGTAAAAGTCTACTGGGCAGTTCCGGCATAAGATGAGCTACCCAATCTTCCATATCTGCAACTCGATCCATGATAATCACCTTAATTTTACCTACAGGATTATCCACCAAGTATCCCATTGGAATTACCTTTAACTTCTCAAATAAAATCTGTCTAAGTTTTGCGAGTATAGAAAATGATGTTTTATGTGAAATGGTTGTGCTAAATCCGGTAAATATAAAGTAAAGGAGCAGTGAACCTATTGCCAAAAAAGCATATTTCAGAAGTGCATCAAAACTGACCGGGTTACCGCCGGCATTTTTTATAAGCCACCCTGCCGCATAGGCACTGAAGAAATAAGTAGAAAAGCTAAAAAGTTCTCCAATGCAGGCAAAAATGACAGAAAGTCGCATCCTACCTTTATATTCCGGAGCTACACTCATAAGTGCCTTGTTTAAACTGCCCATACTAATTTTGGGCTGTTTTTCACTTTGCTCAACATCACTTTCGATTCGTTGCATAATCTCATCAGGAACATCCAAGTTTAGACTCTCTACCTCTTTTATCAGATTTTCATTTCGCTTGAGCGTCTTGCTGCCCGAAGCAGAGTCAAGCAATTCATCATTATATTTTTTCTTCTTCATTGATTTACCTCCTTTTGATTAGTGTATGCTAACTTCTAATCAAAAAATTTATTTTATATTTATTACAGCTATCAATAGACAGCTTTATAGTTTCTACAAAGAACTCTCTATCACTTATAAAGCTATTCCTTGCTTCATCTAAGATTTCACAACCTTCCATAATCCCATTCACAAAAATATTATAAGTAATTTGATAAACACTCTCTTAGCATTTCATCCGAACATAGGAACATAATTTTTTATACACCTTCATTTTTATTGCGCTCCATTTTCAAATATACAAATAATCATTTGTTCTAAAATCTGTCTATTTTTAGTGAAATTTTCTCTAGCCTCCAAAACATCTGATGCAAGGATCATTGCATTGATAAAGTCGGTAACAAATTGAAAAATATTAGAATCAGATATCCATCTTGGAACTTCACTCATAACAATTTTAAATCTTTTTTTTGTCTGTTCTTGTAGCTCTGTCATGAGATTGTTCAACTCTGGATTTCTTTTTTTAGCAATTAGAAACTCAATGTAAAGTGGCATGTATGGATTATCGTCAAGCATCTTTGTTACAAGTTCTTTGGCCATAAACTCCTTTGTCACAATCTTCTCAGACCCACCCAAATGTTTTTTTATAACTTCATTCCTATATTCAATTCCATGAATCATGATATCTTTAAAGATTTCGATAACACTTCCATAATAGTGATAGACACCACCCTTAGATAGAGTTGTTCCCGCAATAATTTCTTCCATAGTTGTCTTTTCAAACCCTTTTGCGACAATTACTTTTGCAGCTGAATTCATAATTTCTTTTTTTCTTTCTACTTCACTCAATCTTTTAACAGCACACATATCTATTCCCTCCTCTTCTATATCGACGGTATCGTCGGTATGACACTAACGATATTATATATCAGTTAGCGCTATCTAACAACCATTTTTTTATTTTCTTTAAAAATATCTTTAAATGTAGACAGCATTTATTTTATCCGCTTCTTCTCAAAATTCCGCTCTTTAATTAATGTACATACAATGGTATTTGCTTTCTTTACGATATAATTGAACAATAAATTCTTGCTCTTATCATCTTGCTCTCCCAATGAATGCTCCAACTTGTGAATACCAATTCCTCCAATGCCTTTATTTGTCGTACCATACTTCAGTCAGGTTTTACAGGTCTGACTCTTGCTTCTTAACCTGCGATTACTGTCATAACTGCCAAATCACATTGACAAATCCAGACGGTTTCGATAAGGTGGTCTTAGCGTAGACTCTATGTAAAAAGGAGGAGCTTTATGAATACAGAAATCCATCTCCCGGAACTCAAAAAAGATGCTTCACAAGCCTTTCACAGTGGTTTTGCCTGTTCTGAATCTGTGATCTTTGCTATCCGAAAGCACTTTGCCTTAGAAATGTCTGATGACGCCATTGCCATGAGCTCCGGCTTCCCCTGGGGACTTGGGGGCGGCGGTTGTATCTGCGGCGCTCTTGCCGGCGGCACCATGTGTATCGGCTACGTGTTTGGCCGCACCGTGCCGGGCGATTCCAAGGTCCAGACCTGCTTTCGACTGACCCAGGAACTGCATGACTCCTTTCGGAACAGCTGCGGCGGCACCTGCTGCCGGATTCTGACCAGAGGCATGGAAAAGCAGTCCCCTGAGCGAAAAGCACAGTGTACCGCTTTTGTGGAACATACCGTAGAAAAAGTAGCGGAAATCCTTCTCCGGGAAGCAGGGACCTCCTGATTTTCTCCTTGGTAACGACAGACAGGACGTCATTTTTCGCGAAATAAAAAAGAAGGAAGAAGTCCACTTTTCGCAAAACAGCGTAGAAGTGGACTCCTTCCTTCCATGACTTCATCTGTAATATTTTTTACCACGTCTTGACTTATGGGACAAAACGTGTTGGGACTCCCACATCTTCACAGGACTTTCCCTGAAAGCCCCTGTTTCCGAGGACTATTTTTCCCCTTTCCCAAACAGAAATCCCACAAACCGTATGTAGGTGTACACTACCAGGCACACGGCTATTGCCGTTTCTGCCAGTACCACAAATCGAAGAACCGGCAGAGGATGCCCCAGGTTTGCCACACACACCATTGTCTGCTTTGCTGCAATGGCGCTGATTACAAAAGGAAAGGTAAACGCAGCATAACTGGGAAAAAATAGCATCTTCAAACACTGCCACTCCCCCTCCTGTGTGTTTCTTTGTAACAGATTTTCGGGATAGTTGTCAATGTCTGTCCGGGAACTTCCCCTCTCTTGCTGCGTAGTGCTCTGTCTTTGGATTCCTCCTGTAGTTTCTCTGCTCTCTTTTTTATTCGACAAAGTGACTGTAACAAGGCGATCGGGAACCCGACCGTCTTGCTTGGCATTTAAATTCTGTTTTCCAAATATTTTTCAAGTGTCTGTCTCCTGCATCCCCAGTTCTCCCAACCTTTCCTATCGTTTGATGTCTGCAGTTCAACTACTCTTATTTTCTATGTAGCGCATGCCTTATTTTTTCTCTGATTACGGAATTATCTTTCACCGCATCTACAAACACGGCAATCAACACAACTGCACCTGTTACCACCGTTTCCCAGTAAGATGAAATCCGAAGCAGAGTAATACATGTGCTAATGACACTACTTAGAAGACCTCCAATGATGGTTCCTACGACACTTCCAATCCCCCCAGCCATGGAAGTACCACCTAAAACAGCGGCTGTGATAGACCCCATCTGCCAGCTTTCACCAATACTTGCTTGGAAAGATGCAAGTCTGCATGCCATGAGAACCCCTGCCATCGCAGAAAGAAAGCCACTTAAACAATATACAAGCACCTCTACTCTTTCCGTCGATATTCCTACTATTTTTGCACAGTTCCTATTTCCTCCCAGTGCGTAAATATAACGTCCTGTCTTCGTTTTCTTCAGTAGCACCGTCAATATTATGCATACAATTACCATAATAATCACAATATTAGGAAGAACACCTCCCACCACTCCATTTGCAAGTCTTTCTGCTGCTTTTGGCATACCAGTGATAGGCATACCTTTTGTGATAATGTATACGATTCCTTGATAAATCTGCATAGTCGCCAATGTTACAATAAATGGAGTCATTTTAAAATAGGCGATAAAAAACCCGTTAATCCCTCCAAGAACAATGCCCACTGCACTGGCTACAATCATAGCAATATATGGATTGATCCCGTATTTTACCATAAAAATCGCACTGAGTAGTCCACAAACTGACCCTATTGTGGCCACTGACAGATCAATTCCTCCTGTTAAGAGAACCAGTGTCTGACCAAATCCCACAAGAATTACGAATGCCGCCGCTCTCGTTAACGTACTTGTATTATATGCTGTGAAAAAATTCCCTGTTGCCATATGTACGGCACTTCCAACCAATATTGTTACAACCAGAACCATCCCTGCTGTGGATTTGAAAAATTTGATTAGTTTGTCCATTTATCTCTGTCCTCCTATTGAAATGCGACTTTCAATACATCTTCCTGTGTAGCTATATCCACATCTTCAAGGTAGCCACTGATCATTCCTTTATGCACTACCATGATCCTGTCTGCCAATGCAAGAACCTCTTCCATTTCCGAAGATATTACAATCACAGCAACACCATTATCTGCCAAATCACGGATTAATTGATGAATTTCTCCCTTTGCATTTACGTCAATTCCCCGTGTTGGTTCGTCAAGAATCAGCATTTTGATTCCTTTTGCCATCCACCTGGCCACAATGACCTTCTGCTGATTTCCTCCTGACAAATTTTTAATACGTGTTTCTCTGGAAGCCGTTTTTATCTGAAACGACTGAACATATCTATCCGTCACGTCAGCTGCCTTCTTCCAATCCAGTAGCCCTGCCTTCTTCATATTTCCCAAAGAGGGTAACACCAGATTTTCCATCACTGATAAATCCGGTACTATTCCATCATGCCTTCTTTCTTCCGATACATATCCCATTCCATAAGCTATGGCTTCTATCGGTGATTTAATCTCTGCCTCCTGCCCTTCTATATATATTTTTCCTCCGGGCTCTTTTTCCGTAATCCCAAATATGCACTTGAATATTTCTGTACGGCCTGCTCCTACCAATCCTGACACACATAGGATTTCCCCCTTATTCACATGAAAGCTGATCTTATCAAATTCTCCTTTTCGACTCAGATTATGTACTTTCATAAATATTTCATCGGAAACTTCTCTCTGGATCCTTTGAGATTTTTCCACCTTTTTCCCTGCCATCAAATTGATCATCTGATCCTTCGTAATCTCTTCCACAGAAACCTCTTTAACCAAGCATCCATCCTTCATAATCGTGATACGGTCACACTGTTCCATAACCTCATCCAGATGATGAGAGATAAATACCATAGCTGTTTCTTTCTTTTTCAGTTCCTGCATACACACAAACAGACTGGTTGCTTCTTTATTTGTGAGCACCGCAGTCGGTTCATCCAGAATCAATACTTTGGGGCGATAAGCCAGAGCCCTGGCAATAGACACCAACTGCTGATACGCCGCAGACAATTCCTTCACCGGGCGGGTCACATCTATCTCTACTGACAAAAGTTCTAAAAGTTTTTTTGCTTCCTTCTGCACTTTTTTCCAGTCTATCCATATTCCTGATACTTTTTCATTCCCAAGGAATATATTTTCTGCAACACTGGCTTCCATGACAAGATTTAGTTCCTGCGGAACTAAGATGATACTTTTCTTCATAGCTTCCTTCGGAGAGGAGAACCTTACTGGTTCTCCTTCCACGTAAAGGTCTCCACTGTCACAGAAAAACTGTCCTGTCAACACATTCATCAGCGTGCTCTTTCCCGCGCCATTTTCTCCTACTAATGCATGTATTTCACCTTTTCTCAGTCTTAACGACACCTTATCAAGTGCTTTTGTCCCCGGAAATGTCTTTGTGATATTTTTCATTTCCACAATATAAGGACTGTTATTTTTTTGCATCTGCATCCTCTCCATATAACATTTTGATATATTTGTCTGCCTCTTTTGCATGTACAGATGTTGATCCTACATTTGTTACTTCTTCGATAGATTCTCCGTCAATTGTTTTCACTGCATTGTAAATTAATTTATATCCCATATCATAACAATTCTGAACCTGCGCTACATAAAGTGTGCCATCCTTCAGATATTCTAAAGTTCTCAAATCATGATCCATGCCGCCGATCACTATTTCCCCGGATTTTCCAGCATCGCTGACCGCCTGACACGCTCCTACCGGATTAGACATATTATTACAAAGAATTCCTCCCAGATCCGGATATGCCTGAAGCCAGGATTCTGTAATGCTAATCGCTTTTTCCACCGCATCGTTATCTCTTTGTTCATCTACAATTTCGATATCAGGATATTTCGCGATCGTATCCTTAAAGCCCTTTAATCTTTCTTCGTGAGAAGCTGCCCCCATGGTTCCTGCGAGAATGGCAATCTGTCCCTTTCCACCCATTTTTTCACACACTTCTTTTGCCAAAGTGCAGCCATCTCCATAATTATTCGTATTTCCCACAAAAAAGCTTCTATCACAGTCCTTTATGTCCGAACTGGCAAATGTTGCTACAGGAACCCCTGCCGCTACTGTTGCATTAATAGCTGCGGCTGTTGTTTCTGGTTGATTCACATCCACCGCAATCAAATCCCATCCTTGTCCTGTTGCTGTTTCTATAGAGTTAACTTGATCCACTGCATCCGGCTCTGCCGGTCCGTACCATTCATAATCAATGGTAACTCCTTTCTTTTCCATGTCTGCTACTGCTGCATCAATTCCACATTTGATCGCATCATACCAACTATGAATATTTTTATATGTACAATAAATTTTATAACTATCTTTCTTAGGTTGATAACTTGTGTCAAAAGACGCATCTGCTAAATCCGTTTTACCTGTCGCGCTTTCTCCTGCCTGTGCTGCCTTTTTTTCTTTTCCCGACTTCGTCGAACTGTCACTATCTGCGCTTCCACAGCCTGCCAGCATACAAATTACAAGCAATACAGCCGTCAATGATGATACAATTCTTTTCTTCTTCATAATCTTCTCCTCCTGTCGCTTTAAAATTCAATAACGCCTTTGATAATTTCTTCCTTATTGTTCAAACTTTCTTCCAGTGCATCTACACAATTCTGAAACTCGAATACATGAGATACGATTTTCTTCAGTGGAATTGCCCCGGATTCCACAGCCTTAATCGCCTGGGGATACAAGTTACGGTAACGATACATAGTATATATAGTTCCTTCCATCGCATTCAGCGTTGCAATATCCAGCTCCAAAACCGGTTCCGGAGATACTCCTACTAAAGTGACCTTTCCTGCTCGCCGAATCAGTCGGCATGTTTGGAGGGTTGTAATTCGGTTCCCGGCACATTCATATACCTGGTCAGCACCTCCGCCCGGTAGTTTTTTTGCAAACTCCTCTATGCTTTCTCTGGTACTGTTAAATACCCTTGTTGCCCCAAGTTCTTTCGCCCTTTCCAGCCTTTTATCCAGAACATCTGCTACATAGATTTCTTCCACTCCTCTTGCTTTTAAGCTCATCAACACACACAGGCCAATGCATCCACTTCCTAGGATAATCGCTGTCTCTCCTATTTTTGCATTGGATATTTCTGCTCCATGTAGACCTACGCACAACGGCTCTATCAAGCCTCCTTCCATCGTCCCTACCTTCTCCGGCAATTTGTAACACATAGTCGCATCGTGAATACAGTACTCTGAAAAAACCCCGTCTCTTTCCTTTGGAATTGCCAGCATTTTAATATTCTTACACAAATTGTAATGCCCTTTCCTGCAGTTTTCACATTTTCCACAGGGTACCGCCGGTTCAATTGCAACTTTGTCTCCAATGTCGAATCCTTCGACTCCCTCTCCAATTGCCGATACCACTCCTCCCGGCTCATGGCCCAAAATCAACGGCTCCTTTAGTTCCCAGTTTGCCAGCCTCCCTTCTTGATAAAAATGCAAATCCGATCCACAAATTCCTACATGCTTCAATTGGATTTGAATTTCTCCCTTCCCAGGCTGCGGAATCTCTCTTTCTGTCCATTCCAGCTTCCGCTTACCTGTTAGTACACAAGCTTTCATCTTTCCTTTCATTCCGTCCTCCTTCTTGTAAGATATATTTTTGATTTTTCCTTTTGTGCAATTCCCTTATGCCATCTGCAATTCCTTCTGGATCCATGTGGTAATAGCGAAAAACTTCCTCATCTGTTCCATTAGGAATGTCCTCATCAGGCACAGCCAATATCTCAAGGGGAATCGGACAATTCCTGCAGATAATTTCTGCTACAGCACCTCCCATGCCACCATGAAGACTATGCTCCTCTACCGTCAAAATACACCCACATTCTTCTGCCGCTTCCAGAACTGCCTCTTTATCCATTGGCTTGATCGTATGCATATCGTATACTCTCACTGAAATCCCTTCCCTCTTCAGGAGTTCTGCCGCTTCCAATGCCCGCCATACCATCTGCCCACAGGCAATCACAGCCGCATCTGTACCGTCTCCCCAACAAATTGATTTTCCAACCATAATTTGTACATCTTCTTCGTAGAGTACAGGCACTGCCCCGCGCCCAATTCTGATATATGCCGGCTCTTCCGTTTCTACCATCACATCCACTATCTTCCTCATTTGTACTGCATCTGACGGTATCTCCACGATCAGTCCCGGAATTGCCCGCATAAGTGCAATGTCCTGTAAAGAATGATGGGTCGCTCCCAGTGCTCCATAACTGATCCCTCCACTGATCCCCACAATTTTTACATTGTTGCGAGAATATGCCACATCTACCTTTACTTGCTCGGCAGCACGGGTGCTGTAAAAGCTGGCAGGCCCTACCGTAAATACCTTTTTTCCTATACTTGCCATTCCTGCTGACACTGTTACCGCATTCTGCTCTGCAATTCCCAATTCTACAAACTGATTTGGAAGTTCTTGTGGATACTTTCCTAGCGACGCAGATCCTCTGGAATCTGTACATACCACAATTACACTTTTATCTTTTTTTGCTTCTTCGAGAATTTTTTCAGAAAAAGCCTCTCTGCACGTCTCACTTTTCACTATGACAGCTCCTTTCTGTATCGTTCCATTTCCTGTTTCATCTCCTCTACCTGCTCTTTGGAAGGTGTTTTGTGATGCCAGGAAGCCTGATTTTCAGCACACGGCATTCCCTTTCCTTTTATTGTGTTCGCTATAATGCAAATCGGCTTCTCTTTTTTTGTTTCCAAGCCTGCCATAATTGCGTCCATATCATGGCCATTTATTTCCATTGTGTAAAATCCAAATGCCTCCGTTTTTTCTTTTAATTTTTCTAACGGCATAACTTCCTCTGTATCCCCGCTGATCTGAAGATGATTTCTATCAATAATCCATGTAAGATTCTCCAACTGGAATTTCCCCGCTGACATAGCTGCTTCCCAGTTACTTCCTTCCGCCAGTTCTCCGTCTCCAGTCAAAACAAATACCCGATTTTCTTTTCCGTCTCTTTTTAGTGCCAAAGCCATTCCTGCCGCCAATCCTAAGCCGTGACCCAAGGATCCTGTATTTGCTTCTACTCCTCTGATTTTTTTACAGGGATGCCCTCCCAGTTTTGCACCAAAACTTCCAAATGCTTCCAGATCTTTATTTTCAATGTATCCATGCTGATGTAATACGAGATAATACGCTTCTGCTGAATGTCCCTTACTGAGAATAAAATAATCTCTGCCTTCCCATTCAGGATTCTTCGGATCATGCTTCATATAGTCAAATGTGGCTACCAATATATCCACCTCTGAAAGATCTCCTCCTATATGCCCCCCGTTTCCCTTATATATCAGTTCGACCGTTTTTTCTCTGACTGCAGAGGCCTGCAGCAACAATTCTTTTTTGTGTTGATCTGTCAATCCCATCTTTTCCTCCACTATTTGCACAACATCTGAATCGCTTGTTTCCATCCCTGTCTTTTTTTCATTTTGGTTTCTCTTTGCATCTTAGCCGTATAGCATTCATAATGCATTGCCTGATATGCTGTCTGTCTCTCGTAAACACCTGCCGACATGGCAGCCAGGTAACAGGCTCCTGCAACTGAAACTTCCTCCATTTGAGGTATCCTTATCCGCGCTTCTGCCATATCGCTTTGAAATTGCATCAAATACTGATTCCGCGTTGGCCCTCCGTCTACACACAATTCCTTTATCTTCAATCCTGTATCTCCTTCCATGGCGTCAATAACATCTTGAATCTGATGTGCAATACAATCACACGCTGCTTTAATCAATTCCTTTTTCCCGGTTTTTCGACTCATGCCAACGATCATAGCTTTTGCATCACTATTCCACCATGGGGCTCCCAAACCTGAAAAAGCCGGTACGATATAAGTTTCATCCTCCTGATCTGCCTGCAATGCGAATTGTTCTGTCTCTTTGGCCTGCCTTATCATCCCCAGATCCTCTTTCAACCAGGAAATCACCGCTCCTGCGTAATTAATATTTCCTTCCAGTACATATGTTATCTTTCCGTCCACTTTCCATCCGATTGATGTAGATAATCCATGCTTGCTAAAAATTCTCTCGGTTCCCGTATTCAACATAACAGAAGCACCCGTTCCATAAGTTGCCTTTATTTTTCCCGGCTGTCGACAGTCATGGCCAAATAAAGCGCCATGCGAATCCCCGATCATTCCACAAATGGGAATAGGATGTTCCAAAAATCCTCCTAACGTAGTTTTTCCAAACAAATGATCAGAGGCCACAATTTCAGGAAGCGAATTTTCGTTAATCCCAAAATATCTACAGATTTCTTTGTCCCATTCCAACGTTTCCAAATTAAGGAGCTGTGTTCTGCTAGCATTAGAATATTCTGTCCGATGCACTCTTCCCTCTGTCAGTTTAAACAAAAGCCAACTGTCAATCGTCCCAAATGCAACTTTTCCTTCTTCCATTTTTTCTTTTACTTTCGGGATATTTTCAATCAGCCATGCCATCTTTGCAGCAGGGTAATACGGAGAAAGTTTCAGACCCGTTTTTTTGTAAACGATCTGACCACACTGATATTTTTCAAGAATATCCCGGCAAATATCCTTTGCCCGATTGCACTGCCAGACAACTGCATCTGCAAGTTCCTTTCCACTGACTTTATCCCAAACCACTGTTGTTTCTCTCTGGTTTGTAATCCCCATGCAACGTATGGCTGATGGGTCAACCCCGGAGTTAGAAACGACTTCCTTGCAAGCCTTTAATACATTCTCATAAATTTCTGACGGACTATGAGAAATCCATCCCTGCTCACTGATCCGCTGTCGATGCGGTACATCAACTCGCTTCAGCAGATATCCTTTTGCATCAAAAATGACTGCTTTGGTTCCCTGAGTACTTTGATCAATGCCTAAAACATAAAATGTTTTCATTTTGTTTTAACTCCTACGTTTTTATGTGTTTTGCTTCTAATTTTGTTCTTTTTCATTCTTTTAAAGTAATAATACACAACATTTTCACCGTTGTCAAGATATAATGTTCTGTTTTTGTTTTATTAATGTTCTAATTAGAACATTATTTCAGTTTTTAAAGCACTTGTATTGTTTAGAAATTTCCTTTATAATTTCTATAAATGCAATCTTCTTCAATTTTAGATTGTGTTATTTTGGATTTATTTCGTTCGCAAAAACACATATATCTAACATAGGAATATAGATTGTTTTGCAAACTTTCCAAAATGATCATACACATAGAAATAATCGAGGATACACTATGAGAAAAAAACGGCACTCTGAAATTATCGAAATCATGGAAACTCAAAATGTTATTTCCATTCGAGAACTGGCTCAAAAACTCAATTGCACGGAAATGACTGTCCGCAGAAATCTAGATGAACTGCAACTTATGAATTTTGTCAAACGGGAACGGGGATATGCGACACTTCTTCATACAGCCCAACCCACGGACTATTATGTCCAAATCCAAGAGAACGCCAAGGAAAAGCAAGCCATCGCGCAAATAGCTTTAAAATACATCCAGCCAAACACAAATATCTGTCTGGATTCCGGCACCACAATTCAGCAGTTAGTTCAGCTGTTACCCACCGACTTGCCACTGTCTATCATCACTCCAAGTCTCACAGCTGCGATGACCTTGTCCAATCATCATTCCATACAGATTCTCCTTCCCGCCGGTCTCCTGCATCACAGTAATCGCTCCATACTTATTTCTGAGCCAGAAAATATGAAGCAATACAAAGCAGATATAGCCTTTTTGTCTTGCCGGTCTTTCCGTATTCCCGGAGGAGCCTTCGAACATTCCCAGCCTTTGACCGCCACAAAAAAGTCTTTGGCTTCCATTGCAGACAAGCGTATATTATTGTTGGATCACTCCAAGTGGGAAGTAAATTCCCTCTGCAATTCTGTGCGATTAGAAGAATTGGATATTATCATTACGGATAACAAGGCTCCTGAACATTCTATTCAAAAGGCAGCTTCTCTCGGGAAAGAAATATTGATCGTAAATCCTGATACAAATACTGTGGATTCCCATTTTAATCGTTCAGAACCTATCTTTTAATCAAAAACTGTCTTAAAACCAAGAGAGCTCACTAAATACAGCACCGCATAGTTTTAAGACAGTTTTAAATTCATCGCTTTTCAGGCCAATGTCGTTTCATAAAAAAAGATATGATTTCCTGGCTGAGGCCTTCAGCTAAGAATCATATCTTTTTTCTGTTTTCTGCTTTGTTCCTATCCCCTTGCCCGGATCTCCATCCGGATATTGCAGTCTGCCAGCTTATCTCCGTTGACATCCAGCTCATAATTGACCCTGATGCCAATGGTCTTTTCTTCCTCCTGCACATCCAGGACTCTCGTGTGAACTCCCACCAGCAGATTCCCATATGGCGTTTCATAATCTGTCATATGGATCTTGCCTTTTTCAAAGATCATATGGGTGTTGGACAGGCCGCTCTTGATCATTTCCACCTTATCTTCCGAAACCTTCACCGTATTTTTGATCACCCCGGGGATCCCCTCCACCGGTTCTTCGTATTTCACATAGTGCTTTCCGTTTTTCAGATAATAAGAGGCGGGAGTGATCAGCTCAATGGGCGCTTCCTCCGTCCCTTTCTCAATTCCGTCCACGTCATAGTGCATTCCACTGATGGACAACAATACATCTTTTGTCATCTAATACTCCTCGATCCGAATCTCTTTCGTCTTTTCTACATCGTAAGGCAAAATAAAACTTGCCAGCTTCGTAAACTTTTCTGCCGCATCACTGACATAAAACAGATCCTCTGCCTTTTTCTGTCCCAACCGGCTGCACAGTCCTTCCTTTTCCAGCACTGCTTTCAGATCCATTGCCGCCTCATAGGCAGGATTGACAATGTGTACGCCCTCCCCAAAATATTCCGCGATCTTTTTCCGCAGAAGAGGATAATGGGTACAACCCAGGATCAGTGTGTCCATCCGGCTTTGCCGCATCCCGTTCAGGTAAATGTCTATGACTTCCTCCGTAATAGCATGCTCCGCAAATCCTTCTTCCACCAGAGGAACAAACAATGGGCAGGCAACTCCTGTCACTTCTGCCTGCGGGCAGAGTGCCCGGATCGCCTTTCCGTAGGTTTGGCTCTGAATGGTGGCCTCCGTTCCGATCACGCCGATCTTCTGATTCCTGGTCTCACGTATGGCTGCCCTTGCTCCGGCTGCGATCACTCCCAGCACCGGGATCTTTTCCTCTCCCGCCACGGTAGGCAGCGCCAGTGCGCTGGCTGTGTTGCATGCGATCACAATCGCCTTTACATTTTGTGTTTTTAAAAACCGGATGATCTGTCTGGAAAATCGGATAATATTATCCTGCGATTTGTTTCCATAGGGGAGTCTTGCGGTATCCCCAAAATAGACCAGTTGCTCCTGCGGCAGCTGACGCATGATCTCTCTTGCTACCGTCAGGCCGCCCACTCCCGAATCAAAAATACCAATGGGCCTGTTGTCTGACTGTGCCCTTTCCATTTTTATTCCCTCCGTGACAAAACAGCGAAAATGAGACTCTGCCAGTCTTTCTTTTCGCCGTTTTTCTACCTGGATCCTTCTGCCCTTCTGTCCGACAGGGATCTGTTTTTTGTTTTGTTTACACAAGAGCTCTTCTACAAAGCCAGCTCTTTTGCGATCTCATACTGATAATCCGGGATTCCTTTATTCATTCCCAGAGCTTCGTCAATATCAAAATCCACATACCGTCCCTCCCGGTATCCTACTACCCGGTTAGACTTTCCTTCCATCAAGAGATCCACTGCCATGGCTCCCATGACAGAGGCATATACCCTGTCTTTACAGGTGGGACTTCCACCTCGCTGCATGTGTCCCAGTATGGTGGCTCTCGTTTCCATGCCGGTGGCCTCCTCGATCCTCTTGGCCATGTTGATGGAATCTCCTACCCCCTCCGCATTGATGATGATGTAGTTCTTTTTCCCGCGTTTGCGGCACTCCTGGATATCTGCCACAATAGCGTCTTCGTTGTAGTCGTGCTCCTCCGGCATCAAAATACGTTCTGCTCCGTTGGCGATCCCGCACCAAAGTGCCAGATATCCGGCATCTCTTCCCATTACCTCGATGATAGAGCATCTCTCATGGGACGTGGAGGTATCGCGCACCTTGTCAATGGCCTCCATCGCCGTATTCACAGCCGTATCGAATCCTATGGTATATTCTGTACATGCAATATCCAGATCAATGGTTCCCGGAAGACCGATGGTGTTGATCCCCAGATTAGCCAGCTTCTGTGCTCCCGCAAAAGAACCGTCTCCTCCTATGACCACCAGCCCGTCAATGCCGTACTTCTTACAGATGGCCGCCGCCTTCTGCTGCCCCTCCTCGGTCCGCATCTCCTCACACCGCGCCGTCTGCAGGATGGTTCCGCCTCTCTGGATGGTATCTGACACATCTCTGGCAGTCAGATCTATGATCTCTTCATTCAGAAGCCCCTGGTAACCCCTGCGGATCCCTCTGACTTTTACTCCCTTACCCAGCGCGGTGCGGACTACCGCACGAATCGCCGCATTCATTCCGGGTGCATCTCCTCCGCTGGTCAGGACTCCGATCGTTCTGATGATTTTCTCTGCCATGTATCTTTCCTCCCATTTCCTTCCAAAACATTTCATTCTCTTCACTTGCTACATTGTACAAGAATTAAGTCGGCTTTTCAATGGGCTTTTCTATCACTTTTACACAAGATTCTCCCAAATAATTTGTCAATCTGCTTAACAGCACCTCATCTGCCAGCACCTGCCGGTGTCTGGGCAGGCGCTTTACCGCCTTCTCTTTTCTACAGTAGATCACAACCTCTGTCGTTCCCTCCGCTCCTTCCAAAAGGGTGTAAAGCTGCCGCTCCTCCCTTCCGTAGGTCTCTATATCCGGGAACTGGAGCCACAGCTCCTTCCTGCCTCCTTCAATGGGAACGATGGTCTGGCAGATCAGCTTACTGTCCGCTCCATCCTCCTGAGACACCCTTCCCTTTATGAATACCTTGCTCTCTTCTTCCATATACCGGTGGTTTTTTTCATAATCTCTGGGAAAAACCACGATCTCCATCGTCCCCAGAAGATCCTCCAGGGTAAGAAATGCCATAACTTTATTCGTTTTTGTGTACTTTATGGTCTTGGCTGTAATGATTCCTCCCACCTGCTCCAGGGCGCCGTCCTGCACCTTCGTAGAACCGGTCTCTTCATCCAGCTGAAAATCCAGTGTCGTCCTGGAAATCCCCTTTCGCCAGATCCCTTCGTAGTCCTCCATGGGATGCCCGCTTAGATAAATGCCCAGCACTTCTTTTTCAAAGGACAGCCTGTTCTCTTTCTTGTATTCTCCCACATCGGGAAGCCCCACCTCAAACTCACTTTTCTGTTCTTCCGGAAGAATATCAAACAGGGACATCTGTCCGGACATGGAGGATTTTTTCTCCTGCGCCACCTGATCCAGCACCTGGATGTAGATCATCATAAACTGCTTTCTGGTTCCTCCCAGGCCGTCAAAGGCTCCCGCTTTGATAAAGCCTTCTATGGTGCGTTTGTTGATCTCTTTTCCGGAAAGACGCTGTGCAAAATTTTTCAGGCTATCAAACCTTCCTCCCTGGTTTCTCTCCCGGATGATGGCCTCAATCACCGGCCTTCCCACACTCTTGATCGCCGTCAGGGCATAGCGGATCTTTCCTTCCTCTACCGAAAAGTCTCTCTGGCTCCGGTTGATGTCCGGCGGCAGAAGCTCAATATTCATCTGCCGGCAGGTGTAGACATATTCCGATACCTTCTTGGGGTTGTCGATCACCGACGTCATAAGAGCCGCCATAAATTCCACCGGGTAATAATATTTCAGCCACGCCGTCTGATAGGACACTACGGCATAGGCTGCCGCATGGGATTTGTTGAACGCATATTTGGCAAAGTCGATCATTTCATCGTAGATCTTGTTCGCCACCTGCTCCGGGATCCCATTGGCGATACAGCCCGGAATCCCTTCCTCCTTATTCCCATAGACAAAGTTCTGTCTCTCCTTTTGCATCACGTCCCCTTTTTTCTTGGACATGGCACGGCGCAGCAAATCGCTCCGCCCCAGGCTGTAGCCCGCCAGATCTCTTACGATCTGCATAACCTGCTCCTGGTAAACGATGCATCCATACGTCCCTTCCAGGATCGGCTTCAGCTGTGGACAGTCATAGGTAATGGTCCCCGCATTATTTTTCCCTTTGATGTATTGCGGGATAAAGTCCATCGGTCCCGGCCGGTAAAGAGAGATCCCTGCGATCACATCTTCCAGACTCTCGGGACGCAGTTCCTTCATAAAGCTTTTCATCCCGGCGCTTTCCAGTTGGAACACCCCGTCTGTCCTTCCTGTTCCGATAGAGGCCAGCACATCCTTGTCATTGTAATCCATCTCATCCAGGGAAATCGGGTGTCCGCTGCTTTTTTCTGCCAGTCTGACGGCGGTCTGGATCACCGTCAGGGTACGGAGCCCCAGAAAATCCATTTTCAAAAGCCCCAGCTCTTCCAAGGTCGTCATCGTAAACTGCGTCGTAACAGAACCGTCCGATCCCAGGGAGAGGGGCACGTATTCCTCAATAGGCTCCTGGCTGATCACCACGCCGGCTGCATGCATGGATGTGTGGCGAGGCAGTCCTTCCAGACGTCTTGCCATATCCAGCAGCTCCCTGACTTCCTCTTCCGTATCGTATCTTTGCTTCAGTTCCGGATTGACTACCAGCGCCCTCTCCAGTGTCATGTTCAGTTCCATGGGGATCATCTTGGCGATCCCATCCACAAACGCATAGGGAAGATCCTGTACCCGTCCCACGTCCCGGATCACACCCCTGGCCGCCATGGTTCCGAAAGTAGCGATCTGCACTACCCGGTCTACTCCGTATTTCTCCACGACATAGTCAATAACCTCCTGCCGTCTTTCAAAGCAGAAGTCAATATCAATATCCGGCATAGACACTCGTTCCGGGTTCAGGAACCGCTCAAACAGTAGCTGATACCTGACCGGGTCAATACTGGTGATCCCAAGACAGTAGGATACCAGACTTCCCGCCGCCGAGCCTCGTCCCGGTCCCACCATGATTTGATGATCCCTTGCATATTTAATAAAATCCCACACGATCAGGAAATAATCCACATATCCCATGGACTCGATGGTAGACAGCTCGAACAGAAGTCTCTCTTCCAGCATGTTCCACTGTTCTTCCCGGGTTGATGGATATCTCCTTTTCAGCCCTTCCCGGCACAGCCTTCGAAGGTAGGGGGCTGCCTCTTCCTGATCCGGCACCGCATATTTAGGCAGATGCATCTGTCCAAACCGGATCTCCACCTGACACCGATCTGCGATTTTCTGAGTATTTTCAATAGCCTCCAGTGCATAAGGAAACAGTTCCCGCATATCTTTTTCTGATTTGATGTAGTACTGGCCGCCTTCGTACCGCATCCGGTTCTCATCAGACAGCTTTTTCCCTGTCTGGATACAAAGCAGCATATCGTGAGGTTTTTCATCCTCCGCATAGGTATAATGCACATCGTTGGTGGCCACCAGCGGGATCCCTGTATCCTGGGACAATCTCAAAAGCGCCTGATTTACCTGTTTTTGCTGAGGCAGCCCGTGATCCTGCAGCTCCAGAAAGAAATTGTCCTCCCCAAAAATGTCCCGGTAATGGAGGGCGGCCTTTTTTGCCTCTTCATACATCCCCCGCAAAAGGTTTTTCTGCACCTCTCCCGCCAGACACGCGCTCAGGGAAATGATCCCTTTATGGAACCGCTGCAGCACCTCCAGGTCTACTCTCGGCTTGTAGTAATACCCTTCCGTAAATCCCCTGGAAACGATCTTCATCAGGTTATGATAGCCCTCCTGTGTCTCTGCCAGAAGCACCAGATGGTGATACCGGTCTTCTCCTCCGCCGATCTCCTTGTCAAATCTGGATCCGGGCGCCACGTAGACTTCACAGCCCAGGACCGGGTGAATTCCTTCCTTTTTGGCTGCCTTATAGAAATCAATGACTCCGAACATGACTCCGTGGTCGGTAATGGCCACGCTGTTCATGCCCAGCTCTTTCACTCTTGCAATACACTCTTTGATTTTATTGGAACCGTCCAGCAGGCTGTACTCTGTATGGACGTGAAGGTGTGCAAATCCCATAGCTTTCCTCTTTTCTGTCTGATGATTCTATCTGCTAGAAATCCTTCATTTGGTGTTAATCCCTCTGTTTTTTGCGCGCAGCCATCCGACTCCGAAGGTTCCCAGAGACCACGCAGCTTTTTTTCTATTATACACCATCTCCTCTCCTTTGGAACACCCCGGAAGCATACTTCCCCCAAAATCCCGTCATACATTCAAAAAAGTGTGAAGCCTCTGCCTTTTCTGGCGGAAGTCCCACACTCTCCTGGAAATCTTTTTTATCTGTATATGATCTGTACACCGTTTTTCGTGTCTGAGCCTTTGGGCGCGGGCAGCTTCCCCTACTCGCCTCTAATCCGCTTCCCTAGCCGTTGATCATGAAGCTGACCAGCTTATCAATATCTTCCGGCTCGTGAGCCACGATCTCCAGCTCCGGGATCTCTCCGTTAGAAAAAATATTTGCCATGGATACAAACTGTGACAGCTTGGATTTCAGGTTCAGACGGTCGCCTTCGCCGGTTACCAGCTCTACCTTTCCTTTACAGCTGTCTACCACTTTAAAAAATCCTTCAATATCTGTAATGTTCTGTACTTTCATGCTCTGTTTTCTCCTTTTCTTTCTCTTAAAATATCTTCTGTCCTGCCCGGCAGCCTCCGTGCCTGCTACCTCCAAAACCTTTTCTGCAGCCGGGGCCTTCCTCTCGGAAGCCGGGTTGCATCCTGTGACTTTCATTATACTCTATGTTGCCGGTTTTTGCTACTGTTTTCCCCAATTCCCGACAGCCTTGCTTTGGAATCCGGGAAAGTACAATTATGATTCCTTTTCCAGTACGATGGAGTGCTCCAGGATCTTCACCTGTTTTTCTTTCATCAGGCGGCCCACCGCACGCTTAAACCCGTTTTTGCTCAGCCCTGTTTCCCGTCGGATCCGATCGGGATCTGCCTTATCGGTAAACGGAAGGCTTCCTCCTCTTTCTTTCAGCTTTTCCAGCAAAAGCTTTCCATCGTCCTCCATCTGCAAAAATGCTTTTTTCCGGATGCTCAGATCCAGCTTTCCATCCTCCTTTACCCGGGACACCCTGGCCTGTATCCTGTCTCCCACTGCGAAGGTTCCCAGCGCTTCCTGCTTGGGGATCCGCCCGGAATATTGATCGTCCACTGCCACAAACACTCCGAAATTGTCGCTGATCTCGTACACCCGCCCTTCTACCTGGGCATCCTTCTCATAGGGGGAGTCTGTCCGCAGGTGTTCATAGATCTTCATCGTCGCGCACAATCGCTTGGTCTTGTCCACATACAAGGATACCAAAACCTCCTGCCCTTCCCTGACTTTTCCCGTTTGTTCCCGGAAGGGAAGAAGCAGATCTTTTTCCAGTCCCCAATCCAAAAAAGCGCCTATTTTCCCCACTTCTTTCACCGTCAGAAGCGCCAGCTTTCCCAACGTGATCTTTGGCAGCTGTGTGGTTGCGATCAGCCGGTCCATAGAATCTCTGTATAAAAACACTTCCAACTCCTGTCCTTTTTCCACCGGCTCCGGCACCTGCTTTTTGGGCAACAGTACCTTTTCCGCCTCACTTCCCAGATAAACTCCAAAATCCACCTGCTTTACCACCGCCAGCTTTTGCACCTGCCCCAGATAGCCTTCTAATTTTAGATTTTTCTCTTCCATATCTTCCTCTTTCCTGTTCTGAACTTTCCGGCCCGGCAGCTTTCTCTTTCACCGCTCTCTTCTGTCTGTTCCAGGCCTTTGTCGCTCTGCCCGGCAGCCTTGCCGATCTCTTGCCTGTTCCCACGCCTGTCGGCCTTCTCTACCGGTCATCCTTTTGATCCACATCTTCCTTTTTCTGCGGTTCCTCTGCCGCCACAAAGCTTTTCTCCACTGTGATCACGCACTGATACCTGGGATCCGCCATCCTAAGAAGCTTGATCACAGCACGTTTCAGCTGCTCCTGTTTTTTTCCGTCATACTCATAGGGTACCACCATGTCAAAGATCAGGTTTGCCTGCTCTTTTCCATCCACCATCCGAAAATCATGAATGGCGACGCCCGGATCGACGGCGTCCAGCACTTCTTCTACTTTCCTTTTTGCCTCCAGCACACGAACATTCTGGGTTTCTATCGGATCCATGTGAATCACCAGAAAGACCCCCAGCTTTTTGATCGCATCTCTTTCGATTCGGTCAATGATCTCATGGGATTCTTCGATCCCCACATGGTTTGGCACCTCTGCATGGATCGACGCCATGTTCCTGCCCGGCCCGTAGTGATGTACGATCAGGTCATGGCTTCCCAGGATCCCCGGATAGCCTTCCACGAAGGTGGTGATCCTTTTATATTCCTGCGGATCCACCGGCTCTCCGATCAACGGCTCAATGGTTTCTCTCGCGATCCCAATCCCTGCCCACATGACAAAAAACGATACCCCTACTCCCACATACCCGTCCACATTCCAGCCTGTGAACCGGAAAAAGAGGACAGAGACGACCGTTACCGTCGTGATCAGAACGTCTCCAAAGGCATCCGTTGCCGTAGCTTGCATCACCTTGGAGCCGATCCTTTTTCCCAGCTTCCGGTTAAATCCTCCCAGCCAAAGCTTCACCCCTATAGAGATCAACAAAATGACCACGGATCCTGTCTGAAATTTTAATGCCTCTGGGTGCCGTATCTTTGTGATAGATTCCTTCAGGAACAGAAATCCCACCTGCATGACCAGAAACGCTACGATCAGAGCCGCGATATACTCGATCCTGCCATGTCCGAAGGGATGATCCTTGTCTGCCGGCTTGCTTGCCATCCGCATTCCCACCAGCCCTATCACAGAGGCTCCTGCATCTGACAGGTTGTTAAAGGCATCCGCCAATACGGATACGCTCCCTAATACCAGCCCTACCCCCGCCTTCAGAAGGAACAGAAGAAAGTTGCAGATCACGCCTGCCGTACTGGTCAGTACGCCATAGGCGGTGCGGACGGATACCTGATCGGTCTGCTCATAATCTTTGATCAGGTGCCTCACTAAAAATTCTGTCATACATTTTCTCCCTGTTAGTTTTGCTTGGTACGGATCGCATCAATGACAGTTTCCACCTGATTGTCAATGTGGCGGCACATCACTTCCGTAGCTTTTTCCTTATCTCTCCTGCTGATATGGCGGATAATGTCTTCGTGCTCCCTTGTCAGCACCGGATAAGCCTCGTCATTTTTCAGATATTCCACCCGATACCGGTACATTTGCTCCCGCAGGTTGTTCAGCAGCTGCACCAGCTTCTGATTGTCCGTAGCCATATATAAAATATCATGAAATTGCACGTCTGCTTCCGCCACTCTGGTAATGTCTCCGCTCTGCAGGCTTTTTTGAAACTCCCTGGCCGCCTCCCGCAGCTGCTGTATCTCTTCCTCCGTGATCTTATCGCAGGCCAGCTGTACCGCCAGTTCTTCCAGCGCCTTTCTTACTTCCAGCACATCTCTTAAGCTTTTTTCCGTGATCTCTGCCACCTCTGCCCCTTTTCTGGGGATCATTAGTACCAGACCTTCCAGCTCCAGCTTACGGATCGCTTCGCGGATAGGCGTCCGGCTGACGCCCAGCTTGTTTGCCAGCTTGACTTCCATCAGCCTCTCTCCCGGCTTCAGTTCTCCTTTCAGGATCGCCTGCCGCAGGGTATGGAACACCACATCTCTTAAGGGTAAATATTCATTCATCGTCACTTGAAAATTTGCTTCCATCTCTATCTCCTTCCCGGCCGATGGACGTTGGTCACGTAGATCTGCTTCGCCAGACGCTGTTCCCAAAGTCTTTTTGCCGCCGATGCTGCCTGCCTTCTATTTTCAAAAATCCCGAACACGGTAGGTCCGCTGCCGCTCATCATAGCGTTCACCGCGCCATTTTGTATCATACTTTCCTTGATGTCGGCGATCACCGGATATTCCTTCACCGTTACAGATTCCAGTACATTTCCCATGTTTTTCACCACAGTCTCCAAAGATCCTGCCTGCAGTCCCTCCAGAATCCCGTCAATGGGAGGGTGTTCCTTGATGGGCGTCCCATCCAGCTTCTCATACACCTTCGCCGTTGACACGCTGACAGGCGGCTTTGCAATGACCATGATACATTTGGGCAGATCCGGAAGCGGCGTCAGTTTTTCTCCGATTCCCTCTGCCAGAGCCGTTCCCCGCAAAATGCAGTAGGGAACATCTGCTCCCAGCGTCTCTCCCCGCTTCATCAATTCTTTCTGGGACAACCCCAGCTGAAACAGACGATTGATCCCAAACAAAACAGATGCGGCGTCGGTGCTTCCGCCTGCCATCCCGCCTGCCACCGGGATCCGTTTTTCAATGTGCATGCGGATTCCGGTATCTATCTGAAATTCTTCCAAGAGAAGCCTTGCGGCGCGGTATGCCAGATTCTTTTCATTTGCAGGCAAAAAGAACAGATTGGTGGTCAGCTCGATCCCCTGCTCCTTCTTTTTCTTGATGCAGATATCGTCGTAGAGATAAACAGACTGCATGACCATGCGCACATCATGGTAGCCATTGTCTCTCCTGCCCAACACATCCAGCCCCAGATTCACTTTCCCCAGTGCCTTTAATTCTATCTGATCCATGAGACACCTCCTGATTGTATCTTGTATACAGTGTACCTTTATTCCTCCAAAAAAGCAATAAAAGAATTCTGCCCAACTTTCTCTGATCTATGGTATATTAAGTAGGTATATAAAAATGTTTGGAGGAAGGCGTCAAACACGTCTTTTTCAAATATCCAGAAATGAAAAATCCCAAGATGCAGGCTGCCTGCAAAAGGAAAGGACAAGTATATGATTCGATTTTGTTTTGTTGCACTGTTTTTAATCGCCTATCTGGTACTGGGGATCCCCGTACTGGGACTTCTGTGGCTTCTGAAAAAAATAAATCCGAAGGCCGCCGATTACATCAGTCTCCGCATGGTCCAGTATGCCTTCCGCTTTTTCCTGTTTTTATCCGGGGTTTCCGTCACCGTCATCGGAGAAGATCGGATCCCGGAGGAAGCAGCTCTTTTTGTGGGGAATCACCGCAGCTACTTTGACATCCTCCTGACCTACTCCAGATGTCGGAGACTGACCGGATTTGTCGCAAAAAAAGAAATGCTGCGCTATCCTCTTTTGCGCACCTGGATGAAGCGGCTGTATTGTCTGTTCCTAGACCGTGACAATCCCCGCGAAGGGCTAAAGACCATCCTGACCGCCATCGAACAGGTAAAGCAGGGAATTTCTATTTTCATTTTTCCGGAAGGAACCCGCAACCGGCAGGAGGAAGGAAGCCTGCTGCCCTTCCACAGCGGTTCTTTCAAGATCGCGGAAAAATCCGGCTGTCCCATCGTCCCGGTCACACTGAACCATACCGCCGCCATCTTTGAACAGCAATTCCCAAAGATCCGCCCTACATCCGTGGTACTGGAATACGGAGATCCCATCTACCTGGATCGTCTGACCCCGGAGGAAAGAAAAAACATCAGCGCTTCCTGCCAGGCTTTGATTCAGGAAACCCTGATCAAAAACGGCAGCTTCGCAAAATAAGTCTTTTCAAAGACTTTGTGAGATATGATGCCCCTCTTGAAGCGGGTCACTTTGTTAAGCTTTTGTTTTCCTTTCCCTTTTGAGTCTTTGGTGCTATAATAAGGCAAAGTTTTATTGTGTACGGAATCTGAAAAGGAGACGACCTATGAATCGACCAAAATTGACATTACTGACGGATCTGTATGAATTGACCATGATGCAGGGGTATTACGTACATGGTCAGACAGAAACCGTTATTTTTGATGTGTTTTTCCGAAGCAATCCCTGCAACAACGGATATTCCGTCTGCGCCGGACTGGATCAGATCATCGACTACATCAAGAACCTCCACTTCACCTACGAGGATGTGGACTATCTTCGCAGTCTCGGCCTGTTCTCTGACGATTTTCTCCACTATCTGAGCGGATTTCATTTCAGCGGAGACATCTACGCCATACCGGAAGGCACCGTAGTCTTTCCCCGGGAGCCTCTTTTAAAGGTAATTGCTCCCATCATGGAAGCACAACTGGTGGAGACTGCTATCCTGAACATTCTGAACCATCAATCCCTGATCGCCACCAAAACCTCCCGCATCGTGTTTGCGGCGAATGGAGACGGCATCATGGAATTCGGACTGCGAAGAGCGCAGGGACCCGATGCCGGTCTGTATGGAGCCAGAGCCGCCATGATCGGCGGATGTGTCGGCACTTCCAACGTCCTGGCGGGTCAGTTGTTTGACGTGCCGGTCATGGGAACCCATGCTCACAGTTGGATCATGAGCTTCCCCGATGAATACACGGCGTTTAAAACGTATGCGGATATGTATCCGGATAACTGCACGCTTCTGGTGGACACCTATGACACACTGAAGTCCGGCGTTCCAAATGCCATTCGGGTCTTCCACAAAATGAAAGAGGAAGGCAAGCCTCTGAAGCGATACGGCATCCGCCTGGACAGCGGCGACCTTGCCTACCTGTCCAAGAAGGCCAGACAGATGCTGGACGAGGCCGGATTTTCGGATGCCACCATCTGTGCCTCCAACGATCTGGATGAATACCTGCTCCACGATCTGAAAATGCAGGGAGCAGCCATTGATTCCTGGGGAGTGGGCACTAATCTCATCACCTCCAAGGACTGCCCCTCTTTCGGCGGCGTCTATAAACTGGCGGCCATCCAGGATGCCGAAGGCGTTTTTCTTCCCAAGATCAAGATCTCTGAAAATTCAGAAAAGATCACCAATCCGGGAAATAAGACGATCTTCCGCATCTACGACAAGGCTTCCCAGAAGGTCAAAGCGGATCTGATCGCTTTTGCAGATGAGGTTTTTGATCCCTCTGAGGATCTGCTGCTGTTTGATCCGGTAGAAACCTGGAAGAAGACCCTTTTGCCCGGCGGCACCTACACCATCCGGGAACTTCTGGTTCCGGTATTCCGCCACGGGGAATGTGTGTATACCTCCCCTACCGTGAAAGAGATCGCCGACTACTGCAAACAGGAAAAGGACACTTTGTGGGATGAGACCAAGCGTCTTTTCTACCCCCACCGGGTTTATGTAGATCTGTCTCCCCGTTTGTATGAGGTGCGAAAAACCCTGCTGGACCAGATCCATTCCTCCCGTTGATCCGGGAAACGGCCACATCCCGGCAGCCTCTGATGATCAGATGTCTGCCCCCGAAAGATGAAAGGATTTTATAACATGAAAATTATTGTACTTGCGGGAGGATTAAGTCCCGAACGTGACGTTTCACTGATATCCGGCGCCGGCATCTGCCGGACTCTGCTGGAAAAAGGCCATCAGGCATTCCTGCTGGACGTGTTTTTTGGCCTTCCTTATGATTCCGCCAGGTTGGATGAGGTCTTTTCTCTCCCTGACCATGGTCTGTCCATCGCCAAGGGCATCCAGACGACCGCTCCGGATCTGAAAGCGCTGCGGACAGCCAGGCAGGACGATTCTTCCTGCTACCTGGGCCCCAATGTGACAGAGCTTTGCCGGATGGCAGATATCACATTTATCGCTCTCCATGGCTCGGACGGAGAAAACGGAAAGATCCAGGCCACTTTCGATCTTCTTGGGATCCGATATACCGGTCCCAATTCTCTGGGCTGCGCCTTATCCATGAATAAGCTGGTGGCAAAGCAGGTATTTAAAATGTCACGCGTTCCTACCCCAAGAGGTACCTCTTTGACCGCTTCTACCAAGGATCTTCCCCTGGAAGAGCTGGGCTACTATCTTCCTTTGGTCATCAAGCCCTGCAGCGGCGGCTCCAGCATCGGCGTTTATATCGTTCACACGGAAGAAGAATACCGTAGCGCCATCCATCAGTCCTTCTATGTGGACGGACAGGAGGAGGTGGTGATCGAGCCCTACATCAAGGGAAGGGAATATGCCTGCAGCATCATCGCTGGAAAAGCGCTTCCCATTGTAGAGATCATTCCCAAGGACGGGATCTTCAACTATGCCAACAAATATCAGCAGGGCGGAGCAGCCGAGCTTTGTCCCCCTGTTTCTCTGGACAGCAAAACCCAGAAGAAGATGCGAAAAGCTGCGGAAAAAGCATTCCTTTCCCTGCGCCTGGACGTCTATGCCCGCGCAGACTTCATCGTAGATGAATCCGATGGAAAGTTTTACTGTCTGGAAATGAACGGTCTCCCCGGAATGACGCCTGCCAGCCTGATGCCGAAGGCGGCAAAAGCCGCCGGCCTGGAGTATGGAGACCTGTGCGAAAAAATCATTGAGGAGTCCATCGCGGCACGCTACTCCTCACCTGAATAAAAGGAGGATGAAACAATGAAGCATCTGACATTAAGAGCGATTACGGCTGCCTGTAAGGGAGCCTACCACGGTCCGGATTCCCTGTTGGATACAGAAGTGGGACAGGTCGTGATCGACAGCCGGAAGGTAGAATCCGGCGATCTGTTTGTAGCCATCAACGGCGAAAGCCTGAATGGGCATCAGTTCATTCCCGGAGCCGTGGCAAATGGTGCCGTCTGCGTCGTTTCCCACGAGGACCTGGGAAAGACAGATTTTCCGTATATTCTGGTGGAATCCACAGGTCAGGCACTTTTGGATATTGCCAAGTTCTACCGGGATCTGTTTCCGGTAAAGGTGGTGGGAATCACCGGAAGTGTAGGAAAGACCAGCACAAAGGAAATGATCGCCTCCGTCCTCTCTCAGAAATACTGTGTGCATAAGACTTTGGGCAACTTCAACAACGAGTGGGGACTTCCCATTACCCTGTTTGAAATGAATGACTCCCATCAGGTAGCCGTTCTGGAGATGGGCGTCAACCATTTCGACGAGATGCGCCGTCTTTCCTCTGTTGCACAGCCCGACGTCTGCGTCCTTACGAATATCGGAGTCGCCCACCTGGAATTTTTCAAGACCCGGGAAGGGATTCTGGAAGAAAAATCCAAGATGATCCAGGATCTGAAAGAAGGCGGCAGCATCATCTTAAATGGAGACGATGATCTGCTGGCTCAGGTCCCCCCTACAAAAGGAGCCGTTCCTCTCCTCTATGGAACCCAGCCCAACTGCGCCTGCTATGTTGACCAGGTAGAGCCCTTGGGACTTCGCGGCACCAGATGTACCATCCACCTTCCGGACGGGACTTCTTTTTCCTGCGTCATTCCTTTGCCGGGATCACATATGATCTCCAATGCACTGGCCGGAGCCGCTGTCGGACACACGATGGGCTTAACGGCAGATGAGATCCGCCGCGGGATCGAGCAGCTTCCTTCTATTCCCGGAAGAAATCATATCATCCAGACTGACTCTATCATCATACTGGACGACTGCTACAATGCCAATCCGGTTTCTATGAAGGCTGCTCTTGACGTGCTAAGCCTGGCAGAAGGACGAAAGATCGCCGTTCTGGGAAATATGGGAGAACTGGGGATGAACGAACGCCAGCTTCACCGGGAGGTAGGCGAGTACGCCGCCTTCTGTAATCTGGATCTTGTCTGTGGAATCGGCGATCTGGCAAAAGATCTGGTGGAAGGAGCCGCTTCCTCCGATCCGTCTGTTCCCAGTCGCTGGTTTGCCTCCAAGGCCGACTTTCTGGCAGAACTTTCCCACATCATCCGGCCGGGAGACAATGTGCTGGTCAAGGCTTCTCATGGCATGGAATTTCCCGAACTGGTGGAAGCATTGACAAACTTTCGCGGATAGAGGCTTTATTACTACGCAATGTGCGGATCCTTCGGGATCCGCTTTTCCATTATCTGGCCGGGTTTAAATCTTTCTTCCTACTATCTCCTCCCTTTATTCGGGTATTCCTGCTTTTGTTTTGGAGTTATAGCCCAACACATTTTGTCCTGTAAGTCCTCTTGTAAGTGTTGTCCTATCAACCAAGTAAAAACCTCTGCCGTACCGGAAGATTTCTTTTTACGATCTCTTCTCTGGCACCTCAGAGGTTTTTTGTGTCTACTTTTGGCTGTATCTATGTTGTTTCCTAGCGACTTTTTCCTATTTCTTCGTCTTATTTCTTAATCTGAATGACCGCTTTTACGATATCGGCCTTATTGCTTACGCTATAATCCATTGCTTTTTGCACATGCTCCAGCGGGAAAATGTCCGTCACGATCCCCTTCAGGTTCACTTTTCCACTTGCAACCGCCTCAATGGCCAGGGGATAAATATGCCGATACCGGAACACCGTCTTAAAGGTCAGCTCTTTGTCCAGCACCAGGCTCATGGGAAGTGTCATTTCTCCCGTCTTGCTGTATCCCACCAGCACCAGGTTAGACCCCTTTTTGGCAACACGGATCGCCTGTGTGGTAGTGATCTGCGTCCCTGCCGTTTCGATCACCAGGTCTGCTCCCTTTCCGTCTGTCCACTGGCAGATCGCCTCTTCTACATTTTCTTTTGCCCCATTGATGACTTTGGTCGCTCCCAGTTCCAGGGCTTTATTTAAGCGTTTTTCCATGATATCCACCACGCAGACCTCTGAAACGCCTCTTGCCAGAAGCGCCATCATGGACACCAGTCCGATACAGCCGGCTCCCATTACCACCGCTTTCTGCCCCAGGTGCGCATCTCCCTGAATGGCCGCATGGAATCCTACCGCCAGAGGCTCGATCAAAGCTGCCTCCAGTGTCGTCATGGAATCCGGGATTTTAAAGCAAAGATCCGCTTCGTGTGCCACATATTCCTGGAACACTCCGTCTACCGGCGGCGTAGCAAAAAAGATCACGTCCGGACACAGATTATACTTCCCTTCCCGGCAGAACGCACAGTGACCGCAGGTTTTTCCCGGCTCCAGCGCCACCTTATCTCCTACCTTCAAGTGTGTCACCTGTTCTCCTACTTCCACTACCACTCCGCCGGGCTCATGCCCCAGCACAAAAGGAGGCTCTACTACATAGCTTCCTATAGCACCTGTTTCGTAATAGTGCAGATCAGATCCACAGATCCCCACATACTCCAGCCTGACCAATACTTCATTTGCTGCCGGCTTTGGAATCTCTCTCTCCTCAAATGCCATCTGGCCGATCCCTGTCATTACTGCGACCTTCATTTTCCCTTCCATGTTATCGCCCTCCGCTACTTTGTTAATTATTTTAATAAAGTAATTTTATTATCCCTCTTTTTTCTTGAAAAGTCAAGTAATTTCCCGTACGTAAAAAGGCGATCTCTTTGTGGAGCGTTCTACATAGGATACCGGTTTCAATTTATCTTCTCTGTTGAATCCCCGACAGATTTTCAGCACCTTCTCCCGAAAACACTTATCCCGGGGCTTTAAGCAAGCCCTTTTCTCCTCCGAAAGCTGACGCTGCCCAGAAACAACAGGATGGCAATGGCAGAGGAAAACAGGAAAGCCTGTACCAGCGGCGCCGCATTATATGATTTTCCCAGCCAGAAATCAATGTAACGGTAACCGAAATGGTATGTGGGAATCAGCTTCGCCACCATTGTGACTCCCTGCGGCAGCTGTTCCGGTCTGGCTCCCATCATCCCGCTAACGAACATCAAGGCAAAATAGATGATCATAGTGGTGCCATAAGCCGGTCCGAATTTCTGGATCGCATAAGCGATAGAATGGGAAATGACCAAAAACACGATCGATAATAGGTAAAAGCAGGCAATACTGACAGCCGCCCTTCCCGGAGTCGGCCACAGGATCTGCAATCCTACAACCGCCGCTATCGTGTACAAAATCAGGCAGACGGTTATACATAAAAGATATGCCACCAACCGATACACCAGAGTCTGCTGCGGTTTCAGTCCAAACAGCTGCAGCCGCAGAGGGATCTTCATTTCCAGCTCCTGAGAATAATTTGCCGCATACCCGATAAACATGATCGCCATGGGAATCACCATGGCCATGGTGATATACAACTGCGTCTGCACCTCCGGCAGCATATCCTTCGGAACGTCTGAAAAGGTGATCTTCCCCATAAAAAACAGCATGAAAATCGGAAATACCAGTCCAAACAGGATAGAAAATATATTTCCCACTATACATTTCCACTCATAAATGATCATCTGCACGCCTCTTCTTTTCATTTCCGTTCCTCCTCCCAGTTTGCCTTTGCATTCGTTACCATCAGCTCAATATCCCTGTGTGTTCTCACATAATCGATGTTTGCCTGACGCAGAGCCTCTGCCAGTCTTCTCTCCTCTTCCTCTTCATCACATCGTACCGCGATCCGGTCCTCTGCCGTCTTTAGGTTTTTGTATCCCTGTGCGATCTGCTGGGCCAACGGATTTCGTTCAAAAATCAAGGCGCGTTTTCCACAATACTTTTGGAACAGTTCTTCCTTCGTTCCGTAGTCCACCACCTGTCCCTGTTCCAGAAGCAGAAGCTTATCCACCAGAGACTCCAGTTCTTCGTAATAGTGAGATACGACCAAAAGCGTCGTGTTTCTCTTGCAGTACCATTTCTGAAGCAGTTGCATCAGCCGCGTCCTGGTCTCAAAGTCCAGTCCGGATGTCACCTCATCAAAAATGGTAAGCGGACTCTCCTGGCACATCACCAGAATCATTGTCAGTCTTTGTTTTTGACCGCCTGACAAAGCCTTGTAGTGTTTCCGCAGGCACTCTTCAAATTCAAAAAACCGGATCAGTTCCTGCGCCACTTCGTGTTCTTTGATGCGGCATCCCAGGATCGCTTCCATCACATCTTTTACCGATACCAGGCTGCTGTATTCATTTTGCTGCATATGAACGGCAATCTCCTCCACCGGAATCTTTCTTCTTACTTCTCCCCGATAGGGAACCAGCTTCAGCACCGCACGGATCAGTGTGGTCTTCCCCGCTCCGTTGGAACCGATCAGCCCCAGTTTCTCTCCCGCTTTAATTTCTATCCTGTCTGTGATAGACAGCGCTTTTTTCGTTCCATAGCTGACTTCCAGATTTCTAAACTCCAGCATATCCTACTTCCTCCCTCCTGTACTCCAACACCACCGCTACGCCTTGCTCTGTATTTTCAATCCGGCATTCCATCCCCAGCAGTCCTGCATAAAAATCTGTCAGATACAATCCCAGCCCATGTGCGTCTCCTTCTGTATTTCCTGATACAAACGGTTCTTTCACCATGGAAAGAAGCTCTGTTTCTATGTGAGCCGGTTCATTTTCTATCCGGAAGCCTTCCGGAAACACTGTGATCCGGATTCTTCCTCCCTCTTCCGTATACTGGACGGCATTTCCAATCAGGTTGTCCAAAATATGTTCCAGCATATCTTCATCCGTTTTCCAGACCGCTTCTCCTGTTACTTCCACGCTCAGCCGTCTTTCCCTTCGCTGAGGCGCCGTTTTTTCCACCATCCCGTCAATCAGCTTCCGAACCGGGACCATGACCGGCATCGGATCCTGCTCCGCCTTATTCATGTAAAGCACATCCTCTATCATACGCTGCATGGATTGCAGCTGTTCCTTGACCTTAGGCAGATAGGTTTCATAATCTGCGTAGCGCCCCACTCTCTGGATCATTCCTTCCACCAGAAGCAACGTTGCGGCAATGGGCGTTTTTAACCGGTGGGAAGACGCCCGCAAAAACACTTCCTTTCGCTGGCTGATCTCAGACAGTCGCTGATACTGCCGCTGTTTTGTTTCATACAGATCCCGGACATTGTCCGCCAGCTCTGCCAGCTCGTCCCCTCCTTTTACCGCCGGAGGCAGAAGGATACTCTCCGTCCCTTCTTTTGCCGCTGCGGTATATTGCTGGATCCTGACAACCGGCTCTACCAGCCTTCTGGAAAACAGCAGGGAGCCTGCCAGCACTATCACAAACAGGACGGCTATGATCATTGGCAGATTTTGCAGGATCACCGGAAGAATATCATTGATCCGGGGAATCATTTTGGAAGCGGCCGTAATGTAGATCCCGTCTTTTCTCACACTGCATACGACGTAAGTTTTGTATTCTTCCTTCTGAGAGATATCCATCACTCCCATTTCCAGCATGACCGTATTGTCTCCTATTTGCTGATACGCAATGTCTCCATCGGTGCTTTCATAGGTTGTCCATTGTATATCCGCTTCCAGCCCGGTACCTTCTGCCATCTGTGCCTGCATACGACTGACATAAGCTTCAAACATTTTCAGATCTTTTTTTAATTCCGGATCTTTTATAGTGAGTTTTTCCGTTTTCTTATTCCATTTGATTTTTTCCCGTAGCTGTTCCGCCAGCTTTTCATCCTTTCCCGCTTCCAGTAAATACCGTTTGTATCTTGAAACGACGGCATTGATCCTTTCTTCTTTGATCCGTACCGTTCCGCTGGCAAACGGACTGACAAAGGTGATCACATCCTTGTCTTTTGGGATATGAACAGAGATCACCGTTCCGCTTTGGCCCTTCAGTTTTTTCTTTCCCTGCTCTTTGTTCTCCAGCGCTGCCATGTGGACGGCTTTCACCGTCTCCCTGTTGTTGCTTTCCTGATAATCCACATACAATGCCGGCAGAAGAATGACCATATGCACCAGCAGCAGCACTGCCACCAGCACTCCCAGTATCAGACTGTACATTAACGTCTTTCTCCCCAGTTTCATTTTGCCGTCCCTCCTCTCTCCAATTCCTTTATGTTTGACTGCTGTCAAACTGATATCCGATTCCTATCACTGTTTTAATATAGGGTTTTGGCAGCTTTTTACGGATATTTTTTATATGGGCGTCAATAATCCTGTCATTTCCCACATAATCCTCATGAAACGCCCCTAATATCAACTGTTCCCTGGTCATAACCCGCATGGGATGATCTGCCAGAAGTTTCAGCACCAAAAATTCACTGACCGTCAGGACAATCGGCTCCCCATCACAACTGACCTGAAAAGATTCCGGATCCATATATAAGCCGTTTTGACCCTGCGGCTGCTTGGGGGCCATTCTTCTTAAGATTGTCTCGATCCGCTTCAGTAAGATAATAGGAGGCGCCGGCTTTACAATGTAATCATCTGCAAAAGCATTGAAAGCCTCCACCTGCGTTTTGATGTCGTCTAATGCCGTCAGCATAATAACTCCCATCCCCTTTGTTTCCTCCTTTGCCCGGATCTGTCTGAGAACCTCCACTCCTCCGGGTCCCGGAACCATAATATCCAGCACCGCCAGATCAAAGGCTCCTGTCTGCAGATAATCAAGCGCTTCCCTTCCTGTTGCGGCTTCCGTTACCTCATGCCCCGACAGCAACATGTATTCCGCCAGTACTCCCCGTATGATCTCCTCATCTTCCAGTAATAATATCTTTGCCATATTGCCCTCCCTTATCTGCTTTTATCCTAGCATACGCCTGTGAAGCTGGTATGAAGATACCGTGCAGCATTCATGAAAATTTTACCATTGTTCCGGGTTCTTGTATGCCACTTTTTTCGAGGATCTTCTTTTCTTCGGATCGTCCCAAACGCGTGCCCTATTTTTTTGCGTCTCCCCAAAGAAAAAAGGCACCGGTCTCTGGAAATTCCTTCCTTTGACTGTGCCTGTTCCTCTTCCGGCTACTGGCTATCCGGATACTCCAAACGCTTTTTCTTCAAACTCCACCAGCTTATCATACTCTTTTTCTACCATCCTTGCCATCTCCGGCGTCAATCCAACCATATGCTCCGCTTCCAGCCAGGCCTTGGCCATTTCGATCCCCATCTCATGCCCTACGATGAAACCGCCCATACACAGCACGTTGGTATTATTGACTGTTTTTGCTCTTCTTGCCTGATAGACACTTTCGCACAGGGCAGCATACACTCCTTTGTGTTTGTTGCAGATAATGCTGACGCCCATCCCTGTCCCGCAAAGTGCGATCCCTCTGTCATAGGCGCCTGTTTGCACCCCCTCTGCCACCGCTGTCGCTACATCCTGAAACAGGATCGGCTCCTTTGGATCCACGTCAAAAATCTCATACCCCTCTTTCTCCAGTACTTCCTTGATTGCATCCTTCAGTGCAAATCCGCAAGGATCTGCTCCCATAATGATCTTCATACGACTCCCTCCCTGTTATGTTTTATCCCGGTACAGACATCTTTGGAACTTTTTCTTAGATCTATTTTACCACAGTTTCATCCAGACTATTTTATTTATCTCCTTCCTATATCGAAACAATGATACCTTATGAAACAATACCTGATATCTGGAATACTATTAGCCTCCATACCGGAATACTAATTTTCACACAAGCAAAATTCCTGCCAGCAGCAGCCCCACACTGCAGCCGATGGCAATCAACCATCTTTTCTTCCCTTTGTAGCGAGGTTCGATCAGTCCTGTTCCCCACACCAGCAGCACCGGCATCAGACATCCAAGAATACAGTAGGATCCCAGAATGCGAAGAGAAGAAACCGTCTGTGCCGCTCCGGCCCCAACTTCTCCTCCTTTTCCCGCAAAAAATCCGATGGTCACACTGATCAGATTATTCAGAAAATGCAACAGCATAGAAAGGGTCAGATTGTTCTTTTTCACCACCAGCCAGGTCAACAAACCTCCCAAAAGAGCCGTGGATAAAAATCTTGCAACACTCAAATGAAATACTCCAAAGAAAACCCCCATGATCAAAATGATCGTCCCGTCCTTTTTCATGGACCGCAGATGGGACAAGATAGCCCCTCTTTGAATAGCCTCCTCACAAACAGCCGGCAGAATGGCCGCTATAAGGACAATGGACAAAAGACTTTGCTTGGAATACAAAAAGGAGCTCAGCCCCTCCACTTCATCCATAGCTCCCGGAAACAGCACCAGCGCTGCTCCAATGGCGATCATGGAGCACATTAATCCTGCCGGAGCCAGGATGAATATCCCGATACATTCCCGAGGCTTTGGTACTTTTATAGGGAACACTTCCTTCAGCGGCGTCCTGTGCAGACATGCCACAGCAATTGCAAGCGCAAGAAACATCAGCTCTGTCAGAACCAGTCCCGTCATCCCCCATCTTGCCTGCATATAACCGCCTGCCGTAAACAGCAGTCCTACAACGATCCCCTCCAGTAAAAACGCCTTCCACGGTCTCCAAGTTGTCTGCTTTGTAAACGAATCCATGTCACTTCCTCCTGTCAGTAGCTTGTATCAATATATGTCTTTATTTCAACGGGCAGAATCTACTCGCCTGTAGCAATGACAATGTCAACTTCACAGAAGCCTCTGTCGTTGATATAGTAATAAACATCTAACATACAATATGGCATGTGATCACAAAAAATACAACGAGTTTTTGAGAGTTAACCACATTTTTTACAGCGAAAAAAGTTTCTTTTCTTCGATTATCCTTCCATGCTATAACTAAAAAACAGACCCGGAGTACCCTAAAGGCAATCCAGGTCTTGCTTCGTTTCGAGAGATCGTGTCTGTGGCAAAAGGCCCCAGTCAAAAAGCGCCGCATGGCATAGAAGTGTTTTATACCAGTTCCATTCTCCAGCTTTTCTGGAGCGTCTCTCTTTCTTTCAGGCACACCATGTCCTCTTTCCCGGCAATGTCTTCTACCACACCGTCTCTCCCCGGAAGCGTCAGCCAGGGTTCCAGGCAGAGGAATGGCGCCTCCGCTTTGGTCGTGTGCCAGATTCCCAGATACGGAAAGTCCTCGTAAAAGAAGCGGATTCCTTTTGTTCCCTTTTCTGTTCCCAAAAATACCTCTCCCGGTGTGTCCGAAAGTACAATGGCATCCTCGTCAAACAGGTCGTGCCTGAGAGGAAGCCGCCTCCCATCCTTCAGTAAAAATTCTTCCGCCTGACCTGTAACCAGGCAAGTTTCCGAAAACTGAACCCGTTTTGGTCTGCACGGCCGGCAAAATTCCAGATGATATTCCGAAAACTCCAATCCCTCTTCCATGGGGATGCAAAATCCCGGATGTCCTCCCAGTCCAAAATACATGGAAGCCTCTGACCGGTTTTCTACCTGGTAGGATACCTTTACACAGCTGCCCTCCAGCCGGTATCGGATCCTTAGTCGGAAGTGAAAGGGATATTCCTTCAGGCTGTCTTCATCTTCCTGCAGTTCAAACAGTGCTTGCGTCTCGCTTTTTTCTAGGAGGGTAAATATTTTTTCCCTGGCAAATCCGTGCAGCCCTATCACATATTCCTGCCCCTGCAACCGATATTTTCTTTCATACAGCCTGCCGACTATGGGAAACAGCACCGGCGAGTGTTCCTCCCAGTAGGCTTTTTCTCCCGTCCACAAATATTCTGTCCCGTCTTTTTGTACAGAAACAAGTTCCGCCCCTTTTTCATGGATGCGCACGGTTACATGTTCGTTCCTTAGTTCCTGCATCTTCTGTCGTTCCTTTCTCTCTCATTTCTATCGGGCAGCATCAGATTCCTCCATCACCCGACTCATTTTTATGCATCCGCCTTCGGATACTCATTGCAGAGCAATCGGTAAGGCAGCTCGTCCTCCTCGATCTGAGGGAATCTGCCGATCTCTTCATAAAAGAAGTTGTCCCGTTCATCATCGTTGCACATGGAAACTTCTCCTAAAAGTACCGGTCCTCCCTCCTTAGGAACCTTAAAATCGTGAAACAAGAAGGGCGTGATCGTAATGCTTTCTCCCGGTGTCAGGCAGATACTTGTTCCTGCCGGAACCACCTCACACTTTCCGTCTCTGTGAACTGTCACATCCGTATCCAGTTTTTCCTTGTTCGGTGTTCCGTTATAAACCGTAATATATACATCATTCCCTCCGCGGTTGATAATATCTTCCATCTTGGCTGCGTGAAAGTGAAGGGGTGAGGACTGTCCCTCGTACAGCATCAAAAGCTTTTCCGCGTAGGTTTTGGGATAAGTCTTCGCATTCTTTGTATTTCCATTCCTGATAGTCAAAAGGCCAAACCCTACTTCATGGAACCTTCCCAGCCCATAGTCTGTAATATCCCAGCCAAGCTGGTTATCTCGAATCTCATCAAATTCTTTTCCTCTGTCCTTCCAGTCCTCTGCCTCCCAGTTTGCAAAAGGCGGTAAGCAAAACCCTCTTTCCCGGATAAGGTTCTCCATGTCGCGGATGACCTGATTAATTTCTGAACGTTTCATAGCATTGCCTCCTGATACTGTTTTATTTTATACTTTCGATTCGGAAAGGATCATCTCCGGACGGTCTGCCTGACGGCTCTCAATCAATTCATGATTCATCACAAAGCTGAGCAATCCGTCAAGAACCGCCACTTCATTCAGATGCGCATACCGCTTATAGTAGTTGAAATTTTCTTCTTTTCCCGCCGAATACAACACATAGTCTGCCAGCTCGGCAATGGGGGAGCCTTCATACGCCGTAACGGCGATCACCTTCAGCCCCTTTTCTTTTCCCAGTTCAACTCCTTTTAATACCTGCTTTGATGTTCCTGACTGGGAGATAGCTAAAAGAATATCTCCCTCCTCAGCCAGATTGACATGGTTCATAAAGTATTCCGCTGCCGTATGAAATGTACTGCGAATCCCCAGCCGCCCCAGGCGAAATCCTGTATATTCTGCCAGATGGCAGGTGTTTCCCACCGCCAGAATATGGACTCTTTTACAGCTTCTAAGCAGATAGACGCAGGCTGCCATCGTCTGGATGTCCAGCCCTTTCCCGATATTTCGGATATTTTCCGCGTATTCATGAAACAGCTGATCGATTTCATCATGCTTATCCATTCTGGGGGAATCTTCATATTGCTTTCTTCCCAGGTCTCTTGCCAGGGCAATACGAAACTGATAATAGCCGGCGTAACCTAAATGATGGCACAGCCGCACTACCGTGGCATCGCTGACCCCACTTTCTTTTGCAAGATTGGATACATTAAAGTCTACTGCTTTCTGCGGATCCCTTAGAATCACATCTGCCACTTTTCTTTCGGCTGAAAAGATCAAATGATAATTCTCTCCTATCACATCAAGAACTTCTCTTTCAAGTATATTGCTTTCCTTCACTGAAAAAACACCTTTCCATCATCACTTGTTATCTCACTGCCAACTCTTTAGCAGTATTTGTCTCCCTGGCCGAGTGTCCGAAACAATGCCAGTTTATTTTTCGCACACGCTTTCATTGCTTCCATACACAAAGGTTCGATCACATTTGGTTCCCTTAGGCTCTCATCCTTCAGCACTTCTCGCATTTTCTGGAAATACGCCACCTTAATATCTGAAGAAATGTTGATCTTCTGGATCCCGATTTCCACTGCTTTTCCAATTTCTTCATCCGGATTGTTGGATCCTCCGTGCAGCACCAGAGGAATACTTACCCGTTCTTCGATCGCTTTCAGGATATCCAGCTTTAATTCCGGCTTCATTCCGGCCGGGTACAGGCCATGGCAGGTTCCGATGGCAACCGCCAGTGTGTCTACCCCCGTTTCCGCCACAAATGTTTCCGCATCTTTCGGATCCGTGTAAATGATCTGCGCAGTTCCTCCCTCAAAATCTGCAGGATCTGTAGAACCGATGGTCCCCAGTTCTGCTTCCACAGAAACCCCCGCTGCATGAGCGATTTCTATCACTTTCTTCGTTCCCGAAATATTCTCTTCGAAAGGAAGTTCTGCCCCATCAAACATCACGGATGTAAATCCGGCGCAAATAGCACGCACGATCACAGAAAAATCGCTGCAATGATCCAGATGGATACATACAGGCACCTTAGAGTGAATCGCTTTTTCACGAATGGCAAGCACCATTTCATTTCCGATAAATTTCAATTCATCCGGATGAATCTCAAGGATCACCGGAGAATTTGTCTCCTCGCAAACTTCCATGATTCCCAAAAACATGGCATAATCCGAAATATTGAATGCCGGAATCGCGAATCCGTTTTTCTTTGCCACCGTCAAAATTTCCTTCATGTTCATCAACATCTTTTTGTCCTCCATCTTTTTCCTTTTTATTTTATGTTCTGTTTTAAAAAATGATGCAGGAACTCTCATGTTATACTACGATTCCATGATAATCGCCGCTTTTCAAAAACACAACACTTTTCCCTCATTTATTCAAATTTGCACAGAGTTCTCAGCCGTTCCTCCACATAAGGGGTCAGTCTCTTTATTACAAACTCCGGCATCTCGATCACTTTAACAGGATCTTTCTTTTCTTTACTTTCTTTTATAAAGTCTTCCACTGCCTCATAGTATCGGGCCAGGTAGTCTGTCCCCAGATTAAACTTACAGATTCCCTTTTCAAAGGCTTCCTGAAGCTGTTCATCCGGTATTCCACTTCCGCCATGTAGCACCAACGGCGTATCGGTCGCCTCCGCAATAGCTTCTAGCCGCTCCATATCCAACTGCGGTGTTTCTTTATATGCCCCATGTGCATTTCCAATAGAAATCGCCAGGGCATCTACCTTTGTTTCTTCACAAAACTTTCTGGCTGCCTCCGGCTTTGTATAAAGATCTTTCTGCGTTTCCTGCCCCTCGCAGGCCAGTCCCACATGTCCGATCTCTCCTTCTACAGACACTCCTTTTTCATGCAGCTGTTCTACCACCTCTCCGGTGCGCCGTATATTTTCCTCCAGGTCATACTCTGACGCATCCATCATTACAGAGTCAAACCCTGCTTCTGCCGTGCGCAAAACTCCCTCCTTGGAAAAATCATGATCACAATGGAACCCTACCGGAACACTCACCTCTTCTGCCAGTTCCTTCGCCATTTTTGCGTACCCGGCAAATCCCGCAGTATGAAAGGTTTTCACATGATCCGGATACAGCATAATGATGGCAGGCTTTCCGGCAGCTTCCGCCCCATACGCCACCGCTCTTGCCATGGTATAATCCATACAGATAAAGGCAATCACCGCCGTATGCTGTTTCTTCGCCATATGCATCAGGTTCTTCGTCGTCTCATACATCTTTGTCACCTCTTTTGTTTTGCCATTTCTGCCAGAGTCCATAAAGCAGCCCTCCCGCAAAAGCGTCTCCCAACCCTACCACGGTCGGCGTTTCCACGCAGGAAAGCTCCTTGCAGGCCACTCCTTCTATGTCCTCTTCTATCAACCCTTTTATTTCTTCCAGAAATTTTTGGCTCTCCACCTTTTCCTGCATTTGCCGCGTTTTTTCAAATTCCGCTTTTGTAATGCCATCTCCTTTACGAAATCGTGTTCCCGCCAGAGCAACGCCGCATTCCAGCGCCTCTTGCAGATTTTTTGCCTGTGTCCCAACAGCCAGCGCCCAGGCAGATGAGTGTACTACCATTGTCTTTACCTGCACCTCTTTATATGCCGTCTCCACTGCCTCTGCCACTTGCTGCCTGTTTAAAACATCGACCTTTTCTCCCACAAACTCCGCCAACTCATCCTCGTTCATACTCAGTACATCGATCCGATGTGCCAGTGCCTGATGCACTCTTTGGCGAAATTTCTTTTTTACATAGCACCCATCTTCCATGATCACTACCGCATCTTCCGGAAGCTTTTTTAACAGCTGATTTGTTCTTTCCAAAGCTTCTTCCAAAAAATCTTCCTCCAAAATCTGGCTAAAGCTTCCCAGCAAAAATATTTTTACATGTTTTAATTCTTTTCCGAACCCGTCCGGACGAATATCCATTTTCAGGCTGGTGGCGTCTCTGGAAATCAGTATCCGGTTTTCCCGCGGTGTAATAAAACAAATTTCCCCCTCTTGGATCCGTACTCCGGCCTCACATTGCAGGACTACATGCGGATAGATTTTCTGTTCTTCTTTCATGTCCGAACAGATCTGCACCTGCCCGGGCATGAGATCCCTGACATAATGGTTGTTGCAGCTTGTCTGCAATATGCTGGGAACCTCCAGCCGGCCAAGCGCAATGGCTGCACGTGTCGCGGTACCTCCCAGCGTTACTTGATAGACGAACGATTCTCCCAGTTTTTCGCATAATTCTTCTGTTTCCGGAACGATTTCCCCACCGACTCCGTGCTCCAGATAATAGAGGATCCCTCCCCACAGTTGCTTCTCATCGGAAGCCTCCGTCCTTCTTTGCACATCTTTTTTCCGGATATCCAACCTTCTGATTTTTTCCTTTATTTTCTCTGTATCCCACACCAGTTCATAATCCACGCAGGTGTGAAAGCCCAGTCCTATTTCTCTTTTCATCCTGCTCTCTCCTATCCTTTTACGCCTCCGGACGACATGCCCGCAATAAAATATTTTTGGAAAAACAGGAACAATACCAGTACCGGCACAGAACCCAGTACGCTCATAGCCATCATCTGGCTCCAGTCATACCCGTGCTGCCCCATCAAAAGGTTAATTCCGATAGGCACCGTCCTCATGCTGGTAGATTGGGTCAGTGCCAACGCGAACAGATATTCGTTCCACGCCTGCATAAACGTATACATTGCAACCGACACCATTCCAGGAAGAGAAATCGGCACCAGGATCGACCAGAGCGCCTTCCATCTGGATCCTCCGTCTACCAGCACCGCTTCATCCAGTTCTCTTGACAGCGTGTTGAAATATCCGGTCATCATCAGAATACAGTATGGCAGCGTCATCACCAGATACGTCAGAATCAGAGCCAGATATGTGTCAAACAATTTCATTGCAACGATCATTCCCATGTAAGGAATCAAAAGAACGATCGGAGGAATTGCCTGCACCCCAACCACGATGGAATTAAACAATTCTTTCCCCGGAAACTCAAACCGGCTGAATCCATAGGCTGCCAGAATCCCGATAAACAATGTCACCGCCACCACACAGCCCGCCACAATGTAACTATTTATGAAGAACCGGATTTTTTCCGGATCGGTCAATACCTCAAGGTATGCATGTACGCCTGCCGTTTTATCTATAAATTTAGGTGGCCAGGAAAAAATCGCTTCGTTCGCCTTAAAGGAAGAACAGACCATCCATAAAATAGGAAACGCCGCAAAGATTCCTCCTATTACCAGTAGAATACTGGAAACCACTTTCATCCATGGCTTATAACTTCCTATCATAGTCAACTCCTCACTTTCTTTTGCTGCCGAACATAAAAAACGGCTATCACGACAGAAACAACAAGAAGAACGGTGGCAGTTGCCCCGGCCATGCTGTAGTCTACCTTTTGGAACGCCTGCTTGTAGATGTAGATACTAAGCATTTCCGTAGAATTCACCGGTCCTCCTCCGGTCAGCATCCAGATTACATTAAATGACTGCAAGGTCCATATGAAGTCCAGCATTGCAATGCTAATGAGGATTGGACGCAGCTGAGGGATCGTGATGTAGAAAAAGCGTTTTGTCATGGTTGCTCCGTCAATCGCCGCGCTCTCATACAAATCTCCCGAAATCCCCTGCAGCCCCGCCAGAATACTGATCATGTAAAACGGATAGCCGCACCAGATATTGATAAAACAAACGGTAGCCAGCGCTGTTTTTTCATTGCTTAGCCATTCCGTATTTCTTGAAATCTGTGGAAGAAACGACAAGAGATAATTGACGATCCCCGATGGCTGCAGCATCAGTTTCCACAGGATCGCCACGACAGAAGCGGTGAATACCCACGGCAGGATATAAATTACTCTTGCGATGGATTTGGTCCGCATCCGAAAATAGTGCGAGTTTAGAAGCAATGCAAATACCATTCCCAGAATCAGATGTGCGACTACACTGACCGCCACAAAAATGATCGTGTGCGACACTGCACTCCAAAACTGCCGGTCTGCAAATAGTGTCAGATAGTTTTTTATCCCCACAAAAGCAGGAGTACTGGATACGACTGCCCGGTCTAAAAAGGAATATTTTATCACCATGCCGATAGGCAGAACCAAAAAGACCGTCATCAGAACCAGCGTAGGAGCAAGGTATCGATATGGTGCAGATCTTTGTGCAGCTGATTTCAATGTAACTTCCTCCTTCCTTTCTTAATTTCCCAGTTATCGGACTCTGTCCGGGACAGGCGCTGCTGTCACCCTCCCGGACAGATCCCCTTACAGATATGCGACAGAAAAATTTTTTCAGGTGGTTATTACTTTCCTGCTTCTTCTAAGTATTTCTGCCAGTTTGTCAGCATCGTATCCGTTTCCATATCGCCGTCTAAATATTTTACCAGGTCATTCGTCATGGATGTCATCACAGAAGACGCATTGGGAAGGCCGATAAATTCATTGATCACATGCCCCTTTTTGTATTCCTCATAAAATTCACGGAACTGCTCCGGTGCATCGCTGTAATCCGGCTCTGCAATCTTGCTGTTGGGGAAGGCAGACATGGTGGACGCCAATCCTGCGGAAATCGTTCCGTCCTTTCCGTCTTTTCCTCCCAGAAGATAGTTGATAAACTTAGCTGCAGCTTCCTTATTTTCGCTTGCTTCGCTGATTCCTACCGCCCAGCTTGCATAACAAATTCCTTTTTCTCCTTCGTAACCATCTTTTACCGGAACGGTTACTGCTTTAAAGTTCAGCTTTTCAAAATTGGACATCGTTGCTGCTGATGCCAGAGTAAACGCACAGTTTCCTGCCGCAAAATTGCTCGTCATCTCAGATTCTTCCAGCGTCGCCATTCCCGGATACAGCACGCCTGCCTCATTCAGAGCTTTGAAAAATTCTGCCAACTCCTTGAGTTCCTGATTTCCTTCTACCGCATACTTTCCGTCTTCATTTTTTAGTGCGATTCCTGAACCCCATCCGGTTCCCATGAATACATTCTGGATGCCGTTTGCATTCGTAGTTCCCAGATTCAGTGCAAATGCGGAATATCCTGCCTCCTTTACCTTTTTACAAGCTTCTGTAAACTCACTCCAGGTCTGGGGAATCTCCGTCACTCCTGCTTTTTCCAGAATGTCCATGTTGGCATAAAGGGGGTATGCAAAATTATTGACTGGAACTACGTAGGACTTCCCCTCCAGTTTCCACACATCGTTTGCCAGATCTGTTTTTACTCCCGCTTCCTCTACATCCGCCAGAATTCCCATATCTGCAAACTCTGCAAGCCACGCCCCGTCTACGCTTACCACATCTGCGATCGTCTTGTTTGTCGCTCCGGCCGTAATCGCCGTTTTCGTGTCTGCCCAAGGCGCACTGATCAGTTCCACTTTAATTCCGGTATCTTTTTCAAAATCTTTTGCCACTTTATCCAGATACCCTTCCGGGAGTTCCACTCCCCACCACTGTTGAAATTTAATGGTCGTATTTTTGCCTTCAGAATCCTTTTTTTCTCCGTTTCCTTTGCTTCCACAGGCAATCAGGGAAATCCCCATCGCGCAGATCACAAGTGTGGATAAAAACTTTTTCATTCCATTTCTCATGTTTTGTCCTCCTTTTTGTATGTCTGTTTCCTTTACCAGTGTTTTCTGCCTGACGGGCCCATAAATCAAGGCAGGTTTCGTGAATTTTTATTTCACGAATTCTTTTTTATAGCCCCATTATAAAATTTTATTTCATAAAGTCAAGTTTATTTCTTATATGCATGGGTGAATTATATATTTTGTATAGTTTTATTTTTATATTTTTGTGCATTTTGCTTTTTGTTTTTCTTTTCATGAAATTTATTTTTTTCTTTCTTTTTCCTTTCTCTTGCCTCACCTTGATTTTGAAAGGGGATATGATACACACAACTGCAGGTCTGTCCACTTCTACCGCCAACACCGGTATTTCATTCATGCGAAACGGCTGTCCGCAACCTGTGCGAACAGCCGTTTTCTTGTATATAAATCAAATTTCTATATGCAATTTCTTAAGTATTATTCGGACATCACTCATCTAAACGTATATCATTTCAATACATTTATCCTATACGCCAGATCCTGACAGCTGTTTCTTCAACTGCTTCTGTGGTTCCCGTATCTTTCTTTCAACTCCTCTGCCAGCCTGTTTCCCAAAATGCTATGCCCTTCCTCGTCCAGATGCATATAATCCACACTATTCATCTGTACACAGGATGCTGCATCAAAAAAATCACAGCCACACTCTTTGGCACATTCCTGATACAGTTTTGCCAGTTTTTCTGACTTCTCACTGCAGATCCCCATCTCTCCTGCTACGAAGGAAGATTCGCACTCTTTTCGGATAGGCGCCGGTGCCACCACCAGAATCTTCGGCGCTTCTTCCCATACTTCCAGTTCCTGCGCCAGACATACCAGTCGCTTCATTCCATCCGCGATATTTTGTCCGGTTGCCGAAAACCTTTCCTTGCAGTCATTTGTCCCCAACATAAGAATCAGCACATCCAATCTCCCATGAGAACGCAGACAAGGAGAAAGGTATGTCAGACCCCTTAATCCATCTACCAGCGGATCTTCAAATACTGTCGTTCTGCCGCACAGGCCTTCCTCTATCACCGTATAATCCGATCCCAGCTTTTCCTGCATCACGCCGGTCCATCTTATCTCTTCCGGAAATCTGTCTTTTGTCCGTGCATCATATCCCCATGTATTAGAATCTCCAAAACACAATATCCTTTTCTTTTGCATATAGATTTTCCTGCCCTTCTGTCAAATATCTGATCCGGTCAATGCTTCTTGCCGGCATGACATCGCTCTTTCCCCATGCTATCAGCCTACCGCTTTCAGATATCAAAACTGTCCTTTTCATGTTATTCTATCTGCTCTCTCTTGTCTAATCAGAAATATCTATATTTTTAGCCATTCTGTAATTTCTTCCATTCTTTCAATGATCCTGTCCGCCTTTGACAGATCCTGCTCTCCGGAGGTTGCATTCCTATATCCAAAACAATAGATTCCTGCTGCCGTTGCCGCCCCGACTCCCGAAACAGTATCCTCCACCGCAATGGTATTTTCTGCACACACGCCCGCCTTCTCCAACACTTTTAGGTAAATTTCCGGATCTGGTTTTCTGTTTTTCACCTCATCCCCTGTGATGGTAATATCAAAAAACTCTTCTATTGCCAGATATTTCAGCACTTCATTTACCAGATCCCTGCTGGAAGAAGAGGCCAGAGCGATTGGTATTCCCTCTCGTTTTAGTCCTTTTATCACATCCAGCAACCCCTCTGTTGCCGAAAGCCTGTTATGGATAATTTTCTGGATCACCCAGTCATACTGCTTTTTTTCCAGCATATCTCCATCAAATCCTTTGATTCCATTTTGCCGGATGACCTCTCCCCAAAACGCACTGGCAGATGTTCCCACCGGATTGGGCAGACTTTCATCCGCTTTCACCCCCAGTTCTCTGAACATACTCCGCCTGGCTCCTTCGTGTAATGGCTCGCTGTCTAAAATCACTCCATCCATGTCAAAAACGACTAATTTTAATGCTTCTCTTTTCATTTCCTGCTCCTACTTCTGTCCATAGGTAGCATTCGCCCCATGTTTTCTGTAATAATGCTTATCCTGTAAGGTTTGCGGAGCTCTTTCATTTCTGGGATTCAACATTTCGCACCTCGCCGCCATTTTCGCCACTTCTTCCAGCACGACTGCGTTGTGCGTGGCCTCCATTGCATTTTTTCCCCAGGTGAATGGCCCATGATTTTTGCACAACACCGCTGGGGTCGCAATATAATCCTTCTCTCTGACTGCAAACTCGTTGGCGATCAGAACGCCTGTATTTCCCTCATAATCCTCTTCAATCTCGTCTTTCGTAAGATTTCGCACACAGGGAACATCCCCGTACAGGTAATCCGCATGAGTTGTTCCATAACAGGGAATATCTCTTCCCGCCTGTGCCCAACTGGTTGCCCACGAAGAATGGGTGTGTACGATCCCTCCGATCTCCGGGAATCGATTGTATAAAACCACGTGTGTCGCCGTGTCCGAAGAAGGATTGTATTTACCTTCCACCTTTTTTCCCTTCAGATCGACCACCACCATATCCTCCGGCGTCAGCCTCTCATACTCCACTCCGCTGGGCTTGATCACCAGCAGGCCACTTTCCCTGTCCACCTCGCTGGCGTTTCCCCAGGTAAACGTCACCAATCCGTGTCTGGGCAGCAGCATATTTGCCTCATATACCCTTTGCTTTAATTCTTCCAACATAATTTCTCGCTCCTTCCCACCGCAGATGTCTCATAATTCCTTCCCACAGCCTTAATATTTGTAATATATATAATTTCCATCCACTTCTCAATAGTGGGATTTCACAAGATTCTCCTTCTCTTTTTGTGAACTATTTTCTTATCGGCTTTTCTCTTCTATTTGCCGTAAAAATCTCTTTTTCACAGGATCTCTGCGAATCTTACAAAAAGAGGAGAAAATCTGCGTAGATTCCTCCCCTCTATTCCTTCAAAAGTGTTCTTTTTTCCCTATGTGTCATTCCTGCAAATTTGCATGCAACAGAATCCAGAAATGGCATGGCCGGTATCCGGTCAAATTCTCTGCCTGACGCAAAAGCCTCCATTCTCTCATTAGAAGTCATCTTGTCTTTTTTGTACATGGGATCTCCTCCTTAAAATTAAATTTCATACTAATCTGATATGTTCGGTAATATCATCGTATTCCATCTGAAAATAGTGGATATTTTTCAAAAAAAAGGGTATAATATGTTGTAATATCATATACGATTATCTACAAAAAGGATTCGTTGCATCAACCTTTCACAACACGAAGAAAGCGAGGATTTGTTATGACGATGAAACACAACAATATGCTGGCGATGATTCTTGCGGGTGGCCGTGGTTCTCGTCTGCATGATTTGACCAACAAAGTTGCCAAACCCGCCGTTTCCTACGGCGGAAAATACCGGATCGTAGATTTCCCGCTCAGTAACTGTGCCAACAGCGGCATTGATGTTGTCGGCGTTTTAACCCAGTATGAATCCATCCTCTTAAACAGCTATGTGGCTGCCGGCAGGCGCTGGGGATTGGACGCCCGTGACAGCGGCGTGTACGTCCTCCCTCCTCGTGAAAAAGCAGATGCAGGGCTGGATGTCTATCGCGGTACGGCAGACGCCATTTCCCAGAACATCGATTTCATTGATACCTATTCCCCTGAATACGTACTGATCCTTTCAGGGGATCACATTTACAAAATGAACTACGCCAAGATGCTGGCAGAGCACAAAGCCAATGATGCGGACGCCACCATCGCCGTTCTCCAGGTTCCTCTAAAAGAGGCCAGCCGTTTCGGGATCATGAATACAGACGACTCCGGCCGTATTTTAGAATTTGAAGAAAAACCGGAAACACCCAAGAGCAACCTGGCATCCATGGGGATCTATATCTTTAACTGGAAGTCCCTGCGCAGGCTTTTGATCGCCGACATGAAGGACAGCGCCTCCAGTCATGACTTCGGAAAAGACATTATCCCGCAGCTGCTTTCCGATGGCAAGCATCTCCACGCATACAAATTCAAGGGATACTGGAAAGATGTGGGGACTATCGATTCTCTGTGGGAAGCCAACATGGACCTTTTAAACAAAAACAACGAACTGGATCTCAACGATCCCACCTGGAAGATCTATACGGAAGACCGCTCTACCCTGCCGCATTACATCGGACCTGACGCCAATATCAAAGGCGCGTTTATCACACAGGGATGTTCCATTGACGGAGATGTAGAGCATTCTGTCCTGTTTACCGGTGCAAAGGTCCATGCCGGCGCAAAAGTGATCGACAGTGTCCTGATGCCTGACGTTGTGGTAGAAGAGGGCGCCGTCGTATGTCGTGCTCTGGTGGCAGACGGAGTCACCATCGGCAGGTCTGCCCAGGTAGGAAGCCCTGACAGCGAAAACATCCAGCTGATCGCAAAAAAAGTAAAGGGGGTAGAATAATATGTCAAAAGCATTTGGAATCGTTAATTTTTCCAACACCCAGATCCAGGTAAAAGGGCTGCAAAGCTATCGCCCCATCGGCGCCTTTTCTTTCCTGGGACGTTATCGTATTATTGACTTTCCCATCTCCAATATGAGCAACAGCGGTATCGATCACATTCAGGTATATGTGCAGCGCAAGCCTCGTTCCCTGGCTGAACATCTGGGTACCGGCCGCCATTACAACATCAACTCCAAACGAGGAAAGCTTCATCTGCTGTTTTCTGAGTCCGGCATGGACAATGATATTTACAACAATGATATCTCCGCTTATCTGGAGAACATGGACTGCATTGAAAGTGTGCACTATCCTTATGTAGTCATCGCCCCCAACAATATGATCTATGCCATGGATTATGATTCTTTGCTGCAGGCTCATATCGCTTCCGGTGCAGACATCACCCTGCTCTATCACTCGGTTGATAATGCAAAAGAAAGTTTTTTGAACTGCAACTTCCTGAATCTGAACCGCCAAAAAGGAGTTCTCTCCATCGAGCAGAACCGGGGCAGCGCCAAAAACCGAAACATCTTCATGGATACCTATGTCATGAAAAAAGAGCTTTTCATAGATCTGGTCTATCGTGCAAAAAAGATCTCCTCCATGTATTCCCTGCTGGATATTGTAAATAAGGCCTGTGAGGAAATGGATATTCGCGGCATTTCTCACCGGGGATACTTTGCCGCCATTTCTGACTTCAAGAGCTACTATGACGCCAACCTTTCCCTGATCGACTCAAAGGTGGCCGACAGCCTGTTTGACGAGGACTGGCCCATCTATACCAAGACCAACGACTCCTGTCCCACCCAGTATTTCGACACGGCCAGTGTCAGAAACTCCGTTGTTTCCAACGGCTGTCTGATCGAAGGTTCCATCGAACACTCTGTGATCGGGCGTGGCTGCGTCATTAAAAAGGGCGCCATCGTAAAAGACTGCATCCTCCTGCCTGACTCTGTAGTGGGAGAAGGTGTCCACATTGAAGCGCAGGTGGTAGACAAACACGCCCGCGTTCTCCACGCAAAGGAGATCATTGCCTCTCCTCAATCCCCCGGATATGTAAGGCGGGAAGATATTTTGTAGACCCTTCATGTAAAAGGCTGTGGCCAGGCGATCCTCTGCCCACAGCCTTCCCTTTTGAAAGGAGGCTTTCTTGGACATTCATTTTTTACAAAACACGCTGCTTTTTCAGGACATGACTCTCGAGGAAATCCACTCCTGCCTGTCTTCTTTGAACGCGCAGGAAAAAGAATTCCAGAAAGGAGAATTGATCTTTCATGCCGGTGACAGCACGGAAAAGCTGGGGCTTGTTCTTTCCGGAAGCGTTACCATAGAGATCAATGACGTCTGGGGCAGCCGGACCATCCTAAGCCAGGTCAGGGAAGGGCAGTTTTTTGCAGAAACCTACGCCCTCCTCCCCTCTGAGGTTCTGCTGGTGGATGTATCTGCAGACAGACCTGCCCGCATCCTGTTCCTGACTGTCCGTACCTTAAAAGAGCTGCAGACCATCAACACTTCCTGGGCCTTTAAATTTTTGTCCAGCCTGCTGTCTCTATCTTTCCAGAAAAATCTGCTTTTGTCCCAGCGCAGTTTTCACACGGCACCCAAAACCATCCGCGGGCGTGTGCTGGCATACCTGCACACCACGTCTCTTAAGACACATAAAAATTGTTTTACCATCCCCTTTGACCGTCAGCAGCTGGCCGACTATCTAAATGTAGACCGCACCGCTCTTTCAAAGGAACTGAGCAAAATGAAGCAGGAGCGTCTCATTGACTTCCGGAAGAACTACTTTGAACTGCTGACAGATCCCGACTAAACCCGGACAGCTTCCGTAGGAGCCAGCTTTTCTTTCTTCCGAAAGCGGATTTACCCGTTTTCTTTTTCTCTCCATACGTTTTTGTTCTACGCATCCTCCAGCCCCTTCGGAAGTCTGCCCATTCTTGCGCCTCTCCCATATTTTCTTGCTGCATAGATAAAGGCTTCCACATTCGCCTTCGGCGTTCCGATGGGTAGCTGGCATCCGGTATTCAGGATGTACCCGGCCGGATTATCCCCACATTTTTTCATACATTCGATGCAGGAGGCGATCACATCATCTATGCTGCCCTCCCGCATCACATCTACCGGCGGCACATTTCCGGCGATCCGCATCCGATCTCCTACCATCTGCTTTGCCGTTTCCAGATCTTCACAATTGTCTATACTGAAAGAAAACAACCCCGCATCCGCCAGGTCTGACCAGATCGGACTCGTTTTGCCGCAAATATGTGCTCCCGGGCGACTCCCCATGATCGCATTGGTTCCATCAATCAGCTTTTTCATATAGGGAAGGGAAAAGATATCAAACTGCTTTTTGCTGATGACGTCCATACAGGTGACCGGATCGGAGAAATTGGTTCCTACCGCCCCAAATTCGTTGTGAAAGGCTTCAAACCATTTCAGAGAACAGTCCACTACCAGATCCAGCAATTTGTGCAGCATTTCCGGATGCTTTATGGTATCTTTTAATACCAGATCCACCGGTCTTACCGCAATGGCAGTAGAAAGCGGCCCTGCCACACTGGTTGTCATGCTGATATCCGGAAATCGGTCTTTTAATCGCTTTGCACTTTCCAGGATCCTGGAAAGTACCGGGTTGGTATAGGGATCCGTCAGCTCCAGTCGGTCAAACTCCTTATAATCCTGCAGGACGTGATGTTCCACATAATCGATCCCATGTTCCGGCGCTTTCAGTACAGACCCCAGCGCCCCTCCTATGGTCTTTAACCCCAATCCCACGTTAAAGCTGTCCAGTCCAAATTCTTCCTTTTTTCGTCGGATCACTTCACTTTTCACTTCAAAATCTGTTCCAAATTGTGTCGTTGTAAATCCAAAAATATCCGCCATCGCCGGATCGGACGCCTGGAGAGTATAGGGCTGATAGTCCACTTCCTCTCCCCGGTTATACGCCTCCATCCGCTCCTTTGCCGTCATTTCCTCTTTCTGCCTTGCCATTTCTCTTTTCAGTTCTTCATATGTCATACTCTCACCTCTGGAAACTCCATGCACTCAGCAAACAGCCGTTCATAATTTACCGTTTCTGCCAGCTCGATATACTCGATCCTTTCTGCCAGCTCTTCCATTTCCTTCTTTGCTTTTTTTGAAAGCAGCGCCATATAAGCTCCCGTTTTGGAAGAATTCCCTACATACATCAGCTTGTTTTCCACCTCTTTGGGCAATATTCCGGTGCCTGTCAGTGACTCTCTGGGAAGATGTGCTCCAAACTGGCCGGCTATCATTACCTGATCCAACTGCTCTACTTCTATTTTCGCTGCCTGAAGCAGCGCCTTTACTCCCGACAGGATCGCTCCCTTCGCCAGCTGGATCTGCCTGATATCCCCCTGGGTCACTACGATATTCTGCGATTCATCCAGTACAAATTCTCTCTTTTTCCCGCAATTTCGTATCATGGGATACCGATAGTCCCCTTCCTCCAGACTCTCTTTTTTAATAAATACTCCGGAACGTTTTACCAGCCGATGCTCCAGAAGCTCTTTCATTACTGACAGAATTCCGCTCCCACAGATCCCTGCCGGTGTCTGGTCCTCAATCGTCTGAAGCAAAACTCCTGCTTCTGTAATGGTAACAGCTTCAATGGCTCCCTCTGCCGCCCGCATTCCGGCGCTGATATTCATCCCTTCCAAAGCCGGACCTGCCGCGCAGGAGCAGCACCATAGCTTTCCATCCTTCGCCAGCACCATTTCCCCATTGGTCCCGATATCTATAAAAAGCACTTTTCTGGTTTCTTTTTGCAGTCCGCAAACATATGCGCCCGCCACAATGTCCGCCCCTACATAAGCCGAAACGGAGGGCAGAAGATATAATACCGTATCTTTTCCCATCCTAAGCCCCACTTCTTTTGCAAAACGTTTCTGCGCACTACAAAAAACCGGATGATAGGGAGCTCTTCCAATACTTCTGGCATCTACTCCCATCAGCATATGAAGCATGGTGCAGTTCGCCGCCACCGTCATTTCCACGATCTCTTCCCGCTCCACGCCACTTTCCTCGCAGACTTCTCCGATCATCCCGTTGAGTGAATTTACAATGGTCTGCTGCAGCCTCTGAATCCCTTCTTCTCCGTGCTCATACTCGTAGGTGATCCTGGTAAGAACATCCAGTCCGTACCGTTTTTGCGCATTGATCATGGAAGCGGAGGCCAGCTCCTCTCCCGTGGCAAGGTGAACCAGGGACAACACTACTGTCGTCGTCCCAATATCCGTAACGACCCCGTACCCTTTTTGTCCCTGCTCCCGTTTGAACACAGGAAGGTATCCCTTGGTCAATACCTTGTGCTTTCTTTCCCTTTGCAGCAGCACAACTTCCAGATCCCCCGCCACTTCCGTCAGACAGGCAAGACGGATCCCCTGCTGCTTTTCCTCCTCCCCCAGCGCCCGGCCTTCGGTCGCGGATAATTCTCCGGCTCCTTCCCCTTTTATCTGCACCTTGCATTTCCCGCAGATCCCTTTTCCACCGCAGGGATTTTCCAGAAATACGCCTTCCCGCAGCAAAACTTCCAGCAGATTTTCCCCTTCTGCACAATGGATCCTTTTTCCTGTTGAAAGAATATTAATCTGTGCCATCATTTCCTCCAAGCAAATCTTCTGATTCTTCCGTTTCTTTCTTGCTTCCGTAGTAACGATTGACTTCCTCCAGAATTGCCTGTATGTTTTCAAGCGGCGCCTTCATACCGATCCCGCAGGCCGGCGACAAAAGACTGGATCCGTTTTCTATGCAGCTTCTGGTCAGGGTCCTTACTCTGGCCGGCGTTCCGAATTCCAATGCATAGGTACTTACATTTCCCATCAACACCCGGTCTTTCAAATGTTTTTTTGCCTGCTGCATGGGAACCATAGAATCGAAGCTTAGGGCATCGCTTTGGATCTGATCTACCTGTGAAAATACAGACCGCATCTGACCGCAGATATGCACGATCGTTCCCGTTTTTCCATCTCTGATCCCATCCAGCAGACGGTTCATGTACCGAACGACATATTCTTCAAAATAGCCCGGTCCCAGGATCTCCCCTGTCCCGCTGGGATCGGAAATGGCAAGAACGTCTGCTCCGGCAGCGATCTGCGCTTTCCCAAACCGGATCAACTGCGTTGTGATATAGTCCATATACGCATGCGCTTCCTTCGGCTTTTTACGGATCTCCCTGTAAAAGACCACCGGATCCAGCACGGAGCTTGCCGTGCTGACCGGACCTGTAAGATTCCCTATCACCGGAATCCCCCGCCTATCCTGCTTCAAAATACGGATGGCGTCCAGCACCACCTTGCTTCTTCCTGTTTCCAGAGATACCTGGGGCAGCGTCTGCCACTGCGTGACAGATGAGATGGCATACTCGATCACATGCGGCTCGTAGACATCCGATCCCAGATCTACCTTTGCTCCCATTTCTTCCGCTTCTATGGTCATGCAAAACGGAACGCCATAATTTTCAAAGCAGTTATTTTCACAGACCGCCCTTGCAAGATCCGCCATCTGTCCGGCGTTGGTATGGGCTTGTGGTAAATAGACCTGCGCCTTTTCCATCAGCTCCCTGGTAATCATATTCATCATACCTCCGGGGCAGATACAGGCGTTTCTGTCTACGCCTTTTTGTCTGAGGATTCTTTCTAATCGTTCTTTTCTCGTCATCTGCCGTCACCTGCCCTACGCCGTTTCCAGCAGGCGTTTTGCCAGTTTGACTGCCTCTACCGCATTTGCGGAATACCCGTCTGCTCCGATTTTCTCTGCATATTTCTGCGAAATGGGGCCGCCTCCTATCATAACCTTGACTCGGTTTCGCAGACCCTCTTCTTCCAGGATATGGATCACCTCCTCCATCCCGCCCATGGTGGTTGTCATCAAAGTGGACAGGCAGATAAAGTCGGCATTTTCTTTCTTTGCTGTTTCTACAAAGGCTTTGAGGGGAACATCTCTTCCCAGGTCTATCATACGAAACCCTGCCGTTTCCAGCATGATTTTCACCAGATTTTTTCCGATATCATGGGTGTCCCCTTCCACTACCCCGATCACGCCGGTCTTTTTCGTCTCTCCGTCCTCTTCCGGCAAATAAGGTCTGAGTACATCCAGTCCCACATACATGGCATCCGAACACAGCAAAATGTCCGTCACAAAATACTCTTCCTCCTCATACAGCTTGCTGGCGCGGTTCATCCCATCTACCAGCCCTCCCATGATCCCCTCCAGGGCCGGATATCCCTTTTCTACATACTGTCTGGCGGCTTCCTCCACTTCCTCTTCTTCCATTTCCAGCACTCCGTCCGACAGTCTTTTTAACAATTCCATTTTTTCTTCCATGTCTGCATCTCTCCTCTGTTTTATGAAGTCCTTGATCTGTCATCATTTCTGTCTGCCTGAGAATCTTATCCTTCTCTCAGGGAAAGTACCCGAACCTTCCCCCCCTGCAGCAGTTCTTCTGCCTCTTTGATGCACATCTGCCCGGTAAAATCCGCTTTTCCTCTTATCCGCAGGCAGGCCTCCCCATAGGACACCGGGCCTTCTGCCACCTGTATTTCCTCCCAGTCTGCCAGTCCCGCTCCCACGAGAGCCAGCGCTGTCTTAGGGCAAAGCACCACCGTCATGTCCTTCTTTCTGTCTTTTAATTCCTTCAACATCGGCGCCGTAAACTTTTTAGCCACCTCTTCCCCCAGTCTGGGGCCTAATATGCTGATCCCGCCGGACGAGTCCGCATAGCTCAGCAGATCTGCCCCTGCTTCCTGGGCTTTTTTTGCAAATGCCAGTATATTTCGCTTTAATTTCTCAAATACCTGATCTGCTGTCTCCGGCTGCTTCCGCATGGCCTTAAACACCTGACGGGGATCCACCAATCCATTTAAAATAGTAAACGGTCCTGATATTTCCAATAGCACAGCCTCTCCCTGCTCTTTTAATATCCTGCAGGCATCCAGCACCTCTTTGATCCGTCCCGCCGTAAAGTCTATATCAGAAAGCTGCAGTACCTCTTCCATGGAGCGGCAGCAATAGTCTCCTGCTCTGGGACCGGCCTTACTGTCTCCGTAATTGATCACGCCTCCCATCGCTTCTGCTTCTACCATATGGTCAAAGGGCAGTTCGCAAAACTTCCCTTTTCTTTTCTCTTTCCATGCCTTTGCCAGCGCCACCAGTGTTTCCTTGCTTTTATGTGCCTCCGGCAGAGAAAGTCCCAGTTTTTCCAGTTCTCCCTCCTCCAGCTTCTGCTCTTCCTTCGCCCTGCAGGCATAATCCAGCATTTCACCCATTCAGACACAGTCCTTTCTTCTTTGTGTGTTCAAACAGAGCTTTTGTCCATCCTTTTCGCCGCTTTTGATCCAGCCTTTTCTGCAGCGGCTCTCCCCGGCTGCACCTTGCTCTCCCCACTCGTTGATAAACTCTCTCAAAATTTCCGCCCTTATCAGAAACGGCGGAAAGAAACACTCTCCTGCTTCTCTCCGCCACCGGGCTCATCTTTTTACAACATCTCGATAAAGGCAGCCACTCTCGTATTCAGCTGTCCTACATCCGCCTGTGAGTAGTCGGTCTCAATACTGATAAAGGGAAGTCCTTTCTCTTCATTTACAAACCGGCGGATCTTTCCGGTTTCCACGCTGTAGGTATGACAGGCCTGCAGTACCATTTCTATCACTCCGTCTACCTTAAATTCGTCGATCAGCCGGCCCAGAAGCTCCGGCCGGTTCTTGTTCGGCGTCATCACGGAACAGCCGATGGCCAGATACCTCTCTGCAAGGGCATCATAAATGTTCTCTGCCTCTTCCTCCACCAGCCTGTCGATGGCCTTTGCTCCTGTACAGTTTTCAAAGGCTACTACCACTCCTCCGTTGTCTTCCACCGCACGGATCAGCTTTTCTGTGGCTCCGCCGATGGGACATCCTGTGATCAGGATCCTGGGCTTCTTATCTCTCCGCTTTCCTTCTGCATATTCTTTTTCGATCCTGGCCGTCACTTCGCGGATCTCCTTTGCCGCCGCCGCGCGATCCATCTTAAAGGTGGAACCATATAGCACGCTAAACAGCTCCTTGCTGTCCATGGGCGTAGGCTCGTGGCGCATCAGACCATAAAATTCTTTCAGCGCCTTTCTTACCTCATTTTCTTCCCGAACAGCCGCCCTTACCTTTTCCTCCGTAATCTCCACTCCGAATTTTTCCTCCAGGTACTCTTTGAATCGGAGGATCTCTTTCGTCCAGAGCTTCAGCCCCTCTTCCCTCTGAGAATTCGGCAGTTCCATCAGAAAAACCTCTTTAAACTCTGCCATGTACTCATACATCTTCTTTTTTCCGTCACAGGTGGTTTCCCCTACTACCACATCGGAAAAATAGAAGAAAGGACATTTGTCGCTTTTTCCAAATCCGTAACTGGCTTTGATCAAAGGACATAAATTCTTCGGCAGATCTTTTTCTGCCTCCGGAATAGTTTCCTCCGACATGGAGCAAAGTCCTACGGTAGCTGCTCCCATCGCCATGGCGATCTCTTTTGGGAAATAAGTACAGTATGCCCCTACCACCGGGATCCCTCTGTCCTTGTACTCCTTGACAGCCAGAAACGACTTCTGCCGCTGTTCCGCAAATTCTTCAAAAATTTCTGGTAGCTCTTTGATGATTTCCATTTCTTGTCTCCTTTTCTGCGATCATTCGCCGTCCTTTTTTTGCCGCAAAAGCGGTCTTCTCTATACATAAAGTTACTCTTTTCCCTCTGGTTTTTCCAATCGTTTTTTATGATATATGCCATTCCTTTATAGGGTTTTTCTATGTAGATTTCTCCCTTTTTCTTAAGAATGTTTAGAAATAATTCAGCATCTAATCACAGTCCTTTCACAATTCTTTCGTATACTGACCTTACCAACAAAGAAGACGATATCTGTACTGCTACAAACGGTATGGGTATTGGCCTTCGACTAAGAAATCCATATATTTTTATATGTTGACATAGATTGTTTTCCCTTTTTCCAGCCGGTGCAGATTGCAGCGGCTTTTTCTATATGACAGACACTGTTTCTGAGGGAAACACCACCGTTGCTTCATGGATAGATAAAAAAGAGAAGGATCAGGGAAACACATAGACAGGAACCGGGGGAGAAGAAATAGGATGACATTAAAGTTTTCAGAAGACTTGGAGATTTTTCCTATAAGATTTCATAAAATTTGGGGCATAAGAAGAGCCAGTAGATTTTTACTTCTACTGGCTCTTCTTGTTGTGTTACAAACTGTTTTTAATTTTCTTCAACAATTACACCTATCTGTATTCCTTTTTTTACAAGTATACTTTTCTCATTTTTAATTATTTTTATAGTATTAATATCTAATTTATTAATTTCTATAATTTCGCTAAACATTTCAGTGTAAACAATATTTTCACAATAACAAATCGATATCTTAATATACATTTCATAAGTAGATAATAACAAAACTATTTTAAAATCATCTTTCTGATATGTATATATCCAATCACCTGCATCTTCTTCTCCAATAACTGCAGGTTCACTTTCAAAAAACTCAAAAAGCTCTGATTCATCATATTTTATAAACATATTAACATCCTTTCTACTTCGATATAACAGTTACTACTTTTCCACTAGAATTAATAATAATTTTAACATCCGCTGTTTCATGAATAAATGTATTTGCTCTATTACCAGCTACAGCCTTCGTAGATGCAATTGCATCCTCTATTACACTTGGTGGTATATTTCGTGGGTCTACATATTTCACACAGAAATCATTATAGTTCTTAGTGCCTACTTTATACCCACGTTGTTCTGCTATTTTTTCCGCACGTCTACTTAATTCAGCTCTAACCTGTGGTATATCTGGAGCCATTCTCTCCATTGCATGTTGAGAATATTCTCTTCCATTAATTACACCTCCACCTCCTGTCATATCCCATCTACCACTCCTACTCACACTATTGCCTAGGGAATCCTTTGCTTTCCTCCGCACACTATCTTCTGTGCTGTCAGCAATAGAGTTCGTAACAGATTTCGTACTTCCATTGGCATTCCCGGCAGTAACTATATTAAACGCCAGA
>NZ_JAXFXH010000015.1:0-28934 GCF_034091795.1 Suipraeoptans intestinalis | reverse complement strand
GCACCCAGTAAAAATGATTCAGGAGCGTCACAAACGTCATAAACCATCCCGGATCCACTCCCTCCGGTATATCTGCCGTATAATTAATGGAAAAGGTTTCATCACACATCCCAAAGATCAGGTAGAGATCTTTCCTGCCATGCCCTCTGTACCGATCCAGCATAGACAGGCCGTAAAACAGATGCCTTGCATTGATCACAATCGTAAGAAGGAAAGTCTGCAGAGGATGAAACCCGCCTAACAGTATACTGACAGCCACAAATTCCATGGACCCTGCAAATATCAGCATACTCATCAGCATGGGATACCAAAAGGAAAATCCGGAAGCATTCATGTAGATCCCATAGGACAGCCCCAGGAACAGAAAGCCCGCCAGGATCGGGACCGTATGGGGAAATGCTGCCAGAAATGCTTTTTTTATGTCTTTGTGTCTTTGCATCAACTTGTCTTCCTTTCTTCTGTTCCCCTCATTTTACTTTGATTCGGACGGAATTTCAACCTGACTTTTTTTACAGGAAAGGGATGCTTCCCTCAAGAAAAGCATCCCTGAAATTCTCGTAAATTCTATAAGGCTTTCTCCAGCTCTTCTTTTATGAGCCTTGCCTTCTCACTGTCTTCTTCCTCGATCCAAAGGGTGTATGTTCCCGGAGATTCGCTTCTTCGAACACCGCTGCTCGGCCTTTGAAACACAAGAATGTTCTTTATCATTTCCTTGATCCCTGCCCCGACAGCTGCCTCCTCTTCAAAAGCAATCCCCCCGGGCAGCCAATCGTTCTTTCAACCTGTTATGCATAAAAAGCGACTCTGTTTTTGAAAGCATTACTTTTCCCATACTCTTCCCTCCAAGAACACTGTCATTACTGCCGTTTTGCTTCTTTTTTCTCCAACAATGCATTTACCACAATGGCACAGGAAGCGTCTCCTGTGATATTTACCGTCGTCCGTCCCATATCAAACAATCTGTCCACTCCGGCTACCAGTGCGATCCCTTCCACAGGAAGCCCCACCGATTGCAGCACCATGGCCAGCATCACCATCCCGGATCCCGGCACTCCCGCCGTTCCGATGGAAGCCAGGGTGGCCGTCAGTACGATGGTGATCATCTGGGAGATCGTCAGGTTGATGCCATAGCAGGAAGCAATGAATACCACACAGACTCCCTGATAGATGGCCGTTCCATCCATATTGATCGTCGCCCCAAGTGGGAGCACGAAAGAGGATACTTCCTTTTTTGCCCCCAGCTTTTCCGTACATTCCATATTCAAAGGAAGCGTTCCTACAGAGGAAGCTGACGAAAATGCAAACAGGATCGCCGGCAGCATCCCCTTGAAAAACGTAACGGGATTCATCCCCGCCACTGCTTTCACAGACAGGGAATACACAAAAACTCCGTGTACGACATAGCATACGTAGGCTACCAGAAGCACCTTTGCCAGGGATCCGATGATGGAAGGTCCATTCACGGCCACCACCGGACAAAGAAGGCAAAATACTCCGATCGGAGAAAGCTTCAGGATCAGTTCCATGACCATCAGACAAATGTCATTGATGGTATCCACCGCCTGCACAGCCTTTTTTCCCTTGTCTCCCACCTGCATAATGGCAAACCCCACCAGCAGGGAGCCTACGATCACCTGCAGCATGGCTGCATCTAAAAACGGTGCTATGAAGTTGGAAGGAAACATATTGACCAGCGTTTCCATAAAACTTACCGGATCACTTCCCTCATATTTCAGATCCGACGTGCTCAGCACCGGAAAGATCCCCTTCAGCCCATTGGCAAACGCCAGCCCTATCGTGACGGCAAATGCCGTGGTACACATATAATACAGGATGGTCTTGCCCCCAATGGAGCCCACCTTTTTAATGTCCTGTAACGAAATAACCCCTGCCATAATCGAGAAAAACACCAGCGGAGTCACGATCCATTTGATCAGATTTAAAAAAATGGTACCGATGGGATTGATGTAGGTGGTTGCGATATCCGGATGTCCCGTCAGGGCAATTCCCGCCAGGATCCCCAGTACCAGCGCAATAAATATCTGCGTCGTTAACGATAATTTTTTCTTCATTCCTTTTCTCCTACAAAACCCCTGCGACCGGAATCACATGCCGATCGTAGGGGTCTTCTTTTCATTTCGCCAGGCTGCTTTTCACACAGGATCGCTTATTTTCCCATCTGAGCTGCAACTTCTGCTGCAAAGTCCTCCTGCTTTTTCTCGATTCCTTCTCCGGTCTCGAAACGCACAAATCTCTTTACGGTAACGGTTGCTCCGTTTTCCTTTGCAACTTTTTCCACATATTTTTCTACTGTCAGATCTCCATCCTGCACATATACCTGATCCAGCAGGCAGATCTCTTTCAATTCTTTGTTCAGACGTCCGATGATCATCTTTTCGATGATATTGTCCGGCTTGTTCGGATTTTCCAGCTTTGCCTGTGCCAGAAGGATCTCTTTTTCGTGCTCCAGATAATCCTGAGACACTTCCTCTCTGGATACATACTTGGGAGACATTGCCGCCACCTGCATTGCAACATTTTTCAGACAGGTTCTGATCTCATCATTCACAACGTCCGTCTCTGCGTCTACGATGACTCCGATCCGTCCGCCGCCGTGGATGTAAGATACGGCACACCCTTCGGATACTACCTTCTCAAATCTTCTGATGCTGAGATTTTCTCCGATCACAGAAATCTTTTCTGTCAAGGCGTCCTTTACTGTCTTGGAAGCGTCTTCGTTCCATGCCTCTGCCATGAAAGCGTCCAGATCCGCAGAATCTGTTGCCAGCGCCTGATTTACCACTGCCTTTACAAATCCCTGGAATTCTGCGTTCTTTGCAACAAAGTCTGTCTCAGAATTCACCTCTACGATCGCTGCCGTCTTATCGTCTCTTACCTCTGCCATAACGATTCCCTCAGCCGCAATACGTCCCGCCTTCTTCTCTGCCTTTGCCTGACCGTTCTTTCTCAGGTACTCAATGGCTGCATCCATATCTCCGTTGGTCTCATTCAGAGCCTTCTTGCAGTCCATCATTCCCGCTCCGGTCATTTCTCTCAGCTCTTTTACCATACTAGCTGTAATTGCCATGCTTCTATTCCTCCGTTCCTATTTGCTATCTTCTATGAGAATGACTACTCTGCCGCTTCTTCCTCGGAAACAGCCTCTTCGTATACGTCTTCTCCTGTCATTCCCTGGTTTGCTTCGATCACGGCGTCTGCCATCTTGGATACGATCAGCTTGACAGCGCGGATAGCGTCGTCATTTCCCGGGATCACATAATCCAGCTCTTCCGGATCACAGTTGGTGTCCGCGATTCCTACCAACGGAATTCCCAGCGTATGCGCTTCCTGCACACAGATTCTCTCTTTTTTCGGATCTACGATGAAGATCACATCCGGCAGTCTGTTCATATCCTTGATTCCGCCCAGGTTCTTCTCCAGTTTTTCCCATTCTTTTCTCAACTGGATCACTTCCTTCTTTGGCAGCACCTCAAAGGTTCCGTCCTCTGACATTCTCTCGATCTCTTTCAGACGTGCCACTCTGCTCTTGATGGTCTTGAAGTTGGTCAGCATACCGCCCAGCCATCTCTCATTTACATAGTACATACCGCAGCGCTCTGCCTCTGTACGGATCGCATCCTGTGCCTGCTTCTTGGTTCCTACAAACAGAACGGTTCCGCCCTCTGCCGCTACATCAGAGATCGCCTGGTAAGCCTCATCTACTTTTCCTACAGATTTCTGCAGGTCAATGATGTAGATCCCGTTTCTTTCTGTGTAGATATACGGAGCCATTTTCGGGTTCCATCTTCTTGTCTGGTGTCCAAAATGTACACCTGCCTCCAAAAGCTGTTTCATTGAAATTACACTCATGTTTTTTCCTCCATTTGGTTTTTTCTTCCGCATATGTGTAAGCCTTCAAACCGCAGATCCTGCGGCACCGTCTCCGGCAAACAAATGCGTGTTTTTTGCGACCTTTAGATGTTATCATATTTTCAAAAGGATTTCAAGAGAAAACCCTTTTGTTTTCAAGGTTTCCACCGGTTTGGCAGCGCGCTGCAGGGTATTTGCAGATTCTTCGTAAGCTCTTTGATCTTCGCTCTCCTATCTGGGTCTGCTGATCACTCCCACTTCCGGAAGGCGGACCCCATGCTCTTCAAATGCGAGCCGGATATTTTCCAGGATGCGCCATCTGGCTTCCCAGTAATGCTCGCTGACCACCCAGGCCCTGGCTCCCAGAACAACGCCTCTTTCTCCCAGCTCATCCACAAAAATCAGTATCTCCTCTTCCTGCAGAATCTGCCCGTCTGTTTTTACCACCTGCTCCAGCAGCTGTTTTGCCCGGCGAAGATCTGAATCGTAGGAGATCGTTACTCTAAGATCCAGTCTCCTTTCATTTTTGGCCGTTACGTTGGTAATGCTGTTGTTGGTCAGCATCCCGTTTGGGATCACGATGGTCTTATTGTCCAGGGTACTGAGTTTCGTGTAAAAAATTTGGATTTCTTTTACAGTTCCCTCATTTTTATTGGTATCCTCCACAATATAATCCCCCACCTCAAACGGCTTTAAAAGCAGGATCAGTACTCCTCCGGCAAAGTTTGCCAGACTTCCCTGTAGCGCCAGGCCGATGGCCACTCCCGCCGACGCCAGAACAGCCGCCACCGACGCCGTATCTACGCCAAGCTTGGTTATGATGCTGAAGATCAGCACCACATACAGCGCAAATTTGAGGAAGGAATCGGTAAACTGCCTGACGCCTGCATCCACTCCGGAGCGCTGAAAGGAACGCCCCACCAGCGCCCGTATCCACTTGATGACGATGCGTCCCACAAAAAACACCACCAGTGCCAGGAGCACCCTGATCCCATAGGCCAGGATATCCGGAAGGTGGTTTTGCAGATATTCTGTCATCCTGCCAACTTCACCTACCGTATCCTGTACCGTTTCTGTCACTTCTTTTGTACTTTCCGTCGTTAATACACACATCTCCATTTTCCTACTCCTGTTTCAGTGCAAGAAAGGCGCTTAGATTGCCCCTCTGATTTCCCGTCCTTCTGTGGGAAAACAGTATCTGGGGGTTACAATGGGTGCAGATGGTCGTTACAAACAGGTTTTCCCTTTTGATCCCTGCTTCCAACAGCACGTATTCATTGGCCTTCCAAAGATTTAGCTGGTACTTCCCCCGCCCTTTTTCATAAAAAATATCCTGCCACAGCCTCTCGTCAAACGCCCGCCGAAACTGTTCCACTACATCTTCACTGACCTCGTAGCAGTCCTGGCAGATGGAAGGAGCAATGGCCGCCGTTACGTCTTCGCTTCGGGTTCCAAATTCCTCTGCCATCCTCCTTAGCGTCACTTCTCCCATACGGCCTACCGTTCCCCGCCACCCGGAATGGCTCAGGCCGATGGCACGATTCTTTCTGTCGATGAAAAACAGAGGAACACAATCCGCAAAAAAAGTAACCAGGCAGACTCCTGTTTCATTTGTGATCAGTCCGTCTGTCTCAGGAATACAGGTTCCACAGTCGTTTCTTCCAACCCGCGCCACCCTGGTGTCATGTACCTGATGGGTGTATACCATAGATTCCGGTTCTATCCCTATGGCTTTTGCGATCCTCCTCTGATTCTCCCGAATGGCAGCCGGATCATCCCCTCTGCTGGTACTGATGTTCATGGTGCTGTAGCACCCTTTGCTGACCCCTCCCAGTCTGGTGGAAAAGCCCTGATGTACGATCCCTGTTTTTTCCAGTCCCTCACAGGACAAAAAAGGAACCCCTTGCTGCTCCTTCGGTACAAACGTTCTGCTGCCCGGTTTGTAGGTAAGCTCCGGTTTCATGCTTCCGCCTCCGTTTCTTTTCACTTCAAAATGCGTTTTGATAAACTTCGACACTCTCCCCGTCAAATGCCACCACATCAAAGCGGCAGGGGATTTCCTGCAGGCCTTTTTGCCTGAGATATTCCATCGCACAGTAAAACAGCTTCTTCTGCTTTCTTGCGTCTACTGCTTCCGCCGCTTTTCCGAAGGTTCCTTTTCTCCGGTATTTTACCTCGCAAAACACCAGGTACCCTCCTTCTTCTGCAATGATATCGATCTCCCCGATCCTGCTGAACACATTGCTTTCTATGACCGTATATCCCCGGTTCTGAAGAAAAGCCGCCGCTCTTTCTTCATAGGCCTTCCCTGTCTGCCGCCTGGTATCTGCTTGTTGTCTCTTTTTCTGTGCCATTCGCTTCCCTCAAAGAAAATCCACTCTCCGTCTGATTTTTCAAAAAGTCTGCCATTCCCATAGTCTTTCAGAGAAAATCTTTTGTTTTATGATATTTTAAGAAAAATCAATCGTCTATATAGTTCTTCAAAAAAGTGCGTCGGTGGATGGGTGTTACTCCCAGCTTTTGCAGCCCTTCGATATGGGCTTTGGTTCCATACCCCTTGTTGGAGGCAAAGCCGTATCCCGGAAGTATTTTGTCATATTCACACATCAGCCGGTCCCTGGTCACCTTTGCGACGATACTTGCCGCCGCAATGGAAGCACTTTTGGCATCTCCTTTGATGATAGGCACCTGCTTCATGGGAAGTTCCGGAATCGTCACCGCATCGTTCAACAGCAGATCCGGAGCCACCGAAAGCTCAGATACCGCCATCCGCATAGCCTCATAGGTAGCCTGCAAAATATTGATGGCATCGATTCTGGCCGGACTGACCATCCCGATCCCTACTGCCACCGCTTTTTCCATGATCTTTTCATATAACAGTTCCCGCTTCTTTTCAGTCAGCTTCTTGGAATCATTCAGATAAAGCAGCCGTTCTTCTTTGGGCAGGATCACCGCTGCCGCCACTACCGGCCCCGCAAAAGGACCTCTTCCCACCTCGTCAATTCCGCAAATAGCCCGGTACTCTCTGTATGCTTCTTCAAACTGGTACATCTGCTCTGTACGTGCCCGCTCCTTTTGGAGGCGTTCTTCCTGTCTCTGTTTCTTCTCCGCTTCCTTGATCTGTTTCCTGCTTGGTCCTTGTTCTGCCTGCCGCTTCTCCTGTCTGTTTTTTGGCGTTTCGTTTTCTGTCTGATCTTTTTTTTGTGATTCCGACGCTTCCTGTCCTTTACATCCGGCGATCGGATCGTCCTTCCTTCTACTCATGCCGGATCGTCCCCACTTTATCGAAAGGATAGATCCTTACCCACGCCCGGCCCATCAGATTTTTCCTTTTGATGACTCCTACGCTGGGCTCCCGACTGTCCGCACTGTGATTCCTGTTGTCTCCCAGTACAAAATACTCATCCTCTCCCAGTGTGACAGGTTCTGCTGCAATCCCCGGACTGTTCATCACTTCATTCCCGTAGGTGTCTGATTCCAGCCGTTCTCCGTTGATCCACACATACCCGTCGATCACCTGCACCGTATCCCCGGGCAGGCCGATGATCCGCTTGATATAATAGGTGTTTTCCGCATACTGATAAGGGAATACCACAATGTCAAATCGGCTGGGGGCACGGAAATGATAGGACAGTTTGTCCACGATCAGATTATCGCCGTCGCTTAAGGTCGTTTCCATGGAAGAACCACTGACCCGGGTCCGCTGCCCCACATAGGTAATGATCAGATAGGTCAGCCCTACGATGATCAGCAGATAAAGGATCCAGCCAAGAATCCCCCCGATCACTTTCCCAAATACGCGGACCAGCAGTCCTTCCCCTTCTGTTTTCCTGCTCATTCTATTTCCTCCTTAACCGGGCGCTCCAGTGTCAGCCTGCCCAGTCTTCCGTTTCTAAAATCATCCAGAAAAAGCAGCGCCGCTTTTTCAATGTCTGCTTCTCCCCCTTTTAGCAGGCAGTTTCTGCTTTGCGCAATGGCTGCCAGCGCCTCATAGGGATCTTCGCAGCGGGACGTCCCATACTTGTCCTCTAACATTCCCGGATACTCCCGGTTCAGAAAGGAAACGGCGTGCGCCGCCAGCTCTTCCAGATTCAGGACTTCTTCCTTTATGGAACCGATCATCGCCAAACAAAGACCGATCCTCTGATCTTCAAACTTCGGCCACAGGATCCCCGGTGTATCCAAAAGCTCCACCTGGCGGTTCAGGCGGATCCACTGCTTTCCTCTGGTAACTCCCGGCTTGTTCCCCGTCTTCGTGCAGGCTTTTCCCGCAAGACTGTTGATAAAGGTGGATTTCCCCACGTTTGGGATGCCGGCCACCATCGCTCTGACCGGGCGGTTCAGGATCCCTCTCTTTCTGTCTCTTTCCATCTTTTCCTTGCAGGCTTCCTGGATCACTCCCTGGATAGATTTTATCCCTCCGCCCTTTTTGGAATTGACCTTTACTGCCAGGATCCCTTTCTCTTTAAAATACTCGATCCACCGGCTGTTCCAGTGCTCCTCTGCCAGATCTGCCTTATTCAGCAGGATCAGCCTGGATTTCCCCGCTCCCAGAGTATCTATATCCGGGTTCCGGCTGCTGATGGGAGCTCTGGCGTCCACCAGCTCTATGATGAGATCCACCAGTTTTATATTTTCCTGCATCATACGCTTTGCTTTTGTCATATGACCAGGATACCATTGTACTTGCATCTGTTTCTCCTTATCGAATCCATCCAAATTGTCTGGTAAAAGAAATAACCATCCATGCCTTCCCATAGATGTACTCTTTTTTTACATTTCCCACGTCGGCGTCCCGGCTGTCCTCGCTGTTTTTCCGGTTGTCTCCCAGGACAAAATACTCCTCTTTCGACAGCTGCATCTTTTCATGTACGATCCCTACGTCATCTATGTCCGTTACCTGATAGTCTTCTTTTAATTTTTTCCCGTTGATATAGACGTTGTTTTCAATGATCTCCACAGTCTCGCCCGGAAGTCCCACGATCCGTTTCATATAGTAGTGGGAATTCTCATTCCCCTTGGGCTTAAATACGATCACATCCCCCCGCTTCGGTACGCTGACATTGTACACCATCCGATTGACCAGTACCACATCCTTATTTTGCAGGACAGGACGCATGGAGTCCCCCACCGTGCTGACTCTCTGACCGAAATAATAGACCAGTACAAATGCCAGCAGGCACACGATCACAATCTGGAACACCCATATTCCGGCTTTCGGAAGGCGCTTCCACAACGCTTTCAGCAGTTCTTTTCTCCTTTTTTTGCCGCCCTGCTTCCCTTTCGCCAGCTGCATGATCCGTTTTTTTCTTTTGTAGGAGCTGATATAGGAATTTTTGGTTCTTTTCTTCATAATCCCTCTCATATAGCAAAAAAGGGCAACATACGCTATGTACTTGCCCTCTTCCCTCATCTCTATTTTACCAGTTCTTTTACTTTTGCTCTCTTACCTACACGGTCTCTTAAGTAGTTCAGTTTCGCTCTTCTTACTTTACCTCTGCGAACAACTTCTACTCTTTCCACATTTGGAGAGTGCAGCGGCCAAGTTTTTTCCACGCCTACCCCGTTGGAGTTCTTTCTTACGGTAAAGGTCTCTTTGGAGCCTCCGCCCTGTCTTTTCAGTACGGTGCCTTCAAATACCTGTACTCTTTCTCTGTTTCCTTCTTTGATCTTTCCGTATACCTTTACGGTATCTCCCACGCGAAACTGAGGCGCCTCTGCCTTTAACTGCTCCGCTTCCAGGCTTCTGATAATTTCATTCATGTTATTTTCCTCCTATTAAAACTGGATGTTCTTAATACCTTCGTACCAGCGGACCATCTTCCTCCTCATAACCTGTCCTATCTTATCACACTTGGTTCCGCTTTGCAAGATTTTTTATTTTTTTCGTATATTCGTATATTCTCGCATATTCACGGACTTTCCTGCTTTTCCACTGCCTTTTCTATCTTATCGTATCCGCACATGTTATCTGCTCTTTCCTCTCAGGAAAAGGCCAATACCTTCCCAATGGAGTCATGCAGAACCAGATCCGCCCTGTTGTCGCGGGCGGTGGGCTGTTTGTTAATCAGCACCAGTCTGTCGCCGTTGAAATAATCGATCAGTCCCGCCGCCGGATAGACCACCAGGCTGGTTCCTCCTACGATCAGGACATCCGCCTCTGCGATCATTCGGATGGATTCCTTTAAAACAGTGTCCGACAACGCCTCCTCATACAGCACCACATCCGGCTTTACCACTCCTCCGCACTTTTTACATCGGGGAATGCATCCCTCGCAGTGCTCCTTTGCCAGAATATAGTCCAGATCATAGAACTGCCCGCACTCCATGCAATAATTTCTCTGAACGCTGCCGTGAAGCTCCAGTACGGTCCTGCTTCCCGCCATCTGATGCAGTCCGTCTATATTTTGCGTGACTACCGCCCGCAGCTTCCCTTCCTGCTCCAGTCTTGCCAGGGCAAGGTGCGCGTCATTGGGAAGCGCCTCCTGCCAGATCAGATTTTCCTTGTAATATTTGAAAAACAATTCCTGATTTTTCATGAAAAAGCTGTGACTTAGCATTTCCTCGGGAGAATATCCGTATTCTTGTTTTGCCTGATATAACCCCTGCTCGGAACGAAAATCCGGAAGACCGCTTTCTGTGGAAACTCCCGCCCCTCCGAAAAACACGATCCGTCGCCCCTTTTCAATGATCTGTTTCAATTCCTCCTGCATATGTCCGACACCTCCTTGTCAGATACCTGCCGCTCCCGAAATTCTTTTACCATCTGTTTTTCTTCTCCGGTAAGGTCCGCTTTTTCCAGAAGATCCGGTCTGTGCTTTGCCGTCTGCAAGATGGACTGCTGCCGTTTCCACTTTTCAATATTGGCATGGTGCCCGGAAAGCAACACTTCCGGAACCTTTTTCCCATTCCAGATCTCCGGACGGGAGTACTGCGGATGCTCCAGAAGATACTCCTGAAAGCTTTCCTTTTCTGCCGACTGGCTGTTGTTTAAAACTCCCGGAACCAGTCTCCCCACAGCATCTACCAGCATCATGGCCGGAAGCTCTCCTCCGGTGAGTACAAAATCTCCTATGGATACATAATCCGTCACGATCTCGTCCAGTACCCGCTGATCGATCCCCTCATAATGTCCGCACAGGAGCACCAGTTCCTCTTCCCCGGAAAACTCTTCTGCCATCTCCTGGCAGAATGTCCTGCCCTGCGGACAGAGATAGACGACCCTTGGATGGCCCTTTGTCTCTTTGCAGATCGCCTGGTAGGTCTGATACACCGGCTCTGCCTGCATCAGCATCCCGGCTCCTCCACCGTAAAGATAGTCGTCCACACTGCTGTGCTTGTTGAAGGCATAATCTCTGATGTTCCACGGATGGATCTTCAACAGCCCTTTGTCCATTGCCCGTCCGGTGATGCTGGCGCCAAGCCCCTGCATGACCATCTCCGGAAACAGTGTCATGATATGAATCTCCATCTTCTTTATACCAGTCCTTTCATAAGTCTGACGCACATCTTTCTCTGTGCAACATCCACAGACAGGATACAGTCTTTAATGGCCGGCAGCAGCACCTGACCGTGACCGTCGCTGTCCACCACATATACGTCGTTGGCGCCTGTTTCGATCACATCGGCAAGAACCCCGAAATGCTCTCCCCCTTCCAGTACCACATCCATTCCCAGCATATCCGCAATATAATATTCATCCTCTTCCAGAGGAAGAGCATCCTCCCGCCGCACCAATAAGGGGCGCCGCCTAAAGCCCTCCACCTGATTGATGCTTTGAAACTGCCGGAATTTCAGGATGACCATCTGTTTAAAAAACTTTGTCGATTCCACATCCAGCAGCAGTTTCTCTCTGCCGGTATCCAGATATACCTGTTTCAGATCCCGGAACCGTCCCACATCGTCTGTGGTGGGAAACACCTTGACCTCTCCCCTGATCCCGTGGGTAGAAGCGATCACTCCTACCTGTAACATTTCTTCCATACATCTCTCCTCAAAACAAAAACAGGGACAGACTGTCACAACTGCCTGCCCCACAGGGATCTTTCCCTAGTCCATAATATCCACACTGACTTTCTTGTTTTCCTTTGTCGCAGCAGCCTTTACCACAGAACGAATCGCCTTGGCGATCCGTCCCTGCTTGCCGATCACCTTTCCCATATCCGATTCTGCTACACGAACTTCCAGGACCTCTATGCCCTTTTCTTCTTTTTCGTGGATGACAACTTCTCCCGGGTGGTCTACCAGCGCCTTGACGATCACTTCTACAAGATTTTTCATCTAATGTACACCTCCAAAGGCATATCTTATTTCTCGATGCCTGCCACTTTCAAAATTTTGCTGACTGCTTCGGTCGGCTGTGCTCCGTTTGCCAGCCATTTCTTTGCTTCTTCTTCATTTACATGGATCGCACTTGGATTGCGGGTCGGATCATAGGTTCCGATCTCTGCGATAAACTTTCCATCTCTTGGGGATCTTGAATCAGCCACTATGATTCTATAAAAAGGAGCCTTCTTCTGTCCCATTCTTCTTAATCTCATTTTTACTGCCATCTTACTTTTCCTCCATTCATCTTTCTGTTCTTTTTGATCTATATAACGCATACTGCGATATACCATAGCCATACCGGTTAAAAAGGAAGCCTGAATCCTCCTCTTCTTCCGCCTTTTCCCATCATCTTCATCATCTTCTTCATCTCGCCAAACTGTTTGATCATACGGTTGACCTCGCTGATGTCCACTCCGGCGCCCTTCGCGATCCGATGCTTTCTGGAAGGATTCAGAAGATCCGGATCCCGTCTTTCCTGAACTGTCATGGAATAGATCATAGCTTCCATCCTGGCCATGCTTCTTTCCGCCTGGGAAGTCTGATCTTCGCTGAGACCTTTCATCTTACCCAGTCCTCCCATCGGCAGCATGTTCATGATATTGCCGATACCTCCCATGTTCTTCATCTGTTTGACACTTTCCAGATAGTCCTCAAAGTCAAACTGAGCCTTCTTTAGCTTACGGCTCATCTCCTTCGCCTTGTCCTCATCGATCTGGGCCTCTGCTTTTTCGATCAGGGACAGCACATCTCCCATTCCCAGGATCCTGGATGCCATCCGCTCCGGATAAAACTGCTCCAGATCCGACAGCTTCTCTCCCATACCCACATAGAATATAGGCTTTCCGGTCACCGCCTTCACTGAAAGCGCCGCTCCGCCTCTGGTGTCTCCGTCCAGCTTCGTGATGATGACTCCGTCAATGCCCGCCTTCTCGTGGAACTCCTTTGCCGCATTTACGGCGTCCTGTCCCGTCATGGCGTCGATCACCAGGATGGTCTGATGTACCGTTACTGCCTTTTTGATCTGCTGCAGCTCCTCCATCATCTCCTCGTCGATATGAAGCCGTCCTGCCGTATCCAGGATCACGAGATTGTGGCCGTTCTTTTCCGCATAGGCGACCGCCTCCCTTGCGATCTCCGCGGGTTTGCGACTGTCCTCCATGGAAAACACTTCCACCTGCTGCTTTTCTCCGTTGATCTTTAACTGGGAGATCGCCGCCGGCCGGTACACGTCACAAGCTACCAGCAAGGGCTTCTTTCCCTTTTGCTTGAATTTGCCCGCCAGCTTTGCCGTGGTGGTAGTCTTTCCCGCACCCTGAAGTCCCGCCATCATAATGACGGTCATGGCTTTCCCCGGCTGCAGTGCGATCTCTGTCGTCTCGGAGCCCATCAGAGAAGTCAGCTCTTCGTTGACGATCTTGACCACCATCTGTCCCGGGTTCAATCCGTTCATTACGTCCTGCCCCACCGCTCTTTGCTGTACATTTCCGATAAATTCTTTGACAACTTTAAAGTTGACGTCTGCTGCCAGAAGCGCCCGCTTGATCTCCTTTAGGGCTTCCTTTACGTCCTCTTCCGTCAGTCGTCCTTTGCTCCTTAGTTGCCTAAATATATTTTGTAATTTTTCTGTTAAACTGTCAAATGCCATTTTACAATTCCTCTATGATTTCCCGGGAAAGCTTCCGGGCCTTCTCCAGACAGACTTCTGCATCAGATCCGTCCTTGTCCTCCAGCAGCTCTTCCAGCCTCCTGGCCTTCTCCCGCACAGACACAAACCGTCCTACCAGATGCAGCTTCTCCTCGTACCCTTTCAGGGTAGCAGAGCATCTTCTGATCAGGTCATGGACTCCCTGCCTGCTGATTCCGGCTTCTTTTGCGATCTCTCCCAGAGAAAGATCCTCTGAAATATACTGCTCGTAGATCTCCTTCTGGTGCTTTGTCAGAAGCTCGCCGTAAAAATCGAATAATAATGTCCGTTCCAAAAGTTCATCCATTTTCATCACCTGTGCTATCATACACCGCAAAAAGACAGGTGTCAAGTATTTTTTCTTGACACCTGTCTTTTCCCGCTTTCCGGACTCTCAAGCCCGACCGGCACCGAAAGCCCCTTCTGAAGAAAACTCCTCACCAGATCAAAAGTCCTCTTCTTTTCTCATCTTTCTGACTTCCTGACGCTTTTTGGCCTTCTCCCACTCTTCGTACTCTTCCTCTTTTTCCAGTTCCAGTCTTGGAACCCTTGCCGGCCTGTCGTTCTCATCCAGCGCCACCATGGTAAAATATGCCCGGTTGATCAGCGTCCTTCCTCCGTCCATATGCTCTACATAGGTATCCACCTTTACCTCCATAGAGGTATTGCCCACATAAGTCGTCTTTCCTATGATGACGATCACATCCTTCTGGTAGGCTCCATGCAAAAATTTCAGATTGTCCACGGAAGCGGTGATCACATTCATTCTGGTGTGTCTTTTCCCCACAAGGCCCGCCACTTCGTCGATCCACTGCATCAGCACGCCTCCAAACAGACGCCCGGCTGCATTTAGATGATTCGGTCTGACAATGTGCACGGTCTCCACGACAGACTCTGAGACTGTTCTGCTTTCCATATCCATATGTTTCCCTCTCTTCTGCGATTTTACAATTCCGTTCTCTCTCCTGAAAGAACTCTTCCATTGTATCATAGGATTTGCTATACTGGAACCGGCAACTTACAAATCCACAGAACCTGTTGTCCTGCCGGGAAATTTTTCTGTCTGACAGAAAAGTTCCGGCACAGCTTCTTTCACAGGTTCTCTTTCTCTTATAAAAAGGAGTATATCCTATGCGAAACATAAAACTCACCATCGAATATGACGGGAGCAGGTATCAGGGCTGGACCCGCCTGGGAAAGGACGAATCCGGCAATACCATCTCCAACAAGATCATCGAAGTCCTGCGAAAAATGACAGGGGAATATCTCTGCGAGCTTCACTGCGGCTGCCGCACAGAGGTCGGGGTGCACGCCTACCTTCAGGTTGCTAACTTTAAAACAGAATGCAGCATGACCACCAAAGAAATCCAGCATTATCTGAACCGCTATCTTCCTATGGACATTGCTGTCACCAAAGTGGAAGAAAAGCCGGAAAGATTTCATGCGCAGTTGAACGCCCTGTCCAAAACCTATGTTTACCGGATCACTATCGACGAGGTTCCCAGCGTATTTGACAGGCGGTATATCTATCACAGCTTTAAGATCCCGGATAAGAAAGTCATGCAGCAGGCCGCCCTCTCTCTCATAGGCACCCATGATTTTCGCAACTTTTCTTCTGTAAAAAAGAGCAAGTCTACCGTCAAGACCATCTATGACCTGGACATCTACGCAGATATCGAGGAAATGCTGATCACCATCAAGGCAGATGATTTTCTTCACAACATGGCGCGCATCCTGATCGGAACCCTTCTGGATATCGGCCTTGGCATTCGGAAAAAGGAAGAGATCGAGGAGATCTTTGCCGGAAACCTGCCGGCAAGCAATCCCTGCGATCCAAAGGGACTCTACCTACAGGAAGTGTCCTATGAATAAAGAGCAGACCCTTGGCACCGCCGAAATCCTGTTTTCCTATGTGTGCTGGGGGTTCCTCACTCTGTTTTGGGGACTCTTATCCCATGTGCATCCGGTATATGTTCTGGCTCAACGGATCTTCTGGTCTATGGGTCTTCTTTTTGTGGTGATTTTAGCCACTCAGCGCTTCGCCCTGCTCCGGGCCGCCTTTGTCACCGGTTCCGTTATGCGGATCTGCCTGCTTTCCGGTCTTTTGATCTCCCTCAACTGGGGGCTTTATATTTATGCGGTCAGCAGCGGTCATGTACTGGACGCCAGTCTGGGCTATTTTGTGCAGCCTCTTCTGGTGGGGCTGATCGGCATCTTCTTTTTTAAGGAATCTCTCAGTTTCTGGGATAAAGGAGCTTATCTGCTTTCTTTTCTCGGTCTGCTCTGTATGATTTTTTACACCAGAGCCATCCCTCTTTTTACCATACTGATCGCTTCCACCTTTGCCGTTTATGGAGCCGTCAAAAAATCTCTCCCCACAGATCCCATCGTTTCTCTGTTTTTGGAAACCCTGTGCGTCACCCCTCTCGCTCTTCCTTTCATCATCTGGATGGAGCTTTCGCATAAGGGGAGCCTGGGAATTCTTCACGGCAGTCAGTTTCTTTTGCTCCCGCTGTGCGGACTTGTGACTTCCGTGCCTCTTCTTGTATACAGTTCCGGCATCAAAAAGGTTCCCTATTATCTGTCAGGCATCCTGATGTATCTGAATCCTACCATTCAATTTTTGATCGGTATCTTTCATTACCGGGAATCTCCTTCTTTTGGAGAAAAGATTTCTTTTTCCCTGATCTGGCTGGGGATCCTTCTGTCCGTCTGGGGTAAGCTGAAACTAAGAAAGCAGGGATGATCTCCTCCCTGCCTCTCCTGCTTTTGCGTTCACCTGTCTGTTTCTCTTTCACTGTTTTGTTCCTTCTTCCCCATTTCAGGCAATTCTTTTTGCATTTTCTCCTGCGAATCCTGCTTCAATCTCTCCCGAAGTCCTCGCAGATAGGGATGAAATCCCGCTTCTTTCTCCCCGTAAGTCAGCTGCAATTCATGTTCCAGCGGGATCCAGGTAGCTATGGGCGCTTCATTATGCTGGATTACCGCTTCCATTTTGTCCAGCGCATGAAATATCCGGGCCTCTGGTGTCACGCACGCTTCCATTTCTACAAACAATTCCCGAAGCTCTGCCTCTTCCTCCCAAGGAAGCAGTTCTGACAGTAATGTATCGATTGCCTGCTTTTCCGTTTCTCTGTCCGCTTCTTTTTTCTCAAAACAGGGAATGTCCCCCGTTACCGCCTCTCCCAGATCATGAAACAGGCACATCTTCATCAGCTTCTCCTGATCACATTCCGGAAATTCTCTTCCCACCAGCCAGGCAAACAGGCACAGCCTGTAGGTATGCTCCGCTACGCTTTCCCTTCTCCCGGTGCTGGTCCAGGAATGCCTGGGGTTACATTTCAGCCGTTCTGCTACCTTCATGATCTTTAATACTCTGTCGTAGTCCAAGTTTCCACCTTCTTTTTCTGTTGTTTCTTCATTTGTATTGAGGCAAAAGACCTCCTGCTTTTCATCCTACCACAACACCCCTGTTTTCTCCACAGGCAGTTTTCTTCCTCTCTGTCTGTTTTCCTCCTTCCGGCTTTCCCGTTTTTCGGGATTTTCCTTCCTTATTATGGGAATTTCTTTCTCCTTGCTATTTCCATAGGCTTTTGTTAAGATAAGCTAGTGGCAGGAACTGCCAAATCTATGATAAAGGAGCCTTTCATCTCTATGATAAGCACAAGTAATATTACGCTGCGAGTGGGCAAAAAAGCCCTCTTTGAAGATGTCAACATTAAATTTACCGAAGGAAACTGCTACGGTCTGATCGGAGCCAACGGAGCCGGAAAATCTACTTTTTTGAAGATTCTTTCCGGACAGCTGGAACCCTCTAAAGGAGAGGTGATCCTGACCCCCGGACAGCGTCTGTCCTTCCTGCAGCAGGATCACTTTAAGTACGATGCCTATACGGTACTGGATACGGTTATGCTGGGAAATCCCCGCCTCTATGAGATCATGAAGGAAAAGGAAGTGATCTACGCCAAAGAGGACTTTACGGACGAGGATGGGATCAAAGCCAGTGAACTGGAGGCAGAATTTGCCGCTATGAACGGCTGGGAGGCAGAATCGGACGCTGCTACCCTGCTCAATGGACTGGGAATTTCCACCGACCTGCACTATAGCCTTATGCAGACTCTTGCCGGACCGGAAAAAGTTAAGGTTCTTCTTGCCCAGGCGCTTTTTGGTTCCCCGGATATCCTGCTTCTGGACGAGCCTACCAACCACCTGGATCTGGACGCCATTGCGTGGCTGGAAGAGTTTTTGATCAATTTTGAAAACACTGTGATCGTGGTGTCCCACGACCGTTACTTTTTAAATAAAGTCTGCACCCAGATCGCCGATATCGACTATGGAAAGATCAAGCTGTACGCCGGAAACTATGACTTCTGGTATGAGTCCAGTCAGCTTCTCATTCGTCAGATGAAGGAAGCCAATAAGAAAAAGGAAGAAAAGATCAAAGAATTACAGGATTTTATTTCCCGATTCAGCGCCAATGCTTCCAAATCCAAGCAGGCCACTTCCAGAAAGCGCGCCCTGGAAAAGATCCAGCTGGACGATATCCAGCCGTCCAGCCGAAAATACCCCTACATCGACTTCCGTCCTAACAGGGAGATCGGAAATGAAGTCCTTTCGGTGGAAGGATTGAGCAAAACCATCGATGGGGAAAAGGTACTGGATCAACTGACCTTTACCCTGAACCGTGACGACAAGGTAGCCTTTGTAGGAGGCAACGAGCTGGCAAAGACTACTCTGTTCCAGATTCTCACCGGAGAGCTGGAACCGGATGAAGGCACCTATAAATGGGGAATCACTACCTCTCAGGCCTACTTCCCTCTGGATCCGGGAGATGAATTTGAAAATGATTCTACCATTGTGGAATGGCTGACGCAGTATTCCGAAGAAAAGGATGTCACCTATGTCAGAGGCTTTTTAGGACGTATGCTCTTTGCGGGAGATGACGGAGTCAAACGGGTAAAGGTCCTTTCCGGAGGAGAAAAAGTTCGCTGTCTTCTGTCCAAGATGATGATCTCCGGAGCAAATGTCCTGATCCTGGACGAGCCTACCAACCACCTGGATATGGAATCCATCACTGCCCTGAACAACGGTATGATCAAATATCCCGGCGTTATTCTGTTCTCTTCCAGAGATCACCAGATCGTACAGACCACCGCCAACCGCATCATGGAGATCGTTCCCGGCGGAAAGCTGATCGATAAGATCACCACCTACGACGAGTATCTGGAGAGCGACGAAATGGCAAGAAAACGTCAGACCTATACGCTCCAGGAGGAGGACAACTAACCTTACCTTCCTAAAAGAAAAAAAGAGAGAGACATTTCTATGTGTTCATAGATCTGTCTCTCTTTCTATCTCCGTGGGTCTTAACGGATCCTTTCCGGGAAACCTACCTTCTTTTGCACCTTACGTAGTGTTTTGTTAGCAAAATATCCCGCTTTTTCTCCATTGTTCTTGATGATCCCATCAAGATAAGCCTTGTCCTTTTCCAGCCTCCGAGCTTCTTCCTGCAGCGGGCGAAGCACAGAAACCACCGCTTCTCCTACCGCCTCTTTAAACACACCATACCCTTTTCCTTCAAATTCACCCACCGTTTCCTCGGGCATTTTTCCGGTACATGCACTGTAAATATCGATCAGATTGCGGACTCCCGGCTGCTCTTCTCTGTAGCGGATCGCTCCTTCTGAATCCGTCACTGCCCGCTTGCATTTGCGCAGGATGGTATCCGCATCATCCATCAGATAAATGCTGGCATTGGGATTCTCATCAGACTTAGACATTTTTTTCGTCGGCTCCTGGAGGCTCATGATCTTGGCTCCCACTTTTCCGATATAGGCCTCCGGAACGGTGAATACCTCCCCGTAAATATTGTTGAATCTCTGGGCGATATCCCGGGTAATCTCCAGATGCTGCATCTGATCGATCCCCACCGGCACCACATCTGCCTGAAACAGCAGAATATCCGCCGCCATCAGCACAGGATAGGTAAACAGTCCGGCATTGATATTATCGGCGTGCTTTGCAGACTTATCCTTAAACTGCGTCATCCGATTCAGCTCTCCCATATAAGTAAAACAATTCAGGATCCATGCCAGCTCCGCATGCCCGGACACATGGGACTGATAGTAGATACAGTTTTTCTCCGGATCGATCCCTGCCGCCAGATACAGCATCAAAAGGGCTCTGGCCCGCTTTCTCAGCGTCGCCGGATCCTGTCTGACGGTAATGGAGTGCATATCCACCACACTATAGAAGCATTCATATTCATCACTTAAGCTCACCCAGTTTTTCAGCGCCCCCAGATAATTGCCAAGGGTCAGATTTCCGGTAGCCTGCATTCCGCTAAATAATACTTTCTTTCCTTGTAACATGTTTCCTCTCCTCTTCTACCACGGCTTTACCTGATCGTCATAATAGACTCTGCCGTCTTCCAAAATAGAATAACACTCTTTCGAGGCTTCCACAATGGTTACCGCACAATTTTTTGCCACTCCGTTTCCCCAGTATTTCGCCAGTGGATCTCTCCGCATAACGTTCAGCATCCCTGCCAGGGCAGCGCCATGGCTGACCACCAGGATCCTGGACTCCTGCAGCTCCTCTTTTTCCGTCAGTTCCTTTAAAAACTGCCCTGTTCTTTCCTTTACCTGGAGGAAATCCTCTCCTCCCGCCGGCGCTTTGTACTGCTCCGGCGCTTCAAAAAAATCGCGGAACTCTGCAGGAAGCTCCCAGTCATCCCATTTGCAGCACTTCCCTTCGTACTCTCCAAAATCCATTTCCAGAAGTCTGGCATCTTCCCGTATCGCCATCTGCCGGCCGGCCACGATCAGTTCTGCCGTCTCCCTGGCTCTTTGCAGAGGACTGGAATAGCAGACATCAAACACGACATCCCTGAGTCCTTCTCCCGTCTTCCTCGCCAGACTCCTTCCAAAATCGTTCAGTGGGATATCTGCCCTTCCCTGGATCAGTCTTGCTTTATTCCAATCGGTTTCTCCATGTCTGACCAAATATATCTCCATGATCCCATTCCTTTCTTCTCAGCTTTTTTCATTTCCCGTTCTCTCTTTGTCTGACTGTCCTTTTCTTTCCTCTTCCAACCGGGAACATCGATGGAAACACAAAGGATTATATCACTTTTTTCACATTCCTTCCACCCGGATCCTCTCTTTTTCCAGAAGCTGTTGAAGCGGTCAAAGCTCCGGGGCTTCTTACAAAATCTGCAGTCTCCCGTGAAAATCCATGCCATTTTCGCATAAAAAATGTTATACTGTTCCCAAGCGAGGTCATTCATTCAAACAACACAGGAGGAATCTTTCATGGAGAAAATCACAAGCTTTACCATAGACCATTTATCGTTGCTTCCCGGTGTCTACGTATCTCGGATCGATCACGTGCAGGGTCACCCCGTCACTACATTTGATCTGCGGTTCACCCGCCCCAACAGAGAACCGGTGATGAATACGGCGGAAATGCACGCCATTGAACATCTGGCGGCCACCTTTTTGCGCAATCATCCGGACTACGGAGACAAAACCATTTATTTCGGTCCCATGGGCTGTCGTACCGGTTTTTACCTCCTTTTATCCGGAGAATATACCTCCTCCCAAGTCCTTCCCCTTCTTCGGGAGACATTTCAGTTTGTTGCAGGGTTTTCCGGCGATATTCCCGGAGCCTCCCCGAAGGATTGCGGCAACTATCTGGATCTGAACCTTCCTATGGCAAACTATCTGGCAAAAAAATATCTGGCAGACGTTTTGGAATCCCCATCTGAAGATCAGCTGGTCTATCCCTAAACAACTGATTTCGACATTTCTTTCTCCGTTTCAGGCTGCGCCGGTTTTTCCGAATACCTTCAGGCGGTAGACCGACCACCTTTTCCGGCGGGGAAAGTATGATTTCACTCATGCGAAAATACTGTTTTTAACATATTTCAGGGGCAGGTGCCGCTCTTACGAGCCACACCTGCCCCCTTTCTTTGAGATCTTTCCTCTCCGGCAATCCCTTTTTCTTTTTTTCTTAAGCAAGCTTTGCCTTTGCTGCCTCTGCCAATGCTGCAAATCCTTCTGCATCATTGACTGCCATCTCTGCCAGCATTTTTCTGTTCATGTCGATGTTCGCAAGCTTCAGACCATGCATGAACTTGCTGTAGGACAGTCCGTTCATTCTTGCTGCTGCATTGATACGTGCGATCCACAGCTGACGCATCTGTCTCTTTCTTTCTTTTCTTCCTGCATAGGCCGTTGCCAGCGCTCTCATTACAGACTGCTTTGCTACTCTATACTGTTTGGATCTGGCACCTCTGTAACCCTTTGCCAGCTTTAAAGTTCTGTTATGTTTTTTCTTAGCGTTCAAGCCGCCTTTAATTCTTGCCATGTCTTATTCCTCCTTCAAATCTTTTCTTTCTTACAGATACGGTAATACTTTCTTCATATTCTTAACATTGGTTGCATCTGTGATCGTAGCCTTTCTGAGATTTCTCTTTCTCTTCGTAGACTTTTTGGTTAAGATATGGCTCTTGTAAGCTTTGTTTCTTTTCAACTTCCCGGTTCCTGTCTTTTTAAAGCGCTTTGCTGCCGCTCTATTCGTCTTAATCTTTGGCATGATAAATTCCTCCTTAAATTGAAAATATATTTTTAACGTCTTTCAGTTAAAATCATACTCATGTTTCTTCCTTCCAGTTTGGCTTCCTTTTCCACAGTCGCCACATCCTCCAGCAGCTTTGCAAAATCATCAAGAATATGTCTGCTCTGCTGTACATGCGCCATTTCTCTGCCCCTGAAACGAAGAGTGATCTTCACCTTGTTGCCTTTCGTCAGAAACTTTCTGGCATTGTTCACCTTAGTATTTAAGTCGTTGGTGTCAATATTGGGAGACATCCTGATTTCTTTGATCTCCACCGTCTTTTGTTTCTTTTTTGCTTCTTTTTCTTTTCTTGCAAGCTCATATCTGTACTTTCCGTAGTCGATGATCTTGCAAACAGGTGGCTGCGCTTTCGGTGCGATCTTTACCAAGTCCAGCTCTGCTTCCTGAGCCAGCTTCATCGCCTCTTTGGAGGACATGATACCTAACTGTTCTCCGTCTTCGCCGATCAGTCTTACTTCCTTGTCCCTAATCTGCCCGTTAATCATTAAATCGCTAATTGTTGTACACCTCCATTATTCCATAAAAATAAGTGAACAGTCTGAGACTATCCACCTTCGTACCTACATAGAATTCCATTAACGGACTCTAATACGATATAAACCGAAGTCACTTTTGTGCTACGGTGAGAGTGGATACTCTGCTTTCTTTACCTCCAATAGACTACCACAACCACTCTTTTCTGTCAATCTTTATTTTTTCTCGGCAGCCTCCTTCCTGTAGGATTAAAATTCTTGTATTTATTGCTTGAAAACCATCTGGTTTCATGGCATAATAGAGCATAATCTATTTTTATACTTTTTTAATAATTATTCCATTATTTAAAAGAGCAAACGTTTTATGCGTATGAAATAGAGGATTTAAGTTATTATGAAAATTGTGAGGAGGGTTTTTTATGCAAAAACGAAGTAATTTTTCAAGTAAGATCGGTTTCGTCCTGGCCGCTTCCGGATCTGCTGTAGGATTGGGAAACATCTGGCGGTTTCCGTATCTTGCAGCAAAATACGGCGGAGGGACATTCCTCTTAACCTATGTGGTTCTGGCAGTCACCTTTGGTTTCACCTTGATGACAGCCGAGATCGCTCTTGGACGCAGGACAGGCTTAAGTGCCATCGGAGCCTTTTCCGCACTGGATAAGCGGTTTGGTTTTCTGGGTATTTTAGCGGCGGTTATCCCCATCATCATCTTCCCCTACTATTCTGTTATCGGAGGATGGGTGCTGAAGTATTTTTCCGTATTTATTTCCGGAAATATGAAGGCTGCAACGGGAGACGACTACTTCACAGGATTTATCACCAACTCTGTAAGCCCGCTGCTTTGGTTCTTCTTGTTTATTGCACTTACCGCCATCATTGTTCTTTTGGGTGTAGAAAAAGGAATTGAAAAGGTCAGCAAGATCATGATGCCGATCCTTGTTCTTCTTTCCCTTATCATTGCAGTCTACACTATTACACTGGATGGAGCAAAGGAAGGACTGATCTACTACCTGCGTCCCCGTATGTCCGACTTTTCTGCCAAAACCATTCTGGCAGCCATGGGACAGATGTTCTATTCCATGTCCCTTGCAATGGGTATTATGATCACTTATGGTTCCTATATGAAAAAAGATGACAACCTGGAAGGTTCTGTACACCAGATTGAAATCTTCGATACCGGTATCGCATTCCTTGCCGGACTTATGATCATCCCCGCCGTATTTGTATTTTCCGGCGGTGACAAATCCGCACTTGGCGCAGGACCCGGGCTGATGTTTATCACTTTGCCAAAGGTATTTGCCAGCATGAAGTTTGGCGGATTTATCGGAACCATCTTCTTCATCATGGTATTTTTCGCGGCACTGACCTCTGCCATCTCTCTGATGGAGACCATCGTGTCTATCTTCCGTGACAAATTCCACTGGTCCAGAAAGTTTGCCTGCGTCTTTGTAACGGTTCTCTCCTTGATCCTGGGAAGCCTTTCTTCTCTTGGATTTGGACCTTTGAGCTCTGTTTCCTGGCATGGCATGAGCATTCTGGACATTATGGACTTTATCAGCAACAGCATCCTGATGCCGATCCTGGCACTGTTTACCTGCATCTTCGTCGGCTTTATCATCAAGCCCGATGTGATTTCAGACGAGGTTCGTGTATCCGGCGGAACATTCAAGTCCGAGAAGTTGTTTACCGTTATGATCAAGTGGATCGCTCCTATCCTTCTGGTGGTGATCCTGGCAAGCTCTATCGCCACAGGACTGGGACTGTTCTCCCTGTAGGCAGAAATTTCCTGCTCATGAGAGCAACCATGCAGAATCTCTCTGATAAAAAGTTTTTTACAACTGTCCGTCAAAAAAGGCGGACAGTTTTCTGTTTGTGACACAGCAAAAGAGGATGAACAGCCAACTTCTCTGCTCATCCTTTCTTTTGTTGCTCCTATCTTTTATTGCCCATCGTAAAGACAGCCACCACTCCCGGTCCCGTATGGCTTCCAATAACAGTCCCGATATTATGGATCAGGATCTCTTCGGGATGCAGGGCTTCTCCCAGCAGTCTCCCCACATACTCCGCATCTTCCAGACAGTCTCCGTGAGTGATCATAACCATCTCGTTGGTCCATCCTCCCTCTGCCTGATCAATGGCTTTCTGCGCGATCCTGTTCAGGGCTTTCTTTCTTCCCCTTTCTTTCCCAACAACCTTCAGGCACCCCTCTTCATCCACATGGATGATAGGCTTGATCTGCACCATGGTACCGATCACAGCCGCCGTCTTGGATATCCGTCCGCCTCTCTGAAGATGATGCAGATCATCTACCGCCACATTGTGGCAGATATGCAGCCGGTTCTCTGTGACCCATTCGGCCACCTCTTCTAAAGCTTTCCCTTCCTTCCGCTTCTGCAGGGCATAATACAGCAGCAATCCTTCTCCCATGCAGGCGCAAAGCGTATCGATCACCCGGATCTTTCTTTCCGGATAAGCCTCCCGAAGTTCGCTGGCAGCCAGCATCATGCTCTGACAGGTTCCGCTGAGTCCGGAAGAAAACGCCAGGTGCAGGATGTCTTTCCCTTCTTTTAAAAGAGGCTCCAATACTTCCTTTGCGTCTTCCGAGTTCACCTGCGAAGTCACCGCCTGCTTCCCTTCCCGCAGCAGGTCAAAAAACTCCTTTGAAGACAATCCTTCCCCATCCGGATATGTCTTCCCATCTATGGTATAATGCAACGGCACCACAGGAACCTCTCTCTCCTTCAGCCACGCTTTGGGTAAGTCTACGGTACTGTTGACCGTAATCACATAACTTGCGTTCATAAAATCCCCTCCTTACACCCATATCATACCATGTTCCCCTTGTTCATGCAAATTTCTTAAGTTTCTGTGAAGGTTTTCTCTGATTCTTTCGAAGTGCTTCCAAATCCCCCATTGCGCACCCCGTCTGCCCGGTCGTCCACCGTGATGCCGTACTCCACAAAAACTCCCTGCATAAACCCGTCTCCCGCCTTTAGTTCCAGGCATTTTTCTTCATTGGTGTCGTTAGTGATTTTGGCAAAAATATGGCCTTCATTGTCCGAATAAAAATAGTCGCTGTCAATGATCCCTACCGTATTGTTCAATTGCAGCCGATAGCGAAATCCCAGACCACTTCTGGGGTAGCATTTCAGCACCCAGTCCTCTTCCATCTCCACCCGGATGCCTGTAGGGATCTTCGCCGTCTGTCCCGGTTTTAGCGTAACGGGAATCGGTGTAAAAAAATCATACCCTGCCGATCCCGACGTTGCCCTTCTGGGAAGAGCGATCTCCCGGTAGATCCGTTCCACCTCTTTCTCTTCCAGTCCCAGATCCCCGCATCCTTCTGCAAACTGCTTCAAACTCACCTTATAAAACCGTGCAATCCTCTTTGCCATAGTTTCCTGCCTTTCTCCGTCCTTCTCTGTCTTTTTGCCCGCTTCATTCTGGTATCTGTCGGCTATCTCTTCTGATTTCCTCTTCCTTCTCTCCAAGTCTGTCAGTTGCCGCATTCAATACTGATCTCGTTGAACAATCCCAGGATATCTTCCACCGTGATGCCGTCTTTTTCTGTCCCTCTCTTATCCAGGATCGCCCTTCCCTGATGCATCATCAGCAGTCTGTTTCCATAATCCACTGCATATCTGAGATTATGTGTGACCATAATGGTGGTAAGATGTTTTTCCCGGACCACCCGGTCTGTCAGTTCCATAATCCTCTCTGCCGTCTTGGGATCCAGCGCTGCCGTATGCTCGTCCAGGATCAGAAATTCAATCGGCGTCATAGTAGACATCAAAAGCGCCATAGCCTGTCGTTGTCCCCCGGAAAGAACTCCCACCTTCACATTCAGCTTGTCCTCCAGACCCAAATTCAGCGTCCTTAGCTGTTCCCGGTAAAAATCGACTCGTTTTTTGTCTGTTCCTCTGCCCAGACCATATAGCTTTCCTTTGTGATCCGCCAACGCCATATTCTCCAGGATCGTCATAGAAGGGCAGGTTCCTACTGCCGGATTCTGGTACACCCTTCCGATCTTCCGGTTCCGCTTAAATTCCTTTTCTCTGGTAATATCTCTTCCATTCATACAGATCTGTCCCTTTTCCAGCTCGATACTCCCACAGATGAGATTCAAAAGAGAGGTCTTTCCGGATCCGTTGCTTCCCACTACCGAAACAAACTCTCCCTCCTCCACCGTCAGGGAAAAATCCTCGAAGAGGCACAACTCATTGACCGTTCCCACATTATAATGTTTTTGGATATGTTTTAATTCAAGCATTCTTCTTCCCCTTCGCTTTTCTTTCCATACTAAATACCAGAATGATCAGGAACAACACTGCCGTGATCAGCTTCATCGCCGAAGGACTGAAATGACGGATCGCCAGTGCCACGCAGCCTTTGTAAATGATCGATCCCACCAGGACTACCGTTGTCGTCCGAAGCAGTGTGATCCGGCGAAACAGACTGGTTCCGATGATCACACTGGCCAGTCCGATCACGATGGCTCCCGTTCCCATGGAGATCTCAAACACCCTTTCTTCCTGGGCAAAAACACAGCCCGCCAGCGCCACCAGCCCATTCGCAATGGAAAGGCCCAGTATTTTTACATTCCCCTGGTCTTTTGCAAGAGAAGTGACCAGCTTGTCGTTATCTCCCACCGCCCGCAGCAGATACCCGGACTTTGTCTGTAGATACCAGTCCAGTACCAGCTTACAGATTACTGCCATTACCAGGATGATCACCAGGGTCCCGTAAGACTTCAGTTCTCCCCGGAACATCCGTGCCGTCAGATCGTTTTTAAAGATCGTCTTCTGGGAAAACAACGGAACATTGGAGGTTCCTGCCAGATACAGATTGATCGACCACAGAGCAGTCATCATAATGATACCGGAAAGCAGATCCCGCACTTTTCCCTTTACATGGATCAGTCCGGTCAAAACTCCGGCGAGGGCTCCGGCAAAAAAAGCAACCGGAAGAGTCAGCCAGGGAGATCCTCCCCGCGTAAGTATCGCAGCCGTAACGGCAGCTCCCAAAGGAAAACTGCCGTCTACTGTCAGATCCGGAAAATCCAATATTTTATATGTAATGTAGACTCCCAGAGCCAGGATCCCATAGATCAGTCCCTGCTCCATGATTGTGATCAAAAAATCCATGTTTGCCTCCCATACGCCTGTCTGCCATTTCCTACAGACGCCTTATTTCTCTATTGTATCAAAGCTTTCTACCGCTTCCGACAGCATATCCTGTGGGATCTCAATGCCCAGCGTCTCCGCCACTTTTGTATTGGCATAAAATCCTGGTTTTGTGATCGTTTCAAACTTCATCTGCGACGCCTGTTTTTCTCCCTTCAGGATCCTTGCCGCCATCTTGCCCGTCTGCTTTCCAAGGCTGATATAATCGATCCCCTCTGCTGCCAGGCATCCCAGCTTGACCTGCTCCACTTCGCTGCCGAACACCGGGATCTTCTTCTCATTCGCCTTCTCCAGAACAGTTGCCAGAGAGGATACTACCGTGTTGTCTGTCAGATTGGTGATGCAGTCCACCTGATCCAGAAGGTCGTCGGTTGCCAGCGGTACGTCTGCCGCAGCCGTCACGCCCTTTTCTATGATCTCAAATCCAAATTTGCCTGCCAGCTCTTTGTATTCTGCGATGGCAGAAACCGAATTTGCTTCACTGGTCGTATACATAATACCTATTTTTTTCGCATCCGGCAATATCTTTCGGATCATTTCCAACTGTTCCTCAATAGGAAGCTTGTCGGAGGTCCCTGTCACTTCTCCCACCGGCTGTTTGTCCTTATCTGCTAATTCTGCCGCAATGGGATCTGTCACCGCCGTATAGACCACCGGGATGTCTGAATCCATTGACGCATTGTATGCCGTCTGGGCGCTTGGAGTCGCTATGGTACAGATCAAGTCCACCTTGTCTGATACAAAACTGTCCGCGAT
>NZ_JAXFXH010000014.1:0-110130 GCF_034091795.1 Suipraeoptans intestinalis | reverse complement strand
ATAGAGGACTTTCAATAGAAAGAAGAATAAAAGCGATTTACTGGTGGTGCTATATGCACTCGCCAGAACCGCTTTTCCATAAGGGAGATAAATCGTGTCGGAACTGGGACTAACGACCAACATGTTTTGTCCTACCGCCTGTCTATTTTTATGAAATTAATTTCCCCTGAAATTAATTTTTGCGAAGCTGCGAACTTAATCCTTAATTTTCATCTTAGAGTAAAATTATAGTTGGCAAAAAGTTAAAAGGAAGAGGCCGAAACCTCTTCCAAATCATACAGACTTGGTAACTATGAGTGCATTTTATTTAGAAAAGAATAATTGCAAATAGTATTTGGGATAAATGTTATAGTGTTTTGTTCAGAAGGAGAAAAGAATGGAAATAGTGATTCTGACAATTGGTATTATTCTAACAGTTGTTGTTGCTTTTTTTTATAATGATTATTTGAATAGAAAAAGAATTCAAGAAATGATTATACAGAGATTTGGAGGAAAACCAGAGTATAAAGATTATGACTTTGACGATATAAAAATCTTGTGGAAAGAATTGAAAGATGAAAGGTGTAAAGGTGATATTGATGATATTACTTGGAATGATTTAAATATGAATGATGTCTTTGCACGAATTAATATGTGTTGTTCATCCATTGGAGAACAATATTTGTACAAAAGCTTAAGAAATACTAATTTCAATAGTGAAAAACTCAATAATTTAGAGGAAAAGATAAGATATCTAGATAAAAATAAAAATACTAGAATAGACGTACAAAAAAAATTATTATATATAGGAAAGAGAAATAATAATTACCATGTTGTGACGTTTTTGAAATGTCTGGATAGTTTTAAGTTAAATAGATGTTGGATTTATTATTTTTTGCAAATAATGTTATTAATCGTTCTTGTTTTAGCTGTAGTTTTTCGGAATAATTATGCATATTTATTTTTGGGAATTGTTTTTTTTATAAATATAAGCGTGTATGCATTAATGAAGAATAAATATGAGATTAATATGGACTTAATGGTGGCAGTGCAGAGTGTCTTACAGGTTAGTAAGGAATTTACCCAAAAAGAAGAAACGATATTTTCTGAGTTTAAAGAATATACAGGAACGATAAATAAACTAACGCATTCAATGGCATTGATTAATGGAAGGTATCAACGGCAGTATACGGCAGATTTCGTGGAATTAGGTGCTATGTATTTAACGGGTGCTTTTTTATTTGATTTTATTGTCTATAATAGGGTGATTATACAACTAGAAGAAAAATTAACCGACATATTAGCGTTGTTAAACTTGCTTGGGGAAATAGATATGGCTATTTCTATAGCATCATTCCGAAATAGTGTTCCATTATACTGTCTTCCGGAATTTTGTAAAGAAAATAAAATATATTATCAGGAGTTGTATAATCCATTGTTAGATAATCCTATCTGTAATGATTTTAATTTGAATACGAATTGTATTATTACAGGATCAAATGCTTCAGGTAAATCTACCTTTATTAAAGCAATAGCAATAAATGGGATATTAGCAATGAATATTCATACCTGTACAGCAAAATCGGCTAGAATTTCAAAAGCAGAGATATATACATCAATGGCAATCAGAGATGATTTGTTGGCTGGGGATAGTTATTTTGTTAAGGAAGTAAAATCATTACAAAGAATCATAGATATTATAGAGCAAGACAGATTTGTTGTAGCGATTATTGATGAGATTTTACGAGGAACAAATACCAAGGAACGTGTTGCAGCTTCTGTGGCGATTTTGAGATATTTAGAGAATAAGAATTGCATAGTGATAGTCGCGTCTCATGATATAGAGTTAATAGATTTATTAAAAAATAGTAAATATGATAATTATTATTTTTGTGAAAAATCGGAAAATAGAGAAATACTATTTGATTATAAGATTCACAAAGGAGTTTGTAAACAAAACAACGCAATAAAGCTATTGGATTTGTTTGGATATCCATCAGCTATTGTGAAAGAAGCAAATAAATATTCAAGCATTCTTTGAAAATAAGCAAAAAGGTTAATAATATTTTAGTATGGATTTTGGTACGAATTATTTATCTTATATATCTTTTGTTTTTAAATGGAATTTATAGGTATACAAAATTCTGAAGATGAGGTCTCAGATAGAACAGATAGAAACAGAATACCTGCTATATTAGCTGAATCAGATGCAATCATTCTGATTGAAACTATAGATGACTCAATAAAAAACAATTTTAATGTAAGTCAGCTTTCAGAGGAAAAAGAAAAGATTGCATTTCTTGAGACTAATCCAAGTATGGCAGACATAATGTTTGAGTTGGAAGATCACTTCTTGCTTAATGGTCAGATTAGTATAGTTGGACTTGAAAATCTAGAGTATACGAAGAGATTTGAATCACTATTTAAGTGTAGTCTTGATAGAATCGACTGTGCAATGATGGCGTTAGGCGATTATGGTCAGGTTGAGGCTGATTTTGAACCGCCAGCAACGAATAATCGAATAGAGGGCGGTGTTAATTCCAGACTGAGAGAATTGCTCAGAAATCATAGAGGACTTTCAATAGAAAGAAGAATAAAAGCGGTTTACTGGTGGTGCTATATGCACTCGCCAGAACCGCTTTTCCATAAGGTAGATAAATCGTTTCGGAACTGGGACTAACGACCAACATGTTTTGTCCTACCGCCTGTCTATTTTTATGAAATTAATTTCCTCTGAAATTAATTTTTGCGAAGCTGCGAACTTAATCCTTAAGCTATTTACCAACTTAATCCTTAATTTCCATCACCTCTTTCAAATTGTATTGCAATCTGCATTACAATACAGTACAATAACTTTGAAAGGTGGTGTTACCATGAAAGATGCAACCGTAAGCGCCCGTGTCGAATTTGATGTAAAGAACGAGGCGGAAGATATTCTCCAGAAACTCGGCATTCCCGTATCTGTCGTAATCAACTCTCTTTATCGGCAGATCATATACAGACATGGGATTCCTTTCTCTCTTACGATTCCGAAAGAGCCGAAAACGCTCGATACCATGTCTGATGCCGAACTGAACGCAAAACTTACACACAGCTATGAGCAGTCGCTCCACGGCGAAGGCCGTCCGTTCACTGAGGTTTTTGATGAACTCGAAAGGGGCCTCAGATAAATGGATTCTTACGAAATCATCACGACTCCGGACGCCACGACAGACCTTGTGGAACTGCGCGACTATATCGCCGATGTCCTTCGCGTTCCGGATACGGCGCTTTCCTATATCCGCTCGATCCGTGAGGAAATCAGTAAATTGTCGGAAATGCCCGGTCGGATAAAGCCTGTCGATGACGAACCTTGGCACTCACGCGGAATCCGGAAAATCATGACAAAGAACTCCTATGTCTATTACCGGATCGATGAGGATGCCAAACGGGTCTACATCATGAACGTCATTTACAGCAGACGTGACCAGCTGCGGCAGCTCGCCAATATGAAACTCGACTAACAAAGCACTCCCCGTTACTGCAGCGGGGAGTTTTCCTTTCAAGTCAGGATCACTGGCTAAGCCGGTGGTCCTGACTGCTTCCGAGAAAACTTCACCACAGTATTGAAAAAGGAATTGGAAAGAATATTGAAAAATGTAAATAAAATGTTGACAATATTAATGTAATGATATATATTACAAATAAAAGAAAAAGAAACATAGAAAAGGATGGATGCCGGACCGGTCAAACAGGCAGAGGCCGGAAAGATTTAAGGAGGAAGACGATGAATGCACAAGACTGTCTTGCCATGCTGCGAGAAATGAAAGATGTGGCTTTTGCCACAGTGGATGAGAAAGGGAACCCTCAGGTTCGGATTATCGACGTGATGCTTGTAGAAAAAGAGAAACTGTACTTTTGTACCGGACGGGGGAAGGAATTTTATAACCAGCTAAGGAGGAAACCGGAAGTGGCTATCACGGGACTCAACAAGGAGTTCCAGATGGTGCGGCTGTCCGGAAAGGCGAAGAAGCTTCCGGAACAGAAGTACTGGATCGACCGGATCTTTGAGGAGAACCCAGTGATGAACGGAGTGTATCCGGGAGAAAGCCGCTATATTCTGGAACCCTTTTGCATAGATAGCGGAGATCTGGAGTTCTTTGATTTGGGCAAAAGTCCCATCTACCGGGAAAATTTTGTTTTTGGAAAGGCGAAAGGAGCTGCAGCAGGAGGAGAAAGGGAGAACGGGAAGGAGACTGCAAAAGAGAGTGAAAGCGGAAATGATGAAAAAAAGGGATTTTGGATCACGGAGGCCTGTATTGGCTGCGGAAAATGTATGCGTGTCTGTCCGCAGCAATGCATCACAAAAGGAACCCCTTATCTGATTCGTCAGGAAAACTGCCTGCACTGCGGCCTTTGCTTTGAGAGCTGTCCGGGACAGGCCATCGTAAGAAGAGGAGAATAAGATGTTAAAGGAAGTATGGGACTTACTGATCACCAAGCAGGATTTTTTTGGAAAACTACTGTTGGAGCATATCGAAATATCCCTTGCGGCGATTCTGATCGCAGTCGTATGGGGCGGGCTGGTTGGAGTTCTGATCAGCGAATATCAAAAAAGTGCCAAGCCGACGCTGGGTGTCATCAACTTTTTATACACAGTTCCCTCCATTTCCATGCTGGGGTTTTTGATCCCCTTTTCCGGAATCGGAAATGCAACGGCGGTGATCGCACTTACGGTCTATGCCCTGCTTCCGATGGTCCGAAACACTTATACCGGCATGACCAATGTGGATCCGGCGATCTTGGAGGCGGCAAAAGGCATGGGAAGCACGAAAAAACAGATTCTGCTACGTGTGCAGCTGCCACTGGCAATGCCGGTCATCCTTTCCGGTATTCGGAACATGGTGACGATGACCATCGCCCTCGCCGGTATCGTATCTTTTATCGGAGCAGGAGGGCTTGGTGTCGCCATCTACCGCGGCATTACGACCAACAATGGAGCCATGACGATCGCAGGCAGTTTCCTAATCGCACTGCTGGCGCTGCTGGTTGATTTTTTTCTTGGAATCGTGGAAAAACGAAGGAACAGGCATGGCAGGGAGGCGAAGAGGCAAAACAGGATCATGGCGGCAGCAGCGGCCATCCTTCTGATTTGCCTTGTGGCAGGGATCGTTATACCGAAGGACAGGGGCAAAGAGATCCATCTTGCCACCAAACCCATGACAGAACAGTATATTTTGGGAGAAATGCTAAAATATATGCTGGAGCAGGACACAGATCTGACGGTAGATCTGACCCAGGGCGTCGGCGGCGGAACATCCAATATTGCGCCGGCTATGGAAAGCGGAGAGTTTGATCTCTATCCGGAATATACGGGAACAGGCTGGAATATGGTGCTAAAACGTGATAATCTTTATTCGGAGGAGCAGTTTGCCGAACTGCAGCAGGAATACCAGGAGCAGTTGAACCTTACCTGGCAGGTAATGCTGGGCTTTAATGACACCTACGGCATTGCAGTCCGAAAGGAGATTGCCGAACAGTATGGGCTGCAGACCTATTCGGATCTCCAAAGGGTAAACGGACAGTTGGTGTTTGGGGCAGAATATGATTTCTTTGAACGACAGGACGGCTATGATAAACTTTGTGATACCTACGATCTGTCTTTTCGCTCTACCAGTGATATGGACATGGGATTAAAGTATCAGGCCATCAACAGTGGGAAAATTGATATCATGCCGGTCAACACCACAGACGGTCAGCTTGCCCAGGCAGATGTGACTGTTCTGAAAGATGATAAGGGAATGTATCCCTCCTACCAATGTGGGATCGTTGTCCGCCAGGAAATCCTGGACAAATACCCGGAGCTGGTCCCGGCGCTTCAGAAGCTGGACAGGATACTGACAGAAGCGGATATGCAGAAAATGAACTACGAAGTGGAAACAGAAAAAAAGGAGCCGGCAGACGTGGCAAAAGCGTTTCTGAAGAAAAAAGGACTGATAAAGGGAGGTGCCAGATGAACACAGCAATTGAATTCCGGCATGTACGAAAGACCTACGGCGATACGGTGGTTATTCCGGATCTGAATCTGAAGATCGAAACAGGAGAATTTGTTACGATCATCGGCTCTTCCGGCTGTGGCAAGACGACGGCGCTCAAGATGATCAATGGCCTGTATGAGCCCACCGATGGAGACATTCTGGTGAATGGGGAGAATATCAAGGAAAAGGATATGATTATGCTGCGCCGCGGCATTGGCTATGCAATACAGGGAAGCGTTCTGTTTCCCAATATGACGGTGGAACAGAATATCTCTTACGTGCCCAGCCTTCTAAATAAAAAGGACAGGAAAAAGACGGCGCAGGCTGTTGACAAATGGATGGAGATGGTGGGCCTGGATTTTTCCATGAAGGAGCGGTATCCCTCTGAGCTTTCCGGCGGTCAGCAGCAGAGGGTAGGGATCGCGAGAGCATTGGCGGCTTCTCCCGACATTCTGCTGATGGATGAACCCTTTGGTGCAGTGGATGCCATTACGAGAGAACAGCTGCAAAGTGAGATAAAAACCATTCATCAAAAGACGGGGATCACAATCCTTTTCGTCACTCACGACATTGAGGAGGCTCTAAAACTGGGCACGAAAGTCCTTGTGATGGATCGTGGAGAGATACAGCAGTATGGAACGCCGAAGGAACTTCTTCAGGATCCGAAGACAGAGTTTGTAGAGAGACTGGTGGAAAAGCAGCGAAGAATGTGCTTCCTGCCGGAAGGAAAACTGAAAGATTGTGAATACTGCGGGGCTGTCTGCGGCTCTCCCGAAGAATGACAACTGCCTCTTACGACGGAATTTAGAAAGGAAACAACAGGAAATATGCAAATTACAAGTAAATTTACCATTGGGATTCATATTCTGACGTGCATCGACTTTTTTCATGGGAAGGTGCCGGTAAACAGCGGTCTGCTTTCACAGAGTATCGGAGCCAATCCGGTCATTGTGCGCGGTGTGATGTCTTCCCTCAGCAAGGCAGGGATGATCAGTACGGGGAAAGGGAAAAAAGATATTGTCCTTCAAAAACCGCTTTCGCAGGTGACGCTTTATGATGTTTACCGTGCCGTTGACGATATGAGTGAGAAAGGAATATTCCGGTTCCATGAAAACGTAAGTCCGGTTTGTCCGGTGGGAAAAAACATCCATAAAGCCTTAGATGGGAAGCTGCTGCGGGTACAAAGGGTGATGGAACAGGAGATGCGGCAGATTCCGGTGTCGGCGGTGACAGAAGACATCCGAAAAGAAATCCAGCTGGCGGGATGATACGGACTTGGGGAGAAAAAGAACGGCGGAGGGAAAGACGTTTTGCCGGCGGAAATCGAAGGCGGACGGAAGCGGACACAGGGGAAGAAAAAAGAAGTGAGGAAACGGCATATCTTCCATCAGAAGATGCCGGAACAAAGAGAAACAAACAGGTGAATGATTGAATATTGATTGAATATGGGAGGTTTTTTATGAAGAAACATGTTATGGTTTTGGGGTTGTATATGCTTATAATGGGGGCTGGACTGGCGGTTTGTAATACCTTTTTCGGGACAACGTATGCCTCCGAAAATTTCAGTGAAAAATTTTTGCCGGTGATGTTTTTACTGGCGGCGCTTGCAACGTGCTACAGGTGGAAAAACAGGGACGCCCTGTCTTTGCCCACAGAAAATCGGCCCGGGTATCTGTGGGCCGCAGTGACGATCCTGCCGATTCTGGGACTGGGACTCTACGCCGCCGCAACAAACTTTTCTGTCAGCACGACATTTTTCATTGCTCTGCTGGACGTAGTGCTGATTGGAATTGCGGAAGAAGGGATGTACAGAGGGATCCTTCTGGGAGGCCTGGTGAAAAAAATAAATCCAGCAGCGGCGATCATCGTTTCGGCGGCGTGTTTTTCCCTTCTGCATGCACTGAACTTTTTAGGAGGGATGTCATCCGGGGAAGTGTTTAATCAAATGGGCTCCACCTTCCTTATGGGGCTATTTTTGGGGGCGATCTACCTGGAGACCAAGAAGCTGTATCTTCCGATCCTGTTTCATTCTGCCTGGGATTACATCCTGTTAAGCGGAGCGATTTCCGATTCCTCCGTACTGATCGTGTTTCTGATGGGCGTTTCACTGGCGGAACTGGTGGTTTCCATCATCCTTCTGCTGAAGTTTCGAAAAATGAAAACACCGGTTCTTCGCTAAAAAAACAGTTGACTCTCCCCCAGGGGAAGAGGGTAGGCTGTCCTTAGATTCGAATCGAAGCTTGTGAAAGGAGTAGACAGTATTGTTTCAGATCGGTGCATTTTCAAAAATATGCCATGTCAGTGTAAAAACGCTGCGCCACTATGATAAGATCGGGCTTCTCGCCCCGGCGGAAGTAGACCGGATGACAGGGTATCGATACTATAAGGCCCAACAGGCAGACACCATGAATTATATCCAGCGCCTGAAACGTTACGGGTTTTCGCTGGAAGAGATCCAGACGCTGCTCACCCTTTCAGATGACAAGGAGATCTCCAGACATTTACGGCAGCAAAAAGAACGATTACAGCGCAGGCAGCAGGAGACAGACAGCATCCTGAAGGAGCTGCAGGCGCATATTGCGGTATTTGAAAGGACAGGTGATGTGATGACGTATCAGAAGGGGTATGTGGTGGAAGTAAGAACATCTCCCGTTATGCAGGTGCTGGCAAATCGCACCAGAATGGGAGTAGATGAGTTTGGAAAGTATTATGGAGTGCTTTTTGAACGGATCTCCAGGGAAAAGGCGACGCCCACGGGACAGATCGGAGCAAGATACCATGATGAGGAGTTCCACCATGATTCTTCAGACATTGAAGTGTTTGTGGGGATTCGGGAAGCAGACAAGGCGGATACCATCCTGGAATCCTGCGAATGTGCAAGGACAGTACATCGCGGCGGCTATTCCACACTCTCAGAAGCGTACAGTGCGGTGGCGGGCTGGATCGTGGAACAGGGGTACGAGATGGCCGGAGCGCCGTTTGAACTTTATGTGAAGTCGCGAATGGATGCCCTGCCTCCGGAGCAGTGGGAGACAGAAGTGTACTTCCCTGTGTGCAGAAAATAAAAGACAGAAGAAAGAATAGAAGACAGTAAAAAGAAAAAGAGGATGCGCACCAGTTGAGAATCCATCGTCAACTAATGCGGCAGCCTCTTTTTTATGGGAAACGGATAGTAAATCGCATAAAAGAATCCTCCACCGCCTCAAAGGAATAGGCAAAGCCATGACTGTCCAGGATCTGCTGTACCAGATAAAGGCCGATCCCGGTACCGCCATCCTTGCGGTTGCGGCTAAAATCCGGCCGGTAAAAAGGATGAAAGATCTGTTCCAGTTCCTCCGGAGACAGAAGATGCTCCGCCTGGTTGTCTATGGTAAGACAACGTTGGGAAAGGCGAATCCGTATGAAGCCTCCGGGAGTGGTGTAACGGAATACATTATCCAGAAGGTTCTTAAGAGCCTTCAGCAGAAAAAGCTTGCTGGCAGTGATTTCTGTCGGATGCAGGTCTGTAGAGAGCTGGTAGTGATGAATGTCTGACAAAACGGTATAGCTTTGCAGGTGCTCTGCCAGTAGTGCATCCAGACGGAAGGCTTCCTGGTTGGCGCTTCGCAGCATCTCCGCATTGGTGGCATCCAGGATGGACTGCACCAGCTGAGCCTGTTCGGTCAGGATGTCCTTACACTTTTTCAGGTAGGTTTCATGATCCTTAAATTCACCCACATTATAGAGCATGCCCTCCACCAATCCCAACATGCTGGCGATGGGGGTTTTCAGCTCATGGGAGGTCATGCGCAAAAATTCTGATTTTTGCTTTTCACGCGTAAGTGCGCGTTCATTTTCGGATTCCAGCTCCTTGATGCTGGACAACAGCTTGTTATAGAGATGATTGACATCCTCGGCCAGACGGGCAACCTCGTCCCGCCCGATGATCTGACAGGCGATGCCCTCTTTTAATTCCTGCATCTGGCGTGCCGTTTCCGAGATGGCAGTGATCCGTTTATTGGACAGATGGCTGTAGATAAAGGCCACGGAGCTGGTTAAAAGCACGATCAGAACAAGGATAAAGGGATAGAAAGTAACCAGTCCCTGACTGATATAGGACAGGGAATGAAAGGCATATTCTCCCTGCAGGATCAGATCGGTTCCCTCCTTGGAAGTGATGACCTTTGACCAGGCGCCGGCCTGATCGAAATCTCCCTTTTCCAGATAAACCTGCCCCTCCTTGCTAAGCTGCTCTTCTGAGATGGCAGGGTAGATCAGCTCGCCTGTTCCATAAAACAGGTTGATAAAAAGGTTGTCATGCTCCTTATCCTTTTTTTCCACTTTCCGGATGATCTCTTCTTCCGGCAGGCCGTCCAACTGTTCCACCAGAGACAGATATTCCTGTTTCAGTTGATCCTGGCGGACCTGATTATAATAGACAGGCGTGGCGAAGTAGATCATGGCGAGAAGAACGAGGATGGTTACGATCATCATGGTGCTTACGATGAGAAATTGCTTGCGGACCAGTTTCATGCATTTCCCTCCTCGATCTGATAGCCGCGCCCTACAATGGTCCGCAGAGGGAGAGAGGGAAGCTTTTTGCGCAGATTTTTCATGTGGTTGTCCAAAACACGGCTGTATACATCATCATATCCCCAGATGCTCATGGTCAGATGCTCCCGGCTGACCACCTGTCCCTTTCGCTTCATGAGAAACAGAAGGATGTCATACTCTTTTTTGGTCAGCTTGACTTCCTGCTCCCCATCGTAAACGACGCCCTCGTCTGCGTGAATCGAGACAGATCCGATGGAGCAGACGGCGGAGGGCGCTTTATCACGAAGGATATTTTCGATCCGTTTCATCAGAATGATGGGAGAAAACGGTTTGATGACATAGTCGCTGATCATGTGATTGAAGCTGATCAGCTGTGTATATTCATCGTCCATGGCCGTCAGCATCAGGACGGGGACGGACGAGGTCTTGCGGAGCTGCTTCAGGACTTCGATTCCGCTCAGAGAGGGGATCATAATGTCCAGTATGATAAGAGCAAAGTCTTCTGTGGGAAATATTTCCAGCGCGGCTTTGCCATCAAAGACGGGGATCGCCTGATGCCCGTGTTCTTTTAAAAATTCGCAGACGACCTGGCTGATGACCGGGTCATCTTCTACGACCATAATAGTTGCCATAGGTTCCTCCTTGTATCCTGTCTGATTGTTGTCTGTCCTAACAGTATTATAAGGGGATAGGGGATTCTCTGCAAGCGAAGACGGTGGGAGAGAAAAAGAAGAGCAGCCTGAAAATACAGGAAGTTTTGCTGAGAAAGAAAAAAACAGAAAAAAAGTAGATGGGCGTTAGAGGAAGGACAGGAGGATCTGATAGAATAACATTCGAAGTCGGAAGGACTTTTGTATAGGACTTTCCTGGGGAGGAAAGAAATATCCTGCCGGTCTGCAGACTGTGATTGGGGAAGAACATCTGAAGAAGGCAGTGACAAAAAGAGTAGAGGTTTTGTTGAAATAGGCAGTGACAAAAAGCGGAGAGCTTTGTATAATGAAGCCACAGGAGTGATGCAGGAGGTTTCTGCAGGAGAAGGGTGCTTTGCCGAGGGGAAGGCTTGAAGCACCGGACTGACCGTTTTGTACATTGTTGAGAGCGTGACATATGGATTGTGTCAGAACGAAACAGAAAATGAATGGGGCAAAAGGAACGATTGCAGCACCGGTGAGGGGTCACCTGTGGGCGGTCGTTCCTTTTTGGTTTCCGGAGAAAAAGAGCTGAGAGCATGAGGGAGGAGAGGACATGAAATTAAAAAATATTCTGATCGTAGCGGAAGATCTGGAACGTTCCAAACGGTTTTACCGGGAGCTGTTTGGACTCTCTGTGATCCTGGACAGTGACAGCAAGGTGATCCTGACGGAGGGGCTTGTGCTTCAGAAGCGAACCGGCTGGGAAGAAGAGGTGGGAAGGCCCGTCCTGTGGGGACACCATGGAGGAGAACTGTATTTTGAGGAGAAGGAGATCGAGGCGTTTGTCAAGAAGCTGGAGAGGTATGAGCCGCCGGTCAAATACCTGACCCGGCTGGACGAAGGAGATCCTGCGCGGAAAATGGTGCGGTTTTATGATCCGGATCAGACGGTGATCGAGGTAGGCGTGCCGATGCAAAGATGAGAGGTAGAAACGTACAAAAACCGTTTCCGGAAGACAAAGGAGAAGCGCAGAGGAACAGGCGAAAAGGACCGGGAGGAAGGAAAACGTGACAAAGACAAGAAACAGGCGGGAAAACAGATGAAGATCGTACTTATGGCAGTGAACGCAAAATATATTCATTCGAACCTGGCCGTCTATGACATAGGCGCCTATACCGGACAGTATCTGAGAAAAAAGGGACTGGAAGAAGAGGCGTCTATTGAGATTGCCGAATATACCATTAACCAGAAGAACGAAGAGATCCTGGCGGATCTGTATGAAAGAAAACCGGAGCTCCTGGGAATTTCCTGCTATATCTGGAATATTGCCACAGTCAGGTCGATCCTGGCGGACCTGTGGAAGGTTCTGCCAAAGACCAAAGTGTGGCTGGGAGGACCGGAAGCCGGATTTTCGGGAGAAATTCTGCTGCATCAGTATCCGCAGGTCAGCGGAGTGATCCGGGGAGAAGGAGAGCATACCTTTGCCCGTCTGGTGGAGGCCCATCTTAGCCGGAAGGAGGAGGGCGAGATCCCGGGACTGCTTGTTCGCAGAGAGACGAAGGAGATCCTGTCTACAGGAGAGGCGGCTTTCATGGATCTAGACGCTATTCCTTTCGTATACGAAAATATGGAACAGTTTTTGCATCGGATCATTTACTATGAAAGCAGCAGGGGATGTCCGTTTTCCTGCAGCTACTGCATGTCCTCCATAGACAGACGGCTGCGGTTTCGCAGTATGGAAAAGGTGTTGGGGGAGCTGCAGTTTTTCCTGGATCAAAAGGTTCCGCAGGTAAAGTTTGTGGATCGTACCTTTAATTGTCAGAAGGAAAGAAGCAGGCGGATCTGGAAATTCCTGCTGGAGCAGGACAATCAGGTGACAAATTTCCATTTTGAGATCGGGGCGGATCTGTTGGAAGAAGAGGATCTGGAGCTGATCCGACAGATGCGGCCGGGGCTGATCCAGCTGGAGATCGGAGTGCAGTCTACCCATGAAAAGACGCTGCAGGAGATCAACAGATATGCGCCTTTTTATCAGATCGCTTCTACGGTGACCACCATCAGAAGCTATGGAAACACCCACCTGCATCTGGATCTGATTGCAGGCCTTCCTTATGAGGACTATCAGACCTTTCAACGTTCGTTTGATCAGGTCTACCACCTGAAGCCGACCGCTTTGCAGCTGGGATTTCTGAAAGTCCTGAAGGGAACGCCGATGGAGGCAAAAAGGGAAGCCTACGGCCTGGTACATGGGGCAGACGCGCCCTATGAGGTGATCTCCACCAAATGGATATCCTATGAAGAAATCCGAAAGCTGAAGGAGATCGAAGAGATGGTGGAGATTTTTTTCAACAGCTGCCAGTTTTCTTACACGATCTCACTGTTGGAGCGACAGTTTCAGCGACCCTTTTCTTTCTATGAGGCGCTGGCAGGATTTTACAGAAGAAGAGGATATGTGGGACGTTCCCACTCCCGGGAGGAAAGATACAGGCATCTGCTGGAGTTTGGCCTGGAAAAAGGAGAAAACAGCAGCGAAAGGATCCGGGAATGTCTGACGCTGGATTATTATCTGCGGGAAAACAGCAAAAAACGGCCGGAATTTGCGGGAAAACAGAAGATCAGCGGAAAGAGTCTGACGGAATTTTACCGCAGGGAAGAGAAAAGGAGAGACTACCTGAAGCAGGGATATGAACAATGGGACAGCAAGCAGCTGGAAAGAAGGACACATCTGGAATGGGTCAGCTCCCGGCAGAAAGCCTGGCTGTTTGACTATCTGCACAGGGATCCTCTCACCGGAAATGCCACTGTGTTTGAGATCGCATGGGAACAGGCAGAAGACGGATGGGAGAGACAGCGTTCCTGAAAGCGTGATCGGAAAGCAAAAAGGAGGACAGCACCGGGCCGATAGAAAAGGCAGGCACTGTTCTCCTTTTTCTGGCAGGAGAGGCAAAAAAGCCGTTTAAGGAGCCATTTTGGCGTGAACCAGATGGCAGTAGGTGCGTCCGCTTTCCGTGTAAGTCTGGAATTCTCCCACTACAGTCACTTCCGCTCCCTGCTCCGGATAATCCTCCGGATACCGGCGGGATTCCTCCAGTACAAATTCCAGTCCCTGGGTACAGCAGGCAGTGGCGTCCGCCACGATCACAGCAAAGTAATAGGAATCTTTGGAAGGCCCCTGGTAGACAGAGAAGGCGCCCTTCATCTTTACACGTTTTCCGGCATACTCCTGGGGAGCGATCATCATCTGGTACACTTCAGAAAACACCATGGTGCTGCTAGAAACAGTCAGGTCCACGTCTACCTTTTCGGAAGCGAAAGGATCGGAGGAGGCGTTGTCCTGGGAAACGGAGCCGGAAGCATCGTCCTTGTCCGTTAGATTGGGATCCTGGGAGGCGTTCTCTAAAACGGCTTCCTTTTTTGCGGCTTCCTTCTTGGAGGAAGAGTCGGAGGCAGGCGTGCCGGAAGAGCGGCTGCCACTGCAGGCAGCCAAGATGGCAACAACGGACAAAAGAAGAGCACTGGCGATCAATTTTTTCATCGATGAAACACTCCTTTCAAACAGCCTGCCAGATAAAAGCAGGCAAATCCCAGCAGATCTATGGCCACGATGGTGGATCCCACAGGGGTTCCCAGAAGAATGGAAAGAAGGATCCCCGAGACAGCACAACATACAGAGAAAATAGCGGAACAGATGGTCACTCCCCGAAAGCTTTGGCAGACGCACATGGCAGAAAGCGCAGGGAAAATGATCAGAGCCGAGATCAGAAGAGAGCCCACCAGATTCATGGAAAGCACAATGATGACGGCGGTAATGACGGCGATGATCAGCTTATAGGAGGACACACGGGTTCCGGTGGCTCTGGCAAACTCCTCATCAAAGGTAATGCTGAACAGCTTGTGATAAAACAGCAGAAAAACCGTCAGAACTGCGGCAGACAAAAGGATGCACAGCCATACGTCGGAGAGGGTCAGAGTCAGGATGGAAGTCGAGCCAAACAGGGTGCTGCACACATCTCCTGCCAGATTGGAGGAGGGGGCAAACAGGTTCATGGCCAGGTATCCAAAGGCAAGAGATCCGACAGACACCATGGCGATCACCGAGTCCGGGCTGATCTGCCGTCCTTCTTTCCGCTGCAGGAGAAAAACGGCGCAGAGCACCGTAACGACCAGCACAACCGGAAGCTTGAAGGCAAGGCTTAGTACGGTAGAAAGCGACATGGCAAAAAAGGCAACATTGGAAAGACCGCTTCCGATGAAAGAAAAACGCTTTAGTACCAGAGTCACGCCCAAAAGAGAAGAGCACAGAGCGATCAGGGTACCGGCAGCCAGTGCATAGCGCACAAAGGGATAGTTCAGGTAATTTCCCAGTTTATCCAGCATGAGACTCATGACAGCACACCTCCTTTTATGGCAAGATAATTCCGGCCGATCCTGCTGTTTTTGTATTCCTGCACAGTGCCGAACCAGGGACGGTTCCCCAGATACAAAATGTGACTGGCACAGGTGACGGCTGCAGACATGTCATGGGTGATCATCATGACGGCGGCGCCATCCTTCTGGTTCAGCTCTGCGATCTGCCGGTACATGTCTGCGGTGGCCTGGGGATCCAATCCGGACACCGGTTCATCCAAAAGCAGCAGCGTCTGAGCCGCACAAAAGGCACGGGCTAAAAGAACGCGCTGCCTCTGTCCGCCGGAAAGCTGCCGAAAACATCGGTCTGCCAGGGGGAGAACCCCCATTTTTTCCATGGCTGTCAGTGCAAACGCTTTTTCCTCCGGAAGATAAAAGGGGCGAAGTCCGCATTTTCCCTGGAAGCCGGACAGGACCACTTCTTTTACAGAGGCCGGAAAGTCCTTCTGGACAACGGTCTGCTGCGGCAGATATCCGATTTCCCGGGCGCTCAGTCCGTCTTCAAACAGGACCTCCCCCGCCAGAGGCGGGAGAAGACCTAAGATGGTTTTCATTAAAGTTGTTTTTCCGGATCCGTTTTCTCCTACGATACACAGATAGTTTCCCGGTTCTACGGTAAAGTGGATCTGATCCAGAACAGGTCTGGTATCGTATCCGACGGTCAGATTCCGAACAGTCAATAGGGCCATGACATTCCTCCTATTGCAGGGCTTCCTTTAAAATGGCAAGATTATCGGTCATAATGCCAAGGTAGGTAGCGCCGTTTTTGATATCGTCTTTTGTGACAGACTGCATGGAGTCCAAAGTCAGGATCTTCTGGTTCTTTTCTGCAGTGTTGGCGACGATGGTCTCTGCGATTTCATGAGTGGCGCCTTCAATGGTGAGGACGCAGGGAAGCTTCAGTTCATCAGTTTTTTCTGCAAGAAATTTGATGGTTTCAAAGCTGGCTTCCGTTTCGGCAGAGCAGCCCACAAAGGCAGCGTAATAAGCCAGATGATAGTCCTCTGTCAGATAGCGGAAGGGGAACCGGTCTCCAAACAGCAGAGTCTTGTTGGAAGCGTTGGAAACAGCCTCTTCATAAGCCTTGTCCAGTTGAGACAAAGATTCCACATAGGTGTCTGCATTTTTGGTATAGGTCTCCTTCTGTGCAGGGTTGATGGAGGACAGTGTGGAGGCGATCTCCTTACAGAACAGGCTGGCATTTTTTAAAGAGAGCCATACATGTTCGTCATATTCTTCTTCATGCTCATGCTCTTCCTGGTGGGAATCCTCTGTGTGAGAATCTTTTTCTTCCTGGTGGGAATCCTCTTCATGAGAGTCCTCCTCTGTATGGGAATCCTTTTCTGCAGACTCGCTTTCGTGGTCTGCCTCTTCCGTATCATGGTGATCTTCTTCCTGCATGCCTTCCACCACTTCCTCTGTCTTGGCAGAATCACCCAGGACTTCCATCAGATTGATGACTTTTCGGTCCTTGTTGTCTGCATGCGCCAGGGCATCCTCTACCCATTCGTCAGACTCGCCTCCCACATAGATAAACAGATCGCAGTTGGAAATGGCAACCAGATCGTCGGCGGTCGGCTGGTAGTTGTGCAGATCCACGCCCTTATCGGCCAGAAGCGTCAGATCTACCTGGTCCTTTTGATCGCCCAGGATCTCACGAACCCAGTCATAGGCAGGAAAGATGGTGGTAACGACATGGATCTTCTTTTTGGCGTTTTGTTCGGTATTCGTTTTTGCGGAGCAAGCAGAAAACATGCCGCTCATAACCAGGACGGTACAAAGTAAAATTGCTATTTTTCTCATAAAATCCTCCCAATATAAAATAAATGAAATAACTGGTATGATGCCGGCAGGCAAAGCAGACAGCAAAGCATGCAGGCAGAGTGTCCGAAAAGGCAACGAAAACAAAGCCTATCTGTCAGATAGACGAAAAACGCTGCCCGGAAAGACTTCAATGAGAAAGCTTGACCTTGAGAGTGACCAGAGACTCGATCCGCTTTCCTTCCACGAAAACGGAAGGGCAAAGGAACCGGAAGAGGACCCACACCAAAAGGACGGCGGCAAAAAAAGCAACATCTCCCAGGGAGTGGACTGTTTGCTCGCACAGGAGGATCCGCTCGCAGGTGGAGCAGTGATGGTGGGTACAAACATGATGTGACTGCACGGAAGGGAAGACAGAAGAAAAGAGCACGACAAAAAAGACTGCGGCTGCAAGCGACAATGCCAATATACGTCTGCGTGTTATCATGCCAGATCCCTCCCGAAGCTTTTGCTCTATCATACCATCATGTGCCGGGGGATACAAGATGGAAGAAGGGATTTGGGATTTTGGCGATTGTGCTTTTTCCTGCGGTTTGGTAAGATACAGACAAAGATATCTGCAGAAGCAAGCCGGGTCAGACAGGCTGGAGGGCGGATGCAGGACGTGAAGCAGGAGCAGGCAGACAGGCTGAAAAAGTCTGTCAAAACCATACAGGAAGAGGCGGAAGAAGGCCATGTGGGAGCGAGTGGGAAAAGATCAAAAAAGGAAAGCGGCAGGGAATGCGAAGGACAAAAAGAAGAGGATCCTTTTTCTGGCAGGAGGGATCCTGGGATGTCTGGTGCTTGGAGGGATCCTGACTGTCTGGCTGCTTGCCGGAAAGCACACGGAAAGCAAAAAGGCCGGAGAAGGGAAGCCGTATCATGCCCACTATGTACTGATCGCAGAAAGTATGGAAGACCGGCAGTGGGAAACCCTGTACCAGGAAATGAAGGAGCAGGGGGCCGCATCCGGGATCTATGTGGAGTGCCTGAATCGGACGTTTCCCCAGGAGTATACCAGGGAAGATTATTTGAAGATAGCCGTTTCCATGCAGGTGGACGGGATCATTCTGGAGGGAGAGGACGATCAGAAGCTGAACGGACTGGTAGATCAGGCCGTAGACAGGAAAATACCGGTGATCACCCTGATGACAGACTGCGAGGGGAGCAAAAGGCAGTGCTTTATTGAGATGGGGAAATACAATCTGGGGCGGGAGTATGCAAGACAGATCATAGAAACGGTTACCAAGGATACCCAGAAGGTACTGGTTTTGGTACACAGTGTAAAAAAGGACAACAGCCAGAACCTGATCCTGGGAGGGATCAGGGATACCCTGAAAAATGAAGGGAACCATCTGAACCTGGAGCTGGAAACCCAGGTAGTGGAAAACAGTGAGTTTGATTCGGCGCAGATGATCCGACAGCGGATTTTAAGCGGCTCAGACATTCCGGACATTCTAATCTGTCTGAACGATCAGGATACTACCAGCGTCTATCAGGTACTGGCAGACTATAATATGCTGAAAACGGTGAAGCTGATCGGCACGTCTACGGAAGATCTGATCCTCAACGGCATCAGAAAAGGGTCGGTGCTTTCGGTGATCCAGCCGGATGCAGCCCAGGCCGGAAGAAAATGTCTGGAGGCTTTGGAAAATTACAGGGAAAACGGACATGTCAGCGACTATATGGCGCTGGATGCAAAAGTGATCCATGAAGAGAATGTAAAGGAGTATCTGGCGAATGAAACAGCAAAGTAGACCCAAATATCCCATGAAGCTCCAGATGCGCATCCTGCTGGTCTGCCTGCTGACCTTTGTGACCGGCTTTGCGGTAACCGGATACCTGAACATGAAAAACAGCAGCATCCTGAAGCAGATCGAAAAGACTTATTTCGGGAATCAGCTACTGATGAAAAACCAGGAGATCCTGCAGAACATCCAGGGAGACGTCAACGAATATCTCAATACCAAGAGCACGAAATCCCTGTCGGATTACTATGACAAGGAAAGCGAGTATCGAAAGCTTCTGAAGTCCTTCAACACCGGGATGACAGGAAATGAAGAGCTGATGATGGAAAAAAATATCTATCATATGTCCGAATCTTATCTGGAGGTGGCGGCAGCGGCGATCCAGGCAAAAAGAGGAAGAGATATCGAAGAATACCGGAAACGGTACGAGGCTTTGACGGAACAGTATGAATACCTCTCGGCAGCGATCTATACGTTGAACAACCGTAAATTTGAGAAAAATTCTGCGGCTTACGAGGAGATCGCGGCAGTGACCAGACAGAACGGGATCAAAAATGCGGTGTTGATCGCAGTGACCGCCGTGCTGAATATGCTGTTGGTGCTGCTGTTGACGGGAAGACTGGTGAAGCCATTGAAAAATCTGGTGGAGGCGTCCAAAAAAGTAGGTACAGGAAATCTGGAGATCCAGCTGACAGAAACAGGCAGGCAGGACGAGATTGACGTGGTGATGCACGCGTTCAACCAGATGGTTTTCAGTCTGAAGCAGTATATCCTGAATCAGCAGGAAAGCCTGCAAAGAGAAAACGCTATGAAGGAAAAAGCCATTCTGGCGGAGAGTCACCTAAAGGATGCCCAGCTAAAATATCTGCGTGCACAGATCAACCCCCACTTTCTGTTTAATACGCTGAATGCCGGTGCTCAGCTTGCCATGATGGAAGAGGCGGACGGAACCTACCGCTATCTGCATACAGTGGCAGATTTTTACCGCTATGCAGCGCAGCAGGACAGTGGAGTCGTCACGGTGGAAAAGGAGATCGAGCTGATCGACGATTATATGTACATTTTGAATGTAAGATATTCCGGGGAGATCGCCTATGAGAAAAAGGTCGATCCGTCCGTGCTGGAGTACCGGATGCCGGGAATGATCCTGCAGCCTATCGTAGAAAACTGCGTCAAACACGGGCTGGGAGAACTGGAAACCGGAAAGAAGATCACGCTGGAGGCTGTCTGTGAGGAAGACCAGATCGCTATTTCCGTCCGGGACAACGGAGTGGGGATGAAGCAGGAGCTGATCCGGAGGCTTTTGAAAGTGGACCGGCGGACGGAGGTGGAGGAATCTATTTCCGAATCGGGAGGGATCGGTATGAAAAATGTGATCGCAAGACTGCGGATGTACTATGACCGGGATGATATTATGGAAATCACCAGCACAGAAGAACACATGGGAACAGAAGTGACCTTATATTTGCCGATAGGAAGGAAAGAAGACCGTGTATAAGATATTGATAGCAGACGATGAAGAGATTGTGATCAATGCCCTGACGTTTATCATTGACAAACATTTTCCGGGGATATGCTCCATAAAGACAGCCAAATCCGGCAGGATGCTGATCGAGACCGCAGAGGAATTCGGACCGGATATTGCCTTTATCGATATTCAGATGCCGGGGATCAATGGGATCAGCGCCATGAAGGAGGTGCGCAAGACCAACGCATCTACGATCTTCATTATCGTAAGCGCCTTTGACAAGTTTGATTATGCCAGGGAAGCCATACAGCTGGGCGTGATGCGCTATATCAATAAGCCCATCGAAAAGACCCAGATCGTGGAGACCCTGAAAAAGGCCATGGAACAGGTGGATCAGCAGAAGAAGAAGAGAAGCAGTGACCTGCAGACGAGAGAAAAGCTGGAGATCGTAGTTCCCATTATCGAGAGCGGACTGATCTACACCATGCTGTCGGGAAAGGGAGAAAAAGAGGGACTGGACAGCTACATCAGCCTTCTGGATATCCGGGAAAAGCGGGGCAACATCATGGTGATCAAATGCGGCGATCTTGGAGAAAAGGGAGAGCTGGCAAATGCAGTGGGCACCAGCATCCGGATACAGGGAAAATACCCTCAGATCAAGGAGATCATCAAACGCTATTTTTCCTGCATTGTAGGCGCCATGATGGGCAATATGATCGTTGTCTATCTGCCGGGAGAAGGAATGGCGGAAGAGGAGGAATACGACAGCCGGATCCGGCAGATCGAAGAAGCCAGAAAAATGGGTCGGGATCTTCAAAAGGAAGCGCAGGTACAGACCAGGATTGCCTTTGGATCCAACAAGGAGATCCACTGCGCGGTGGAGTCCTATCAGGAAGCCCTGCAGGCGCTGGCCATCGGTACGGGACTGGTGGTACATGCAAAGGACCTGCCCATCGGATGCAGCTATGAGGGAGATTACCCGATCGCCCTGGAGAAGCGACTTTATGAATCGGTGGAACAGGGGGATCTGGCGGGAACCCTAAGCAGCGTCAACCGGTTTTTTGAATGGATGGTAACGGATCATGGGGATTCGCCCATGGATGTCAAGCTAAAGGTACTGGAAATGGTGTTCCAGACGGAGACCATTGGATATAAGAGCGGCGGGATGACCTACCGGTTTTCCTCCAGAAGTCAGTACCTGCAGGATGTGACGGAGATGGAGGATTACGGGCAGCTACGCAGATGGTTTGAAAAAAAGGTGGAAAAAGCCTGCCGGAATGTGATGACCAAAAAAGAGGAAAGCTCTGTGGATCTGGTGGAACAGGCGAAAAACTATATCAAGGAGACCTACAAGAAGGATCTTTCTTTGGATGAGGTTTCCCGGGAGCTGAAGATCAGCCCCTACTATTTCAGTAAGCTGTTTAAAAAGAAAACGGGAAAGAATTTTATCGAATACCTGACGGAAATCCGGATCCAGAGGGCCAAGGAGCTGCTTGGAAGTACAGATATGTCCATGAAGGAGGTCTGCGCGCAGACAGGATACAGTGATCCCAATTATTTCAGCAGGATCTTCAAAAAGCAGACGGGGGTGTCGCCCACAGAGTACAAGGAAGGGAGTCAGGCATGAAAAAGCAAAGACTGTTGTTGATCCTGGGGATGCTCCTGCTTCTTTTGGGAGGCTGCCGGATACAGGAAAAAGACGATTCCCATCAGAAGAAAAGCGTGCAGATCGGAGTGATCTTTGACACCTTTGTGGTGGAAAGGTGGCAGAGGGACCGGGATGTTTTTGTGGCCACGGCCCAGAGCCTGGGAGCAGAGGTGGACATTCAAAATGCCAACGGGAGTGTAGAAAAGCAGGAGGAAAGCATTCGCTATTATATCAAAAAGAAGATGGACTGTATCGTGATCGTACCCATTGAATCCGAGGCGCTCCTGGACGAGATCCGGATGGCGCAGAAAGAGGGGATCAAGGTGATTTCCTATGATCGACTGGTACAGGGAGGAAAGACGGATCTTTATGTGTCCTTTGACAGTGAAGAGGTAGGAAGGCTGATGGGGAAGGCCTTTGGAGATACGCTGAAACCGGGGGACGGCGTGGTAATGGTCTGCGGATCCAAAACAGACGGGAACGTAGCCATGATGGAAACGGGGTTTCGCAAAGCTGCGTCCGAATATGGTCTGGAGATCCTGGACGTGACCTATGCCGCAGACTGGGAGGCAGAGGAAGCCAGGAAATATGTAGACGGACATGTGGAGTTGATGAGAAAAGCCAGAGGAGTGATGTGCGGAAACGACAACCTGGCAGGCAGCGTCCTGCAGGCTCTTGCGGAAAATCAGCTGGAGATCCCGGTGGTAGTGGGACAGGATGCGGATCTGGATGCCTGCCAGCGCATTGTGGAGGAATCCCAGTATATGACCGTCTATAAGCCGGTGGAAAAACTTGCGAAAAAAGCGGCGGAAGCTACGGTGAAGCTGGCAAAGGGCAGGAAGATTGCCGAAGAAAATCAGATCAGTGACGGCAAATACCAGGTTCCGTACATACGGCTCCGCCCTCTGGCAGTCACCAAAAAGAATATCAATGCCACCATCATAGACAGCGGATTCCACATAAAAGAAGAAATCTATCTGAACCGTCCGGAAGAGATGCCGTGACAAGGACGGGGGATGCAGGCAGGACTTTTTTGGCGGGCAAAATATGCATGACAGAAATGTGCTAGAAAAGAAGATTCGGAAGAAAAGAAGGATGGAAAATATTCAGAAAGTAACAAGTTAGTACAGAGTTTTACATGATATAGTAGCTGCAGAGAAAGAAGCAGCTACTATTTTTTTAAGGAGGAAAACACATGAAAAAGAGAGTACTAAGCATGGTACTGGCGGCAGCGCTGGTACTGGGACTGCTGGCCGGATGTGCATCCGGTAAAAAGGACGACAAAAAAACAGAAGACAAGAAGGACGGAGAAATTCAGGTAGGTATCGTTCTTCCCACAAAAGACGAGCCCAGATGGCTTCAGGATCAGGCACAGTTTGAAAGAGTGTTGGGAGAAGCAGGATTTACCAACCAGGTATTATTCAGTCAGGGATCTTCCGCAACGGAAAAAACCAATGTAGAGACCCTGATTTCCCAGGGGATCAAAGTGTTGATCATCTGTGCACAGGACGGTGCGGCAGCCGCGGCTGCAGTGGAAGAGGCAAAGAATGCAGGCGTAACGGTGATCGCTTATGACCGTCTGATCACAGGAACCGACGCAGTGGACTACTATGTTACCTTTAACAGCTTTGCAGTAGGACAGGCGCAGGGACAGTACCTGATTGACAACGCTCCGGAGGGAAAGGACGTTCCTCTGTATCTGTATGCAGGAGCCGCAACAGACAACAATGCATTCATCTTCTTTGAAGGCGCATGGTCCGTACTTCAGCCGAAGATTGCCGACGGAACCTTCAAGATCGAAAACTCCTCCGAGGCAGAGGCACTGAAGGACAAGACAGAGCTGTCCAGAGATGAGATCGCCAAGATCATCGGACAGGTAACGACAGACTGGGATTTCAATGTGGCAAAATCAAAAGCAGAGGCAAACCTGACTTCTGTAGACGGAAATGCCAAGGGAGACGTTTTGGTTCTGGCTCCGAATGACGGAACCGCACGTTCCATCGCTGATGTGTTTGCGGCAGACAAGGAAATCAAAAGCTATGTGATCACAGGTCAGGATTCTGAAAAGGCATCCGTACAGTATATCATAGACGGAAAGCAGTCCATGACGGTATTTAAGGATACCCGGACACTGGCTGCCGATTCTGTGGACATGGCACTTTCCATCCTGAAAGGAGATACACCTGCGACAGACACCACCTACAACAATGAAAAAATAGATGTTCCGGCAAAAGAAACACCGATCATCGTAGTAACAAAAGACAACGTGAAAAAAGCTTTGATCGATTCAGGATACTACAAAGAATCTGAGTTTACAGGCTTATAAGAAAGAAAAAGCAGCAAATCGGCTTTATAAGCGTGAAAGCTATAAAGCCGATTTGTCGTTGAAGCACATCGAAGGAGACGACAGCAGGCAGGGACCGGGCGGGAACTGGGATGGATGTGCAGGAGCATGGAAAGGAAGGGAGACAAAGTATGAGTGATCATATCCTTGAAATGAAACATATTACCAAAGAGTTTCCGGGAGTGAAGGCGCTGGATAATGTAAACTTTCAGGTCAGACGGGGAGAGATCCATTGTCTGGTGGGAGAAAACGGAGCGGGGAAATCCACCCTGATGAAAGTGTTGTCTGGTGTGCATCAATACGGAAGCTACAGCGGAGATATCGTTTACAATGGCGAGGTACAAAAGTTTCGGTCTATCGCAGACAGCGAGGCAAAGGAGATCGCCATCATCTATCAGGAGCTGGCGCTGGTGCCGGAACTGAGTATTTATGAAAACATCTATTTTGGACATGAGATCCTGTCCGGCGGAAGGATCGACTGGAACGAAACCATTGTGAAGGCGAAAGAAATGCTGGAAAAAGTACGGCTTCACGCAGATCCTTCAATGAAAGTCAAAGAACTGGGAGTGGGGAATCAGCAGCTGGTGGAAATCGCCAAGGCACTGAGTAAGAATGTCAAGCTTCTGATCCTGGATGAACCCACCGCTTCCCTGAATGAAGACGACAGCAAGAATCTGCTGCAGCTGATCCGGGAGTTGAAGGAGCAGGGCGTAACCTGCATCATGATCTCCCACAAGCTGCGGGAGATCACGGCGATCGCAGATACCATCACCGTTCTCCGGGACGGAAGCACCATCTGTTCCCTGGATGCGAGAGAAAAGAAGATCACGGAAGCTGAGATCATAAAGCACATGGTGGGCCGTGAGATGAACGACATTTACCCTAAGAGGGAAAAGCAGGAGCCGGGGGAGATCGCACTGGAGCTTCGGGACTGGACGGTGGAGGATACGACAAAAGGAAAAGAGATCCTTCATCATGTCAGCCTGCATGTGAGAAAAGGGGAGATCGTGGGACTGCAGGGACTGATGGGAGCAGGAAGGACAGAGCTTGCCATGAGCATATTCGGGAATCCCACAGGCTACCGGCTGACGGGAGGATCCCTTCTGGTAGGCGGAAAAGAAAAACGGTTTAAAACGCCCAAAGAAGCGATTAAAAACGGGCTGGCCTATGTGACGGAGGACCGGAAAGGAAACGGGCTGATCCTGATTCAGAATATTCAGTACAATACCACCATTGCAAACCTGGAGGCTTTGACGGAGGGGATCGCCATTAACCAGAACGAGGAAGTCAATGTGGCAAACTATTACAAGGAGTCCATTAACATAAAAGCGCCGTCAGTGGAACAGAAGGTAGGAAACCTAAGCGGAGGAAACCAGCAGAAGGTACAGCTTGCCAAGTGGATGTTTGTAAAGCCGGACGTTCTGATCCTGGACGAGCCTACCAGAGGGATCGACGTAGGGGCAAAATTTGAGATCTATTCCCTGATGAACCGTCTGGTCAGCGAGGGGATGAGCATTATCATGATCTCATCCGAGCTTCCGGAGGTACTGGGAATGAGCGACCGCCTGTACGTCATGTCGGAAGGACGGATCACAGGGGAGCTGTCGGCGGAAGAAGCGACGGAAGAAAGAGTTATGGAATTGGCGATCAATTCGTAAGAAGGAGGAGAGAAAACATGAGTGAGAAAACGAAAAAAAGCGGATTGGGCCAGGAGATCCTTACTCTTCTGAAATCGAATATCCGTGAATATATGATGTATATTGCACTGATCCTGATCATGGGATTCTTTACGGTAAAGACCAGCGGCGGATTTATCCAGGCAAGGAACCTTGCCAATCTGGTAAATCAGGCGGGCTATGTGGCAATCCTGGCCATCGGGATGACCATTATCCTGATCCTGAAGCACATCGACCTTTCCGTGGGATATGTGGCGGGCTTCAGCGGGGCGGTGGCAGCTGTCCTGATGACCAAACACGGAATGAATGAGTGGATCGCCATCCTGGCGGTACTGGTGATGGGGCTTCTCATCGGAGTCTATCAGGGACTGCTGGTGACCAAGATGGGAGTTCCGGCCTTTGTTACCACGCTGGCGGGGATGTTTATCTTCCGGGGACTTCTGAATCTGACGTTACAGGAGACGGGAACGATCATTATTCCCAATAAAAGCTTCAACGAGCTGTCCAACGGATTTGTTCCGGACATTCCGGCAGGAACTTCCTTTCACCTCCTGACGATGCTCATCGGAGCGGCGGCAGTGATCCTCCTGATTTTTCTGCAGGTCAAAACCAGGAAGAATAAGCAAAAATATCAGTTCCATGTAATGTCTATGCCAATCTTTACCGTAAAACTGGTATGTCTGTCTGCCATCATCATGGTGATCGTCTATGTACTGGCAAGCTACAATGGAATTCCCTGGACGGCAGTGATCGTAGGGGTGGTTCTGTTTGTCTATAACTATATGCTAAATAAAACCAGACTTGGCCGGTATATTTATGGGATCGGGGGAAATGAACAGGCTGCGGAGCTTTCCGGGATCAACGTAAAGAAAGTTACCCTGATGGCATTTTGCTCCATGTCCACCCTGGCGGCCCTTGCGGGAATCCTCTACACCTCCCGCCTCCAGTCTGCCACGCCGACCGCCGGCCTGGGATTTGAGCTGGACGCCATCGCTTCTTCCTACATCGGAGGAGTAGCAGTCAGTGGCGGGATCGGCCGCGTGACCAACACCATCATCGGAGCGCTGGTGATCATGTCTTTGACCAACGGGATGAACCTGATGGGCGTGGACATTTCCTATCAGTATATCGTAAAAGGGATCATCTTTATTATTGCAGTAGCCTTTGACGTAAAGACCAGACAGAAGGGCAGATAACAAAGCAGATAATTTTCCACAGTTTTGTGGTACAATAGACGGGCAGGTGTTTCAGGAGAAAAGAAGCGCCTGCCCAAATCGTATCAGAAACAAAAAGACAAGGAGAAAGAAGAGGAATCCTATGAAAGAAAGACAGGACATCTGGCAGACACTTTATGAAACGGCAAAGCGGGAATATGCGCCGGCAGAGCTGACGCCGTTTGTCTGTGCCCGCCATGTGGTATCGGCGATAGAAGCAGAGGACGGACAGATTTTTACAGGATTTTGTGTGGAAGGCCTTTGTGGAACGATGAATTTGTGTGCGGAAAGAGCCGCGCTTCTGAATATGTATGCCCAAAGCGGGCAGACGCGGGCGAAACGGGTGATCACCTTCCGGGATCGGCCGCCCTATGGCAGCGGAAGCGGAATGCCCTGTGGAGTGTGCAGAGAATTTTTTTATCAGCTAAACGAAAAAAATAAAGATACGGAATTCCTGGTGGACTATGCTGCCAGAGAGACGGTCACACTGAAAGAATTGCTGCCCGACTGGTGGGGGCAGGAAAGAAGCCAGGAAGAGGAGAAGCAGACGTCCATGTAAAAGAGCAGGGAACCTGCAGGAAGATCAAAGAGATTATAAAAAGGATCATTGACAATCCCGGCAGGGGAGAGTACACTTCTTCTAAGTTTGAGCCGTGGAAGAAGAGGGAGTACTTTTTCTGAAAGCAGTACAGAGAGCCGCAGATGGTGAGAGTGCGGTATGTGGAGAAGAAGGAATGGACTTTGGAGGCAAGCGGAGGGTGACGCTTCGTTATCAAGGGTCGGCGTATGTTGGTACGCATGAGAGGACGTCCATGGAGGATGTCAAGCCGGGTGGCACCGCAGGAGAATACGCTCCTGTCCCTGCAAAAGATCGTGGGGACAGGGGCATTTTTGTTTACAGGAAATCGCCTTTTACGAAACAAAAAATGCCCTTCCCCAAAACAAACACAGAAAGAATGGAGGATGGAAACATGGCAGAAGAAAAAAAGATTCCGTATAAGATCTATCTGGAAGAAAAGGAGATGCCGACAGCATGGTACAATCTCCGGGCAGATATGAAAAACAAACCGGCTCCCCTTTTGAATCCGGGAACGCGAGAACCCATGAAGCAGGAAGAACTGGAGCAGGTATTTTGCAGGGAACTGGCGGCGCAGGAACTGGATGATGAGACCGCTTACATCCCCATTCCGGAGGAAATCCGCAATTTTTACCGGATGTACCGGCCATCCCCGCTGGTCAGAGCCTATTGTCTGGAGGAGAAGCTGCAGACTCCCGCAAAGATTTATTACAAATTTGAAGGCAACAACACCAGTGGAAGCCATAAGCTGAATTCTGCGATTGCCCAGGCATATTATGCCAAAAAGCAGGGGTTAAAGGGCGTGACCACCGAGACGGGAGCAGGACAGTGGGGAACCGCCTTGTCTATGGCATGTGCGTATCTGGAACTGGACTGTCGGGTCTATATGGTCAAGGTATCCTATGAACAGAAGCCCTTCCGGCGGGAAGTGATGCGAACCTACGGGGCGACGGTAACGCCGTCTCCTTCCGGGGAGACAGAGGCAGGAAGAACTATTTTGAAAAAGCATCCGGGGACCACGGGAAGCCTGGGCTGCGCGATCTCGGAAGCGGTAGAGGCCGCGGCTTCCAGGGAAGGATACCGCTATGTGCTGGGAAGTGTGTTAAATCAGGTGTTGCTGCACCAGTCCGTGATCGGTCTGGAAACGAAAACGGCCATGGATAAATATGGGATCGTGCCGGATGTGATCATCGGCTGTGCAGGCGGAGGCTCCAACCTGGGAGGACTGATCTCTCCTTTCATGGGAGAAAAAATACGGGGAGAAAAGGACTACCGCATCATCGGAGTAGAGCCGGCCTCCTGTCCGAGTTTGACCCGGGGCAGATTTGCCTACGATTTTTGTGATACGGGAATGGTGACGCCTCTGGCAAAGATGTATACCCTCGGCAATAATTTTATCCCTTCCCCCAATCATGCGGGAGGGCTGCGGTACCATGGAATGAGTCCGGTGATCTCCCAGTTGTATCATGACGGTCTGATGGAGGCGGCTTCGGTGGAACAGTCTGCCGTATTTGAAGCAGCAGAGCTGTTTGCAAGAGTAGAAGGAATCCTTCCGGCGCCGGAAAGCAGCCATGCTATCCGCGCCGCCATGGATGAGGCGCTTCGCTGCAAGGAAACGGGAGAAGAAAAGACGATCCTGTTTGGGCTGACGGGAACCGGCTATTTTGATATGGTAGCTTACGAAAAATATAACGATGGCCGGATGACGGACGAGATCCCCGGTCAGGAAGAACTGGAGAGAGGATTTGCCACCATCCCCCGGCTGTAGTCGTGGAGAAATTTCCGAAAAGAACCTGGATTTTTCGGACTTTCCTGTAAGTTTTTACAAAAATGAGGGAACGTAGCGTTTTCAGTTGCACGCAGCACTTTACTGTGCTAAAATTCAGAGATTAACAGGAAAGAGAGATGAGGAGGACAAACTATGCAGAGAGAACGCTTAGGGAGCCGGCTGGGCTTCATATTGTTGAGTGCCGGCTGCGCGATCGGGATCGGAAACGTGTGGAAATTCCCGTATATGGCAGGACAAAACGGAGGAGGAGCCTTTGTACTCATCTATTTGTTTTTCCTGATCGTGATGGGAGTTCCGGTAATGACGATGGAATTCGCCATGGGACGTGCCAGCAGAAGATCGCCGGTTCGTCTGTACCAGCAGTTGGAAAAACCCGGGAGTAAGTGGCACATCCACGGCTATATCGCCATGATCGGAAACTATGTGCTGATGATGTTCTATACGACGGTGGCAGGATGGATGATCCGGTATTTTGTGGACACGGCAAGAGGTGAATTTGAGGGAGCCGGAGCAAAGGAGGTGGCGGCCAGATTCGGTGAAATGCTGTCGCAGCCTGTGCCTATGGTGATCTACATGGGGATCGTGGTGTGCGGCGGATTTGCCATCTGTTCCATCGGCCTGCAAAAAGGACTGGAGCGGATCACCAAGTATATGATGGTGGCCCTGATACTGCTTATCATCGTACTGGCCGTCAACAGTATCCTGCTGAAGGGCGGGGCGGAAGGATTGAAGTTTTACCTGCTTCCCGATTTTGGAAAGGTGGCAGAGATCGGCGTGGGAAAGGTGATCGTAGCAGCCATGAACCAGTCGTTCTTCACGCTGAGTCTGGGAATCGGAGCCATGGCTATTTTTGGAAGCTACATCAACAACAAAAAGGCGCTGATGGGAGAGTCTATCAATGTGGCGGTGCTGGATACTTTTGTGGCCCTGATGTCGGGTCTGATCATTTTCCCTGCATGCTATGCATACGGTGTGGAGGCAACCAGCGGGCCGAGCCTGATTTTCATTACCCTGCCGAATATTTTTAACCACCTGTCATACGGAAGGTTCTGGGGAAGTCTCTTCTTTATTTTCCTGACTTTTGCAGCCTTTTCAACGGTACTGGCAGTGTTTGAAAATATCATTGCCTGCACCCGGGATCTTTTCTCCTGGAGCAGACAAAAGGCTTCGATTGTTAACTGTATCCTGATATTTGTACTATCCCTTCCCTGTGCTTTGGGCTTTAATGTACTGAGCCGGGTTCAGCCGATGGGAAAAGGGACAGGCATCCTGGATCTGGAGGATTTCATCGTCAGCAACCTGCTCTTGCCCCTGGGATCTTTGATCTTTGTTCTGTTCTGTGTTTCCAGGTATGGATGGGGCTGGGACAAATTTATGGAGGAAGCCAACAAAGGAGAAGGCGCGAAGGTGAAGTCCTGGATGAGAGGATATGTTACCTTTGTGATTCCTGTGATGATCCTGGTGATCTTTGTTCTTGGACTGATTTAAAAAGAACTGCCCGTTTCCAGATTCCGGATGGATTGGAACGGGCAGTTTTTGACGGAAAAGAAACCTTGTGTTAGAATGAAAAAAAGTGTTTTTACACGAGAAACAGAGGGAAAAGGAGGAGGAGAACATGCGGATGCGACGCCATATCAGGGAAAGAATGACGCACCAGGAACAGGTATCGGAAGCGCTGATCCTCAGCCTTTTTCTGGCATTCAGCGGAGGACTGCAGGATGCCTACACCTATATGATCCGAGACCATGTGTTTGCAAACGGGCAGACGGGCAACGTGGTACTGATGAGCGCAGGATTTATGGAGGGCAACTGGAAGATGGGACTCCGTTACCTGATTCCCGTACTGGCATTTGCGGCAGGGATCTTTCTGGCGGAGATCATAGGGACCCGGTACAAATGGGCTCGTCTGCTGCATTGGAGACAGGGGATCCTTCTGATGGAGATCGGGCTTATGATCGGCGTAGGGCTTTTATCCAGGGAATACAATCTGCTGGCAAACTGCATGGTCTCCTTTGCCTGTGCGCTGCAGGTACAGACGTTTCGGAAGGTGTGCGGCCATGCCTATGCCAGTACCATGTGTATCGGCAATCTAAGAAGCGGGACGGAAGCCTTGTCTGTCTACCTCCGGCACAGGAAAAAGGAGGACAAGGACAGGGCAGGCTATTATTTTTCCGTCATCGCCGTGTTTGCTGTAGGTGCGGGGACAGGCGGACTTCTCTCCGGATATTTTCAGGAAAAGACCATTTGGATCTCCTGTGTGATATTGGTGCTGTGCTTCCTTTTGATGGAGCTGGACCGTCTGGAACAGGAAGCCAAGGATTATAAAGAGTAGAAAAAGGCAAACGGACAACTGCGGCAAAGGGGAAGGCGGCAGCGGATATAAAGGGATGCAGATATGGAAAGATGCATAAAGGTGGCCATCGCAGGGCTGGGAAGCAGAGGATATGACGTTTACGGAAGGGCGATCAAAGCACATCCGGACAAAATGCGGATCGTAGCTGTAGCGGATCCGGATCCGGAAAAGAGAAAAAAAGCGCAGGAGGAGTACGGACTGTCAGAGCAGCAGTGCTTTTCCGATTGTGAAGAGCTGCTGAAGGCGCCGAAACTGGCAGACGTACTGGTGATTGCGACGCTGGACAAAGATCATGTGTCTCACGGGGTACCGGCGCTGGAAAAAGGATATGACCTGCTTTTGGAAAAGCCGATCGCTCCCAGCAAGGAGGCGTGTGACAGACTTTTGGATACAGCCAGAGCATACAACCGGATCGTGATGGTCTGTCATGTACTGAGATATACGCCTGTTTACCGGAAAGCGCGGGAGATCCTGCGCTCCGGAGAGATCGGGAAGATCGTGGCGATCACAGCAACAGAAAACATAGGATGGTTTCACTATACCCACAGCTTCGTCCGGGGGACCTGGGCAAGGGAGGAAGAAACCAGTCCGATCATCCTGCAGAAGTGCTGCCATGATATGGATCTGTATCTGTGGCTGGCAGACAAACGCTGCAAAAAGATTTCTTCCTTCGGGGGACTGTATCTATTTTCCCAGGAGCAGGCGCCCAGGGGAGCGGCGAAGCGATGCCTGCAGGGATGTGCGGCGAAGGAGGACTGTATTTTTGACGCGGAAAAGATCTATCTCCGGCACAGGCTGATGGGCTATGGGAATAAAAACAGAAGATGGCCGCTGGACGGAGCGGTTTCCCCGGAAGATCCCAAGGGGTCGATCCGCCGGCTTCTGGAGGAGGGACGCTACGGAAGGTGCGTCTACGCCTGCGACAACACCGTGCCGGATCATCAGGTGGTACAGATGGAGATGGAGGACGGATCCACCTTCAACTTTACCATGTGCGGTCATACGTCCGATATTTCCAGGGCTGCTAAATTTATGGGTACAAAGGGAGAAATGATCCTGCGGCTGAATCCGGACGATGTGGAGGCCTGCGAAATTACCGTAAGGATTTTTGGACTGGAGGAAAGGAGTTATTCTGTCAGGATCCGGGAGCTGGCCCAGGATTTTTCCGGACACAGCGGAGGGGAATCCCAGATGCTTCAGGAATTCTTTGATGTGATCAGCGGAAAAGACCGGGAAAAAGACGGCACCACCCTGCTGGAACAGTCTATGGAAAGCCATTACTGTGCGCTGGCGGCGGAAGAGTCCAGAAAGCGGGGCGGGGCAGTGATCGGGATGGAAGAATTCAGAAGCCGGAGGAGAGAACCTTTTCAGGCTGTCTGAAAAGGAAGGGACAGACCCTGTCCTGCAGATAAAACGTAATAAAAAAAGACAGATAGATGGAGAAAACGATGAAGAAAATTACAGCAGAAGAATTGGAAACCGTACAGAAAGATGCCTGTATCATACTGGACATCCGGAGTGAGGAAGATTATGAAAGAGGCAATCTGGGAAGCGGGCTGCACATTCCTTTGCAGAAGCTGGAGGGAAGATATCAGGAGATCCCAAAGGGCTATCCGGTGTACGTGCTGTGTCACGGAGGAGAACAGAGCATGGATGTGGTGGATACCCTCAGCAGGATGGGCTACGACGCCTACAATGTGGAGGGCGGATACAGAGGGATCCTAAGAAGACAGCTGGAGGCGACGGTTGCCAAAGCAGATGCGCTGGAGGAAAAGACGAAGGACATTGAAAAAAGCATCATAAAAAAATTCCGTAAGCCTATCTGGAGACAGTTTACCAAGGCTATTAAGGAATACCGACTGATCCAGGACGGGGACAAGATCGCCGTCTGTATCTCAGGAGGGAAGGATTCCATGCTGATGGCAAAGCTTTTGCAGGAACTGAAACGGCACGGACAAAGTACGTTTGAACTGGTGTTTCTGATCATGAATCCGGGGTACAATGCAGATAACTGGAAGATCATCCAGGACAATGCAAAGGTCCTGGGGATTCCGCTGACAGTGTTTGAAAGCGATATTTTTGACGTGGTGGCAGAAATTGAAAAAAGTCCCTGCTATCTGTGCGCCAGAATGAGAAGAGGGTATCTGTATTCCAAGGCAAAGGAATTGGGATGCAACAAGATTGCCCTGGGGCATCATTTTGACGATATGATCGAAACGGTATTGATGGGAATGTTTTACAGCGGGAAGATCGAAACCATGATGCCTAAGCTGCACAGCAAAAACTTTGAAGGGATGGAGCTGATCCGCCCCATGTATATGATAAAAGAGGCAGCCATCAAGCACTGGAGGGATTATAACGGGCTGCACTTTATCCAGTGTGCCTGCCGGTTTACGGAGCACTGCTCCATCTGCGGAGGGGAGAAGGGATCCAAAAGAGATGAAATGAAAGCGCTGGTGTCTCATTTCAGAACCGTCAGTTCGGTGGTGGATCAGAATATTTTCAGAAGCGTCCACAATGTAAACCTGGGGACTCTCATCGGATATCATAAAGGCGAGGAAGCCTATTGCTTTCTGGATGACTACGAGGAAAGAGGAAGAGGAAAGAAAGAGGCGGATCCGTCAGAGCAGGAAGACGCATAAGGAAAAAGGGGAACGGGAAAGGAGCTATTATGAAAATGGAAATAGATACACATATGCACACGATTTCCAGCGGACATGCCTACAGCTCGCTGAGAGAAATGGCAAAGATGGCAGCGGAGAAGGGACTGAAGGCTATCGGGATCACAGATCATGCGCCGGATATGCCCGGGAGCTGTCATCTGTTTCATTTTCAGAATCTCCGTGTCGTTCCAAAGCAGATGTACGGCGTCCGTCTTTTGATGGGAAGCGAGGTGAATATCCGGAACGGCCTGGGAGAAGTGGATCTTCCTGTAGAGATCCTAAGAAAGCTGGATCTTGTGGTGGCAAGCATACATCCACCCTGTTACGAGGGAGACTGCACCCTGGAAGAGATCACCAGGTGCTATGAGCGAGTGATGGAAAGCGGGGTGGTGGATATCATCGGTCACCCGGATGACGGAAGATTTCCGGTGGATTATGAACGGCTGGCCAAGAAGGCGAAGGAAACAGGTACCCTTTTGGAGCTGAATAACAGCTCTTTAAAGCCGGGAGGGTTCCGGCTGAACACCAGAGAAAATGCCGGGAAGCTTCTGCGCGCTTGTATGAAGGAGCAAACAAAGATCGTATTAGGCTCGGATGCACATGTGGACTGCGATGTGGGAACCTTTGCATATGCGGAGGCCGTCCTGGAAGAAGCAGGGTTTCCGGAGGAACTGGTAGTCAATACATCGGCAGAGCAGGTGGAAGCCTTTCTGAAAGAAAAAAGGGAGATAAAATAGGATACAAGCCGGCAGCTGCGGAAAGGAAAAGGGAGACGAAAGCATATGACGATCAGAGATGCCAGATGGGAGGACGCCAGGGAACTTTGCGAAATCTATCGATACTATGTGGAAAAAACGGCGATCACGTTTGAATATGAGACTCCGGATCTTCAGGAATTTCAAAGGCGGATGACCGGGATCATGGAAAAATATCCCTATCTGGTACTGGAGGAGGACGGAGAAATAAAAGGGTATGCGTATGCAGGTCCTTTTGTAGGAAAAGCTGCGTATGACTGGTCCTGCGAGCTGACGATCTATCTTGCCCGGGGCGTGCAGGGACAGGGATACGGACGGAGGCTGTATGAGGCTTTGGAAGAGGCGCTGGGAAGCATGGGGATACAGAATCTGTACGCCTGCATCAGCTATCCGGAGACGGAAGACGACTATCTGAACAAGAACAGTGCGGATTTCCACGCCCATCTGGGATTTCGGCTGGCTGGAAAATTTTTACGGTGCGGGTATAAGTTTGAACGCTGGTATCATATGATCTGGATGGAAAAAGAGATAGGAGAGCATCGGAGGGATCAGCCTCCGGTCAGAAGCTATGGGGAGATTTCCGGGAGAGGATCATAGAGGGATCCTGGCGGAGCAGTTGTATCTCACAGGATGCAATTCCCTGATTTCCGGAGAAAAATAAAAAGACAAGAGGACGGCGCCGGTATCCGGGAAGCAGTCCTCTTGTTGCGTTTAACAGAATCATCATGATCTGACAGGAAGTTGGTGGGATTATTTGCAGATCCGCTCAAAGACCATGTCGTATCCGTCGTTGCCATAGTTGAGAGAGCGGTTGACCCTGCTGATGGTAGCGGTGGAGGCGCCGGTTTTTTCAGCGATCTCCAGGTAGGTTTTATTTTCCCGGAGCATCTTGGCTACTTCAAAACGCTGGGAAAGAGAAACCAGTTCGTTGATGGTACAGATGTCCTCAAAAAACTGATAGCATTCTTCTTTGTCTTTCAGGCTCAGGATGGCGGAAAAAAGAAAATCCACAGCCTCTGTTCTGATTTTTTTATTCATATTTTATCCCCTTTGATGTTATTGAATACAGTTTCTTAAATTTTAGCACAGTAAATTCATAAAGTCTATAGTTTTTTCGGAAGAAGCAATATTTTTCAGGTTTCAAGGGAGAAGGGTTTCACAGGGAGAACAGCATGCAGATTTGTGTGCAAAGACGCATTCTTATTTGTTTTTGCGCAGGGGTATGGTACTATAAAAACAGAATGTTCACAGCAGGAGGAAGAAGATCATGATCATAAAAAATATCCGAGTATATAAGGAAGACAGACAGTTTCACAAGGGAGAAATTGCTATCAGTAGCGGAGTGTTTACGGAACGGCTGGAGGAAGGAGGAGAGGAGATCCTGGACGGAGAAGGCTGCTATGCGATTCCGGGGTTGATCGACATCCATCTCCATGGCTGTATGGGCTATGATTTTTGTGACGGAACCTGTGAAGCGATCAGGAAGATCGCGGAATACGAGGCGGAGGTGGGCGTGACAGCCATAGCGCCGGCTACCATGACCCTTCCGGCAGAGGAGCTGGAACAGATCCTTTCCACGGCGGCGGCCTACAAGAAGACGCAGCAGGATGTCAGGGAGGCGGATCTGGTAGGGATCAACATGGAGGGACCCTTCATCAGCAGGGCAAAGAAGGGAGCCCAGGACGAAACGCATATCCTTCCCTGCAGTATCGAGCTGGGAAAGCGGTTTGTAAAAGCATCCGCAGGCCTGGTGAAGTATATGGGGATCGCTCCGGAAGAAAGTGAGGATGCGGCGGCGTTTATCCGGGAAATGAAAAAAGACGTCACGGTGGCGCTGGCACATACCAATGCAGATTACCAGAAAGCAATGGAGGCCATGGAGGCAGGCGCCAGCCATGCCGTCCATCTTTACAATGCCATGCCGCCCTATACGCACAGGGAGCCCGGTGTAATAGGAGCCGTATCTGATACGCCGGATGCATATGCCGAGCTGATCTGTGACGGGGTACATGTACACGGAGCGGCAGTTCGGGCTACTTTTAAGATGCTGGGAGCCGAAAGGATCATTCTGATCAGCGACAGCATGAGAGCTACAGGAATGGGAGACGGCACCTATACGCTGGGAGGACTGGAAGTGGAAGTGAAAGGGAACCAGGCGCGGCTGGCGGCAGATCAGGCGCTGGCAGGATCTGTGACCAACCTGATGGGATGTATGAGGAATGCGGTACAGAATATGGGAATCCCTCTGGAGGAAGCGGTGGGCTGTGTCACCTGCAACCCTGCCAAAAGTCTGGGAATATATGAAAACTACGGTTCGATCTCGCCGGGGAAAAAAGGAAATGTGGTTCTTCTGGATGAGCGGCTACAGGTCAGGGCGGTTATCAAGGACGGAGTGATCCGGGTCAATCGCCTCACGGGAGCCGGAACAGAGGAAGATCCGGGAAAGCGGGGAAGGAACGTATGAAATTTTTTCATTTGTCAGATCTGCACATAGGAAAGCAACTGCATGGATATAGTCTGAAGGAAGATCAGGAGCATATTTTAAAAGAAGTAGTGGCGTATGCAAAGGTATTAAAACCGGATGCAGTGATCATTGCCGGGGACATTTATGACAAGTCGGTGCCATCCGCAGAGGCGGTGCAGTTATTCAACCGGTTTTTGACGGAGATATTTGCGTTGCCGGATCCGATGGCTATCCTGGTGATCAGCGGCAATCATGATTCGGCAGAAAGACTCCGGTATGCGGAAGAGATCCTGGAAACCCAGCAGATCTATCTGGCGGGCAAACTTCCGGAAACGCCGCAAGAAAGAATCAAGAAGGTAACCTTGAAGGATACATACGGAGAGGTGGATTTTTATCTGCTTCCGTTTTTAAAGCCGTCTCATTTGAAAACCGGCAAAGAAGAGGGGCAGCCCTCCTCTTATACACAGGCAGTGGAACAGCTTCTGCTGCGGGAGAAAATAGATTTCCAGAGGAGAAATGTAATTGTTTCTCATCAGTTTTATATGGGAAGCAGTGCGCCCAAAACCTGCGATTCAGAGATCCTTTCCATCGGAGGTCTGGACAGCGTGGAGGCTTCTCTTCTTCTCCCCTTTGACTATGCGGCGCTGGGACATCTTCACAAGGGGCAGAAAATAAAGGCGGAGCACATCAGGTACTGCGGAACTCTTTTGAAATATTCGGTCAGTGAAAGCGGAGACGAAAAAACTCTGAAGGTGGTTACGTTGGAAGAAAAAGGAAAGGCGGCGTCGGTGGAAGAATTTCCCCTGCACCCCAGGCGGGACGTAAAAACAAAAAGGGGAACGCTGGAGGAGATACTGGCAGGGGCAAAGGAAGAAGAGCGGGAGGATTATGTCAGCATCACTCTGACGGATGAAGTGCAGCCTTTCAAACCAAGAGAACAGCTGGAGAGAAAGTTTTCACATATTCTGGAGATCAAAGCGGATAACAGCAGGACCAGGAGCAGGGTATTGATGGAAGCGGAGCCGGTGCTCCTTAGAAGTCCCCTGGAAAATTTCCGGCTGTTTTACCGGGAAATACAAGGAAGAGAACTGACGGGAAGCGAGGAGGAGATCCTTCAGGAAATATGTAGGGAGATGGAAGAATGAAACCAAAAACACTAAGGATGTCGGCGTTCGGCTCCTATGCCTCGGAAACAGTCGTGGATTTTCAGGGGATCTCAAACGGACTGTTTCTCATAACAGGCGACACCGGTTCGGGGAAAACCACCCTGTTTGATGCGATGGTGTATGCCTTATATGACGGAAGCAGCGGAGGCAAGCGGGACGGAAGTATGATGCGGAGCAAATATGCGGAAGAAGACAGCCCCACTTTTGTGGAATATCGATTTGAATGCGGCGGGAAGACCTATTGCATTAAAAGAAGTCCGGAATACCTGCGCCGGGGAAAGAAAAAGCGTTCGGACGGCAAGATCCCTCTCGTAAAGGAAGCCTCCTCGGTAGAGCTGACTCTTTCAGATGGCAAATTGTTCCGGGGCAGTAAGAAAGAAACAAATCAGAAGATCGTGGAGATCGTGGGACTGGACAGGGAGCAGTTTCTCCAGGTAGCGATGATCGCACAGGGAGAATTTGTCAGGCTTCTCCATGCAGACTCCAGAGAGAGAAAAAAGATTTTTTCAAAGCTGTTTCGCACGGGGATTTATGGAAGAATACAGGAAGACCTGAAACAAAGAGCGTCCTTGCTGAAGGGAGAGCTGGAAGAGGGATTAAGAGAGGTGTGCAGAGAACTGGATAAACTGGAGACAGATCCTTCCTGGGGACTGCAGCTAAAGGAAACAGACAGAGAAGTTATAGCGATCGAAGAGATAAAGGAGCAGCTGAAACGGGTAGAGGAGGAGTCCATCCGGGAAGAGAAGGCTCACCGGCGGAGTTATGAAGAAAAGAAAGACGCTTACGAAAGCACGGAAAGAGAAAGAAAGGAGCAGGAGCATCTTTTCCAGATAGGCAGAAGCTGGGAGAAAGAATGTGTTCTGGAGCAGGAGTTTTTGAAGCAGGAAGAAGAGATCCTTCTTTTGCAGAGAAAAATAGAACTGGCGGAAAAGGCGGAGCCGATCACAGAGATCCTCCTGGAAAAAAAGAAGCAGGAAGCGGAAAGGGAATTGCTGAAAGAAGCAAGGAAGGAAACCCTGTCTGCCAAAACAGAACTGGAGGAGAAAAAGAAAGATCTGGAGAAAGAGGGACAGGATGCGAAGCTGCGATTCCAGGCGCTTCGGGAGGCTTATGCAGACCGGGTGGTCACTCTCAGAAATGTGCTGCCATCTTATAGGAAGCTGGAAAGCATCCGACAGGAGCGGGAGAAAAACAAACGGCAGGAAGAAGATGTGGGAAGACAGACGGAAGAGCTGCAGCGGAAGCTGAAATCCTGGGAAAAGAGAAGGGAAGAACTGGATAAGCGGCCGGGGGCCAGGGAGGAACTGCTTCTTTGGGAAGAACAGATAAAAAGGAGCCTGAAAGAAGAAAGAGAACAGAAAGACCTTTTGAAACGCTGCGAAGCACAGGAACGGGAGCTGGAAAAGACTGAAAAAGAGGTGGAGAAAAAGAGAAGAGAATTTTCTTTGCTGCAAGAGGAATACAGAGCAAAAAGCCAGAGCTATGAGGAGGAATATACACGCTACCTGGAAGTGCAGGCGGGAATCCTGGCGCAGCGGCTGGAAGAGGGGAAGCCCTGCCCGGTATGCGGCGGGATCCATCATCCGGCGCCCTGTGTCCTGCCGGAGACGGCGCCTACAAAAGACCAGGTCCGGCAGCAAAAAGAGGCGCTGACCAGGTGTATGCAGGAAAGAGAAGCCTGCAGAGACGAACTGCAAAAGATTTCCGAGTGCTGCGGGGGCGAAAGAGGAAAACTGGAGAGCAGCCTCAAAGAATGGTTTGCAAAGGAGAGGCAGTGGGAGAAAGAAAGACCACAGGAAGAAAAGGGAAGAAGGAAGGAGGTGTCTGACTGGCAAGATTCGGAACAGTACCGGTTCTTTACAGAAAACCGGGAGGGATTTTTTGTGGAAAAACAGGAAGAATATCAGCGCAGAATTGTTCGGTTGGAGCAGTCGGCAGAAGACCTTCAAAAACAAAAAGAGAAAAAACTGAGAGAAGAACAGGAAAAGCAGGTGCTGCAAAAGCAGATAGAAGAGGGGCAGGCAGCCCTTTCCCGGAAAAAAGAAGAAAGAGCGGGAATCCTGGCAGAGCTTGGGCAGTGGAAAGAAAGAGAAAAAGAAATGGAAAAGACTCTTCCGTTTGAGACAGAAGCAAAAGCCAGGGAAAAAATCGACGAGTGGGAAAAGCTGCTGGAGCAGGGCAGGCAGGAAGCGGAAAAAACCTTGCAGATGCTTCAGGCAGTCAAGGAGGAGATCAGTCGAAAGGAAGGAGAACTCTTAAGACAAGAAGAAGAGGCTTCCCGTAAAGAAAAAGAAGTTCTGACCATCCGGGTCGCCCTGGAAGACAGGATGAAGCGCCAGGGATTTTTGCGCAGGGAAGATTACGAGGCCGGAAGACTTCCCAAAGAGGAAAAGGAAGCCCTCCGGCGGCGCTGTGAAGAATATTTCCAGAGCCGTAGAGCGGCGGAGGAAAGAAAGGCCCTTTTGGAACAGCAGCTACAGGGAAAAGAAAGAAAAGATCCGGCAAAACTGGAACGGCAGGCAGAGGAGAAAAAGGCGGAGATGGAAGCGGCCATGAAAGGGTATATGGAATGGTTTAGTAAAAGAGAGAGCAATCAGAAGGCCATCCGAACGCTGGAAGAGCTGTTTGTCTCCCACAGAGAAAAGATCATGGAATATGAAGTCTTAGAGCAGCTGAGCCGGACAGCAAACGGAACGCTGGGAGGAAGTGCGAAAATAGATCTGGAGACTTTCGTCCAACGGCAATATTTCCGCAAGATCTTGGAATCGGCCAACAGAAGATTATATCTGATGACAGGCGGGGAGTTTATCCTTCAATGCCGCAGCCTGGAGCAACTGAGCAACCAGGGGCAGTCCGGACTGGATCTGGATGTTTACGAGATGGTCAGCGGGACCATCAGAGACGTGAAGACCCTGTCGGGGGGAGAGGCATTTCTGGCAGCGCTTTCCATGGCTTTGGGATTCGCTGACGAAATCGAAAAGGAAACGGGCGGGATCCGCCTGGAAACCATGTTTATTGACGAAGGATTCGGGTCTTTGGATGATGAATCCAGAAGGCAGGCGATCCGTGTCCTGGATCAGCTGGCAGGCGAAGCGTATCTGATCGGGATCATCTCACACGTCAATGAATTGAAGGAGCAGATAGACTGTCAGCTACAGGTCAGAAAAACTGCGAAAGGAAGTCGGATCTCCTGGAGCCGTTAGGTACGAAATGTAGAAAACAGCAGACAGACCAAATAAAAATACGGAAGGAACTTCGGAAAATAGAAGATTCCTTCCGTATTTTTGTAAATATAGGAACAAACCAGGCGGCTGTCAGGCGTCGGGGAAGATTCCCGGATGGAAACAGTCAGGATCAGGGGCTTGCCGGATCCTCCCGGTCAATTACCAGGTGCAGCATAGCAAGCATACTGTTTTGCAGGGGACGAGAATCCAGCGAAGGAGTTTCGCATTTCTGACTCAAAAGGCTTTTGGTAAAACAGACGGTGATGTCTGTGACGGTATCTATGTTGTGTTGGGTGACGCGGGTCCGGGCGTCGCCAATCAGCGGAAGAAGGATCTTCCGGCATCGTTCTCTATAATTTTTTCCATAGAACATGGATTCAATATCTGCACTATAGTGTCTTCGCTTGTCCGGAAACAGGTCGTAGTAGACATTTAGGAACAAGGGAAGATCGTCGCCATATTTTCCAAAGAAAAAATTGTAAAAAATACAGGGATACTGAAAAGCAGATTCTGCAAAACAGGTCCAGATAGCGTAAAAGTTTTCGTAGGAATCGGTGTTACGACTCAGAGATTCCAGTGTATCGGTATATTTTTGAAACCGTTTAATAGAAGCCAGCATGATCAGTTCATGCAGATCCTTGAAATAAAAATAGATGGTAGAATTGTGGAAGCCGGAAATCGCTGCGATCTTTCGGGTAGATACGCCCTGGATCCCGTCGGTTTCGATCAACTGCTGGGTTACTTTTATGAAATGGATCAGATTTTCTCTTTTGGAAAGGTCAGTACGATAGTCTATCATGGAAATCCCCCTGTTTGTTTTATCCTTAGGTAGTATACAGGAATAGAAACCAATGTTCAAGAAAAAACGGCTCTGGCCGGTGCCGGAGGCAGGCAGGAAGAAACCGGACAGTATCCAAGGCAGAGCCGGACGGCACAGATATCGAAAAGATCAATAAAGGATATTTGAAATATCTATTGACGATAATCGCGATTGATGGTAGTATGGCTGTATAAATTTATGATTAATCGCGATTAATAAAGGGAAACATTGTAGTAATTGCACAAAGAGAAGGAGGAATAAACATGAGATTGGAGATAGGAAACTTCTATGTGAAGGATATCCGGTTTGGCAAGGAACTGTCTTATCAGGCAGGGATCCTTACGATCCAGAAGGAAGAAGCCCTGAAATTTGTAAGGGAAGACGAGAGGATCACAGAAGCGGAGCTGTATATTGCAAAGCCGGGCGACAAGATCCGTATGTGTCCGGTAAAGGAAGCTATTGAACCACGGGTTCGTCCCGACGGCAGAAGCGTGTTTCCCGGCTACACAGGAGATCTGACCCGTGCGGGAGAGGGTGTGACTCATGCGCTGAAAAACTGCAGCGTGCTGGTGGTAGGAAGACATTGGGGCGGATTTCAGGACGGATTGATCGACATGAGCGGAGAAGGACAGAAGTACACACACTTCGGAGAACTCCAAAATCTTGTGCTGGTTGCCGATACCAACGAAGTGTTTGAGCAGAGAGAGCAGCAAAAGAAGAACGATGCATTAAGAAGAGCCGGCCACAGACTGGCGGAGTATGTGGCACAGTGCATCAAAGAGCTGCAGCCGGAAGAAACAGAAGTGTTTGAGCTGGAGCCCATGATCCGAAGAGCGAACGAGACAGAGAAGCTGCCTTCCGTTGTCTATGTTATGCAGCCGCAGTCCCAGATGGAAGAGCTGGGATACAACGACCTGGCATACGGTTGGGACATGAACCGGATGCTTCCCACCGTCATGCATCCAAACGAAGTGCTGGACGGAGCCATGGTTTCAGGAAGCTTCATGCCGGTTTCCTCCAAATGGTCTACCTATGATTTTCAGAATTGTCCAAACATCAAAGCATTGTACCGGGAACATGGAAAAACGATCAATTTTCTGGGAGTGATCATGTCCAATCTCAATGTGGCCCTGGAACAGAAGGAAAGGGCGGCGCTTTATGTGGCTCAGATCGCCAATACCCTGGGAGCCGATGCGGCAGTGGTAGCAGAAGAAGGCTATGGAAACCCGGATGCGGATTTTGTGGGCTGCATCGTGGCGCTGGAAGATGCGGGCGTGAAGACGGTAGGGATCTCCAATGAGTGTACAGGACGGGACGGGCAGTCACAGCCCCTGGTAACTCTGGACGAGAAGTGTGATGCTATCGTATCCTGCGGAAATGTATCGGAACTGATAGAGCTTCCGCCGATGGAAACGGTGTTGGGAGAACTGGAAGCTTTGGCAAGAGACGGACTGTCGGGAGGCTGGGCAGCGGATGAAAAGCTGGGACCCTCCGTGCGAGAAGATGGTTCCATTATCATGGAGAACAACGCGATGTTCTGCGGCGATCAGGTTTGCGGATGGTCACCGAAGACAATGAAAGAATTTTAAGGAGGAAATTTGCGATGAAAAAGGCGATTTTGTATGTAAATCAGTTTTTTGGCCAGGTCGGAGGAGAGGACAAAGCAGATTTTGCACCGGAGATTCGAGAAGGAAAAGTAGGACCGGCTTTGGAATTTTCAAAAACATTGGAAGCGGAGATCACCCATACCATCATTTGCGGAGACAATTATATGGGATCGCACACAGAGGAAGCGGTAGATCAGATCCTGGATATGCTGGCAGACAAGTCTTTCGATCTGTTTCTTGCAGGACCGGCATTTCAGGCGGGAAGATATGGAGTTGCCTGCGGAACCATATGCAAGGCAGTGAAAGGAAGATATCAGGTACCTGTCATAACCTCCATCAATGAGGAGAATCCCGGCGCAGAGATGTTTAAAAAGGACATGTATGTGCTGCGGGGAGGCAATATTGCATCCAGGATGCGGGCAGATGTCAAGGCAATGGTGAATCTGGCAAATAAAATACTCAGAGGAGAGGAAGTCGGCAGCGCAGAGGAAGAAGGATATTTTGCCAGAGGAATACGCCGTCAGGTTTGGCGGGCGGACCAAAAACCGGCATCAGAAAGAATGATCGATATGCTGCTGAAAAAATTAAACGGAGAGCCCTTTGAAACGGAGCTTCCCATGCCGAAGCTGGACAGAGTGCCCATTGCGCCGGCAGTCAAAGATCTGAAACAAGCGAGAATCGCGCTGGTTACCACGGGAGGAATCGTTCCGGTGGACAATCCCGACCGTATTCAGTCCGCTTCCGCAACCCGCTGGGGACGGTACGATATCTCCGGAGACGTGGTGCTGAAAGGGGGAGAATATAAGACGATCCACGCAGGGTTCGATCCGGCAGCGGCAGACGCCCAGCCCAACGTGATCACGCCGGTGGACGCATTAAAGACGCTGGAAAAGGAAGGCGTATTTGGCAGCCTTCATCCTTATTTCTACTCTACCGTAGGAACGGGGACCACGCAGGCGGAGGCAGAGAGGATGGCAGCGGAAATGATCCCTTATTTCCAGGAAGATCATGTAGATGCCGTTATTATGGTCTCCACATGAGGAACCTGTACGCGTTGCGGTGCAACGATGGTAAAAGTAATCGAAAAAGCAGGATTCCCTATTGTGCAGATGTGTAATCTGATTCCGGTGGCAAAAACGGTAGGTGCCAACAGGATTGTTCCTACGATCTCTATTCCGTATCCACTGGGAGATCCGGCGACGACCCAGGAGGATCAGTGGAAACTGAGGTATCACAGAACAAAGGTGGCGCTGGAAGCTCTTGCTACAGACATTGAGGAGCAGACGGTATTTAAGGTATAGAGGGGGATTGGCATGAGAGATAAAAAGACAGGGAATGTTGTGTTTTATGTATCACTGGTGCTGATCGCGGTGATCGCCGTCTGGTCTGTGGCATTTAACAAAAGCTTTACCGTAGTATCCAATGCCGTTTTCACCTTTCTTACAACAAAATTTGGCTGGCTGTATCTTCTGGCGATGGCGGTGTTTTTCCTGTTTGTCCTGTATGTTGCTTTTGGGAAGTATGGAAAGATCCGTCTGGGCGGAGACGATTCCAGGCCGGAATACAGCAATCTGACATGGTTTGGTCTTTTGTTTGGATGCGGAATGGGCGTGGGACTGGTGTTCTGGGGAGTGGCAGAGCCGCTTACCCACTACCTGAATCCGGCAGGAGGAAAGGGCGCCACTCCGGAAGCTGCGGACTTTGCCATGAAATCCTTCTTTATGCACTGGGGGATCCTTCCCTGGGCAAACTATGCGGTGATCGGACTGGCTTTGGCCTATTTTATGTTCCGTAAAAACAAAAAAGGACTGGTAAGTGGGATCCTGGAGCCGCTCATCGGAGAAAAGAGAGCGGAAGGATGGCTGGGAAAGACGGTAGACATCCTTGCGGTATTCGCAACGGTAGCAGGTGTGGTAACTTCCCTGGGGCTTGGAACCCTGCAGATCAATGCAGGATTTCAGCACCTGTTTGGAATCCCGTCCACCTTGGCTGTGCAGATCATCATCATTGTGGTGGTATCGGTGCTCTACATCGGGTCGGCGGTTTCCGGGATCGAAAAAGGGATCAAAGTGATTTCCGATACCAATCTTTATGTGGCGATCGGACTGATGGCAGTGTGCTTTATCGTAGGCCCCAAAATAGAGACCCTGAACAGCTTTGTAAACGGGCTGGGACAGTATGTGGGGAATTTCATTCCGGATGCCCTTCGGATCGACGCCTATGGAGACAATGGCTGGATCGGAAGCTGGCGGGTGTTTTACTGGGCATGGTTTATTGCATGGGCGCCTTTTGTAGGGGTATTTATTGCCAGAATCTCCAAAGGAAGGACCATCAGAGAATTTGTGATGGGCGTCGTACTGGTGCCGGCGCTGGCCTCCTGTATCTGGGGAGCCGTGTTTGGAAGTCTGGGGATCAATCTGGGAGAAAAAGGGATCCTGGCTGTAGAGCAGCTGAAAAAGATCGCGGCAGCACCGGAGGTGGGACTCTTTGTAGTCCTGAAGGAATATCCGCTGGGATTTCTGCTGTCCATTGTAGCGATCATATCCCTTTGCGCGTTTTTTGTCACCTCAGCCAATTCAGGAGTCTATGTGCTGTCTATGCTGACGACGGAGGGCGATATCAACCCGCCCAACAATAAGAAGATCCTGTGGGGGATCATCCAGTCTGTTATGGCGGTAGGACTTTTGATGGCAGGCGGCTTAAAGCCTTTGCAGACCATCTCCCTGGCGGCGGCATTTCCTTTTATATTTATTATGTTTGCCGCATGTGCATCTTTTATCAAGGCGATTGGAAAAGAGAAGCTATAATGCGAAAGAAAAAAATCAAACAGTGAGAAAAATAACGAAACGGTTCGGCGCCAGGACAGCGCCGGACCGGAAGAGATCGATTCTATGAAATGTGTAGACAGAGCCTCCAAAAGGAAAGGGATGTTCCCGCCTTTTGGAGGCTCTGTCGTGTGAGGTCCTGTCACCCGGACTGTTCTGTTGGTTTTAGTTTTTTGCAGGATACAGGGATTTTCTTTCCTGAACCGCTTCAAAGGTTGCCTGGATCCCCAGTTTCCTAAACTGCTTCATGTCCACAGATCCCACCATCACAGATGTGTGTGCCTGGCAGCCTTTCAGCTTAGGCAGCTGCTGCAGGGCAAGGCTGGCGTTGGGATCGGTAGCGGCGCTGACAGAAAGTGCGATCAGCACTTCGTCTGTGTGAAGCCGGGGATTTTTACTGCCCAGGTACTGGGTTTTCAGAGCCTGGATGGGTTCGATGGCGGAAGGGGAGATCACGTGTACCTCGTGATCGATCCCGGCAAGTTCTTTCAGGGCATTGAGCAGAAGAGAAGCACATGCGCCAAGGAGCTTGCTGGTCTTTCCTGTGACCATCCGTCCGTCGTCCAGAAGCAGGGCGGCGGCGGGCGCGTTCGTTTCAGCCTCCCGGGAAAGAGCAGCGTCCACCACACTACGGTTGTGGATGGTGATACCGGCCTGATTCATCAGCATTTCTACTTTGAAAACCTCTGAATCCGGGCATTCCCCAAACAGCTGTCGGCGGAGAGAATCGTAGTAACGGCGAATGATCTCCTGGCAGGAAGCTTCCTTGCAGGCCTCGTCGTCACAGATACAGTTCCCGGCCATGTTGACGCCCATATCCGTGGGAGACTTGTAAGGACTTTCTCCGTAAATACGCTGGAACATGGCGTTGAGTACCGGAAAGATCTCCACATCCCTGTTGTAGTTGACCGTGGTTTTTCCGTAAGCCTCCAGGTGGAAGGGGTCTATCATATTAATGTCGTTTAAGTCTGCCGTAGCGGCCTCGTAGGCCAGGTTGACCGGATGCTTCAGCGGAATGTTCCAGATCGGGAAGGTTTCAAATTTGGCATAGCCTGCGCAGACGCCTCTCTGGTGCTCGTGATACAGCTGAGACAGGCAGACTGCCATTTTTCCGCTGCCGGGACCGGGAGCGGTTACCACCACCAAAGGCTTTGAGGTACGGATGTAATCGTTTTTTCCATAGCCGTCTTCACTTACAATGGAAGGAACGTTGGTGGGATAGCCGGGGATCAGATAGTGGCGGTAGACAGGGATACCAAGCTTCTCCAGACGGATCTGGAACAGACGGGCGCTCTCCTGGCCGCTGTATTTGGTGATGACCACGCTGCTGGTAAACAGCCCCTGCTCCTGAAAGGCAGAGCGGAGCCGCAGCACATCCATATCATAAGTAATGCCAAGATCTCCCCGCATTTTATTTTTGTCAATATCCTCCGCACTGATCACAATGATGATCTCAGCCTGCTCGGACAGTTGTTTCAGCATACGGAGCTTGCTGTCCGGCTGAAAGCCGGGAAGGACACGGGAGGCGTGAAAGTCATCAAACAGTTTCCCGCCGAATTCCAGATACAGCTTGTTGTCAAACTGGTCGATCCTCTCCCGAATGTGCTGGGACTGCATCTGCAGATATTTGTCATTATCAAAACCGATTTTCATAGTAGAGCCTTCTTTCTCAAAAATTTCATATCGTCTCCCCAAGGAAGACATATGCCTTTGCCATTATACTATACGGGCGGGAGAGTTTACAATTCTTTTATAATGTTTTTATTGATTTCCCCAGATGTCGTTCGTATAATGAGTTTTGTATAGGAGGATAGGCATGGAAAACAACGGAAGCAATAAAAACGGAAGTAATCGCAACAAAATGGGGATACCCTTTATCATATTTGTGACGCTGATCACGGCGCTTCTGGTGATGGCTCTGAGTAAGCTGCAGAACCAGGGAGGACAGAAGGAGATTTCTTACAATCAGTTCCTGGATATGGTGGAAGAAAAGCAGGTGGAAAAGGTTCAGATCCAGGCGGACAAGATCGTGATCACAGCCAAAAAGCAGGCGGGAGATCCGGAGGCAAAAAAATATTATACGGGAGTGGTGAAAGATGATACCCTTTCAGAACGCCTGTATAAGGCCGGGATCAAGTATGAACAGAAGATACCGGATACCACATCCAGTGTGATCATACAGACACTATTTTCTTTCGTTCCGCTTTTGCTGCTGCTTCTTATGCTGGGCTGGATGACCAGAAAGCTGGCAAAGGGCGGAGGCATGATGGGAATTGGAAAGAGCAATGCCAAGATGTATGTGGAGAAACAGACGGGAGTGTCCTTTAAAGATGTAGCGGGACAGGATGAGGCCAAGGAGTCTCTTCAGGAAGTGGTGGATTTTCTGCACAACCCAAGCAAATATACCAGCGTAGGAGCCAAGCTGCCGAAAGGGGCGCTGCTGGTAGGCCCTCCGGGAACCGGAAAGACGCTTTTGGCAAAGGCTGTGGCGGGAGAGGCCAATGTTCCCTTCTTTTCTTTGAGCGGTTCGGCCTTTGTGGAAATGTATGTAGGCGTGGGCGCTTCCAGGGTAAGGGATCTGTTTAAAGAAGCACAGCAGACGGCGCCCTGTATCATCTTTATCGACGAGATAGATGCGGTAGGAAAAAGCAGGGACAACCAGTTTGGAAGCAACGATGAAAGAGAACAGACACTGAATCAGCTTCTGGCGGAGATGGACGGCTTTGAGAGCAATAAAGGACTGGTGCTTCTGGCGGCCACCAACCGTCCGGAGATCCTGGATCCGGCGCTTTTGCGTCCGGGAAGATTTGACCGCAGGATCATTGTGGAAAAGCCGGACCTGAAGGGGCGTGTGGAAGTTCTGAAGGTACACGCCACCGATGTGAGGATGGACGAAACGGTAGATTTGGAGGCGATTGCGCTGGCAACTTCGGGGGCGGTGGGATCTGACCTTGCCAATATGATCAACGAAGCGGCCATCAATGCAGTGAAAAACGGAAGGAACGCCGTTTCACAAAAAGATCTGTTTGAAGCGGTGGAAGTCGTTCTGGTGGGAAAAGAAAAGAAAGACCGTATCATGAGCCAGGAAGAACGGCGGATCGTATCCTATCATGAGGTAGGGCATGCACTGGTAAGCGCTCTCCAGAAGGATGCAGAACCGGTGCAGAAGATCACCATCGTTCCAAGAACCATGGGAGCGCTGGGGTATGTAATGCAGACGCCGGAGGAAGAGAAGTTCCTGAATACGAAAAAAGAGCTGCAGGCAATGCTGGTGGGAGCTCTGGCAGGACGTGCGGCGGAAGAACTGATCTTTGATACGGTTACGACGGGAGCGTCCAACGACATTGAAAGAGCTACGGCGATTGCAAGAGCCATGATCACGCAGTATGGCATGAGTGAAAAATTTGGACTGATCGGTCTGGAATCCATCCAGAGCCGCTATCTGGACGGAAGGGCGGTACGTAACTGCGCGGAAGCCACGGCGGCAGAGATCGACAAGGAGATCATGGAGACGTTGCGTCAGGCCTATGAGGAGGCAAAGGCACTCCTTGCAGAACACAGAGAAACGCTGGACCGGATCGCAGCCTTTTTGATCGAGAAGGAAACCATCACAGGAAAAGAGTTTATGGAGATTTTTCACCAGATCGAAGGAGACAAAGCAGAAGGAGAACCGGGAGAAAAGGAAGCAGGCGGCGATGCCCGCATCGTGATCAATCCGGTGTCGGAAGCTATCTTAAAGGAAGCTGCCGCCTCCCAGGAAACCGTCACCTCTCAGGAAGACGCCGTTTCTCAGGAAGCTGCTGCCTCTCAGGAAGACACCGTTTCTCAGGAAGCTGCTGCCTCACAAGAACCCGTCATCTCCCAGGAAACTGTCGCTTCTCAGGAAGCTATCGTCTCCCGGGAAGCGGAAGGAACCACAGAAGAACAGACAGGAAAATAGTATGTTTGATATACAGGAAGAATTAAAAAAACTGCCCGGGAAACCGGGCGTTTACCTTATGCACGATTCTCAGGACCACATCATCTATGTGGGGAAGGCCGTCAGCCTGAAAAACCGTGTTCGTCAGTACTTTCAGACCAGTCGGAATAAGGGCGCCAAGATAGAGCAGATGGTTTCCAGGATCGCACGTTTTGAATACATCGTAACGGATTCGGAGATGGAAGCCCTGGTGCTGGAATGCAACCTGATCAAGGAACATCACCCCCGGTATAACACCATGCTGATGGACGATAAGACATATCCTTTTATTAAGGTGACGGTGGATGAAGCCTATCCCAGGGTGTTTCTGGCAAGAAAGATAGAAAAGGACAAGGCAAAGTATTTTGGTCCCTATCCCAGTGCGGGAGCAGTGAAAGATACCATAGAGCTGATCTGGAAGCTTTACCACATTCGCAGCTGCAACAGGAGATTGCCGAGGGATATGGGGAAAGAAAGACCCTGCCTGAATTACCATATCCATCAGTGCGAGGCTCCCTGTCAGGGATATGTTTCGCCGGAAACCTACAGGAAGTCGGTAGATCAGGTGATCCGTTTTCTGGGGGGCGAGTATGAGACAGTCAGCAAAGAGCTGAGAGCTTCCATGGAGGAAGCGGCAGAGCGGCTGGAATTTGAAAAGGCGTTGGAGTACCGGGAACTTCTGGCCAGTGTGGAGCAGATTTCCCAGAAACAGAAAATGGCCTATACGGCAGGAGAAGACAGGGATCTTCTTGCCATAGCAGAGGAAGGGCAGGAGGCGGTGGTCCAGGTGTTTTTTATCCGCGGCGGCCGTCTGATCGGACGGGATCATTTCTATATGCGGACGCAGGGAGAAAAAAGAGAGGAGATCCTGGCCAGCTTTTTGAAACAGTTCTATGGCGGAACTCCCTATGTGCCTTCCGAGATCATGCTTCCTGCAGCGCTTCCTGAGGAAGAACTGTTGGAACAGTGGCTGTCCCGGATCAAAGGCCAGAGGGTACATCTGAAGGTTCCGCAGAAAGGCAGCAAGGAGAGACTGATGGAGCTGGCAGCCCAAAATGCACAGATGGTCCTTCGTACCGACAAAGACCGGTTAAAGCGGGAAGAAGAAAAAACAACAGGAGCCGTCCGGGAACTGGAGGGGCTTCTGGGACTGTCGGGGATCGTAAGGATGGAGGCTTTCGACATCTCCAATATCAGCGGGTTTTCTTCGGTAGGCTCTATGGTGGTCTATGAACAGGGCAAGCCGAAGAAGAACGATTACAGAAAATTCAAGATCAAAAGTGTACAGGGACCGGATGACTATGCAAGTATGGAAGAAGTTCTTACCAGAAGGTTTTCAAGAGGACTGCAGGAGAAAGAAAACGCTTCGGAAAAAGGGGGCTTTGTCCGTTTTCCGGATCTGATCCTGATGGACGGAGGAAAGGGACAGGTGCATGTGGCAGAGCAGGTACTGGAAAAACTGAAGCTTACCATTCCGGTCTGCGGGATGGTGAAGGATGACCGGCACAGAACCAGAGGGCTGTACTATCGGGAGGAAGAAATTCCCATCGCGGGAAACTCCCAGGCCTTCCATCTTATTACAAGGATCCAGGATGAAGCACATCGTTTCGCCATTACTTTCCATAGAAGCCTCAGAGGAAAAGAGCAGATCCATTCCGTGCTGGATGATATTCCGGGAATCGGGCCTGCCAGAAGGAAGGCGTTGATGAGACATTTTTCCAGCCTGGAGGAGATCCGGCAGGCAGACATCCGGGAACTGAGTCAGCCGGCTGCCATGAATGAGGCGGCGGCCGTCAGCGTTTATGAATTTTTCCATCCGAGGGCCAGATAGATCGCACATTCAGTTTTGACGGCCCATTTGCCGGCAACGATCTGAGCATGGAAGCATCGTAAGGTGTGAGAGGCAGCGAAAGTTGCTTTTTTACACATCGGCTATTTGCATGTTGAATAGTTTTACGAAACCGTCCAAAATATTCCGGCATAAAAAATATTACTATTCGATATTGATATTTCCAAAATATTCATAGATTACAAGATTACAAATTGTAAAGGAAAGGATTGCGTAAGCGACTGTGAAATGCTATAATAACCGGAGTTGAAGAGGTAAGGAGGAGAGATGGTCATGAAACATATCAAGACATTGAATACGCAGACCCTGAACCAGACGGTGAAAAAAGGCGGATGCGGAGAATGCCAGACATCTTGCCAGTCAGCGTGCAAGACGTCCTGTACGGTAGGAAACCAAGTGTGCGAGCAAAAAAAATAGTCGCTGCTTGTAAGAAAGTAGTTTGAAACGGCGATCCGAGGGTCGCTGTTTTTGCGTCGCTTTCCAAAAGTCTCCCGTCGGCGGCAGAGGAAGGCAGAACATTTATGTATGGCAGTAGAAAGGGGTATCAGACCTTGATTCATCAATATAAAAATAACGGATACAATATTGTGCTGGACGTGTACAGCGGAGCTGTCCATGTGGTAGACGAGGCATGTTATGATGTGATCGCCTACCTGGACAGAAACAGACTGACCACCGGCGAGGCGATTCGGGCCTGCGACAGAGAGGATCTGAGAAAGCAGGTCAGCCGGACGGTTTCGGCAGAAGAACTGGAAGAAATACTGAAAGATATCAGTGGCCTGGCGGAGGCGGGACAGCTGTTTACGGAAGACATCTATGAAGGGATGATCGATGCGGTAAAACAGAGAAAGACGGTTGTCAAGGCTCTTTGCCTTCATGTAGCCCATGACTGCAACCTGGCGTGCAGATATTGCTTTGCCGAAGAGGGGGAATATCACGGAAGAAGAGCCCTGATGGATCTGGAGACCGGGAAAAAGGCTCTGGATTTCCTCATTGCCCATTCGGGAAACCGAAGAAACCTGGAGGTGGATTTCTTCGGCGGAGAACCTCTGATGAACTGGCAGGTGGTAAAGGATCTAGTAGCCTATGGAAGAGAGCGGGAGAAGGAAGCCGGAAAAAGGTTCCGGTTTACCCTGACCACCAACGGGGTCCTACTAAATGATGAGGTACAGGAGTTTGTCAACCGGGAGATGGACAATGTGGTCCTTAGCCTGGACGGAAGAAAAGAAGTGAACGACAGGATGCGCCCTTTCCGCGGAGGGCAGGGAAGCTATGACCGGATCGTCCCCAAATTTCAGAGACTGGCAGACAGCAGAGGACAGGAAAAATACTACATCCGGGGAACCTTTACCCGCAACAATTTGGATTTTTCCAAAGATGTGCTCCACTTTGCAGACCTGGGATTTCAGCAGGTATCCGTGGAACCGGTGGTAGGAGAAGAAACGGATGACTACGCGATTCGAGCGGAGGATCTGGAACAGATCATGGAGGAATACGACCGGTTGGCAAAGGAAATGATCCGAAGGGAAAAGGAAGGAAATGGTTTTAATTTCTTTCATTTTATGATAGACTTAGACGGTGGGCCGTGTGTGTCAAAACGACTTTCAGGATGCGGCTCAGGGACGGAATATCTTGCAGTGACCCCGTGGGGCGACCTCTATCCCTGCCATCAGTTTGTGGGGCAGGATGCGTTTCGGATGGGAAATGTCAACGATGGGATCAAACGGCCGGAGATTGCCGATGAATTCCGGGGATGCAGCGTCTATTCCAAGGAGAAATGCAGGAGCTGTTTTGCGAAGTTTTACTGCAGCGGCGGCTGTATGGCCAATTCGGAGCATTTTCACGGGACGATCCATGATACCTACGATATCGGCTGTGAGATGCAGAGAAAACGTGTGGAGTGTGCCATCATGATAAAGGCGGCACTTGCAGAAGAATAAAGGGGAAGAGAGGAAGGAAAGATGAGTAAACAAAAAGGCATCATCAGTCTTATTCTTACGGTAGTAATCATAGGACTTCTGGGATTTGCTTCTCTGGTGGGGATCGGAAAAGACCGGACCGGAGCAATGAAAAATATCAAGCTTGGACTGGATCTGGCAGGAGGCGTCAGCATCACGTATCAGGTGAAGGATAAAAACCCAAGCAGTGAAGAGATGAGTGATACCATCTACAAGCTTCAGAAGAGGGTAGAGCAGTATAGTACGGAGGCCAGTGTATACCAGGAGGGAGACGACAGGATCAACATTGAGATCCCGGGCGTGTCCGACGCCAACAAGATCCTGGAAGAACTGGGACAGCCGGGAGCTTTGTATTTTATTTCCCAGACAGGTGCAGACGGCAAGGAGAATTATACCTATGACCAGAGCAAGGGAGAGTATGTGCTGACCAGAACCATTGAGGAGCTGAAGGCGGACGGCAGCATCGTACTGGGAGGAAGCGATGTGAAAAGCGCCTCTCCCAACACGAGAGAGGACGAGACGACCAAGCAGAAGAAGCATGTGGTGTCGCTGGTATTCACAAAAGAAGGAACGGAGAAATTTGCCCAGGCGACCAAGAAGGCATACGAAGCCGGCCAGAGCATTGGGATCTATTATGACGGGAAATTTGTCAGCGTGCCGAGAGTGCAGCAGGAGATCACAGCAGGAGAGGCGGAGATCTCCGGTATGAAAGATTACGAAGAGGCGTCTGCCCTTGCTTCCACCATCCGTATCGGAGGACTGAAGCTGGAACTGAAGGAGCTGCGTTCTAACGTGGTAGGGGCTCAGCTGGGAGAAAAGGCTATCAGCACCAGTCTGACGGCGGGAGCCATCGGTCTTGCCATCGTCTTCATTTTTATGATCGTAGTTTACTATCTGCCCGGGCTTGCATCCAGTCTGGCGCTTCTGATCTATACGGAACTGGTGCTTCTGGCGCTGAATGCTTTTGACGTGACCCTGACCCTTCCGGGTATCGCAGGTATCATCCTGAGCATCGGTATGGCAGTGGATGCCAACGTCATCATCTTTGCCAGAGTCAGAGAAGAGCTGAACCGGGGAAAAAGTGTGAGAAACGCACTGAAGACCGGATTCCAGAAGGCAATGTCCGCCATTGTGGATGGAAATGTTACCACGCTGGTAGCCGCTGCGGTTCTCTGGTTTAAGGGATCCGGTACAGTGAAAGGCTTTGCCCAGACGCTGGCTATCGGTATCGTCGTATCCATGTTTACAGCCCTTGTGATCACAAGGATCATCATCTTCGCCTTTTATGCAGTGGGCTGTGGCAAGACTTCCCTGTATTACAAGGAAAGAAAAGAGAGAGGAACCATCGATTTCCTTTCCAGAAGAAAGGTGTTTTTCGGAATTTCCGTAGCGATGATCCTGGCGGGATTTGTATTCATGGGAATCAACGGCACCGGCGGAAAGGGCGCTTTTGCATACAGTCTGGAATTTGAAGGCGGAACCTCCACCAATGTAACCTTTGATAAGGACTACTCAATCGAGGAGATCGACAGCAAGATCGTTCCTGTCGTAGAAAAAGTCACAGGAGACGCCAACGTCCAGACACAGAAAGTAGCCGGGACCAATCAGGTGATCATTAAGACAGTTACTCTGAACCTGGAGAAGAGAGAAGCACTGAACCAGGCGCTGGCAGAGAATTTTAAAGTAGATGCCGAGAAGATCACGGCAGAAAATATCAGCTCGACGGTGAGTAAGGAGATGCGTCAGGACGCAGTGGTGGCAGTTGTGATCGCCACGATCTTTATGCTGATCTATATCTGGTTCCGGTTTAAGGATATCCGGTTTGCGACCAGTGCCGTTGCCGCCCTGGTGCATGACGTGCTGGTGGTGCTGGCCTTTTACGCAATTGCGCGGGTATCGGTGGGAAATACGTTTATTGCGTGTATCCTGACGATCGTGGGATACTCCATCAATGCCACCATCGTTATCTTTGACCGTATCCGTGAGGAACTGCGGTACCGTACCCGGTCTACCGACCTGAAAGAACTGGTAAACAAGAGCATTACCCAGACACTGACCAGAAGTATCTACACTTCTCTTACCACCTTTGTGATGGTGGCAGTCCTTTATGTTATGGGCGTAAGCTCTATCCGGGAATTTGCACTGCCTCTCATGGTAGGAATCATCTGCGGAGCATACTCTTCCGTATGCATTACCGGAGCGCTGTGGTATGTGATGAAGGAAAAGAAAGCCAAAAATAAATAGAACAGAAAAAGAAGAAGGAAAAGGGCGCCTCTATGTCGTAACAGGACAAGGAGCGCCCTTTTTGAAAGAGTAGGCAGATATTGCAATAAAGAAGGCTATACGTTACCCTTTATCAAGTCCTCATTTATCTGCATAATCTTATCAGATAGGATTCTTTTGATGGGGGTTTGTTGTGGTGACTTCATTGCTTATTAGAGCATTATATGCTACAATCTCATTAATATTTAGTTGATTTGGTTTCGTGTCAAGACCTGTATTTATTCTAAGACTGTTGAATCTAGTTGTTGGTATTATTGGCATTAAATAATACACTTATAAAGGTTAGGAGGTTACATTATGAAAAAAGTTGTTAAATGGGTTGTGTGTGCTATGTTGGTTTTGTTATTGTGTTTTTCTTTTGTTGGTTTATTTGGTTTTATAAAAGGCTGTATAAGCAAAAATTTAGTTCAAGCGTTTTGTTCCGCATATAATTCAATATTTTGTGTTTTGCTGTTTTTTATAGCGTATAATATGGTGAAGATTAATGATGTTTTTAAAAATATGAATATTCAAGCATTAACTAAAAAGGTTAGAGTTACTGGGCGATTATTAATAGTTATGTCAGTGGTCGAGTTTATTTTCTATAATGTTAAGATAGAAAACGGTATTGGATTATCAAGTTTTCATATAAATTATATTATTGTTATATGTGTTATAATGTATGTTTTTCTGCAATCAATGTTAGAATATATATCTAAAAAAGAATCATAAAATATTTTGAATATCGTAGTTAGAATTGATGAAATAGTAAATCAATGAAGCGTGTATGTTTTTAGTATGACTTAGAAATGAGCTAGAATCATAAAGGCCAGTGACTGCACCGACCCTCAGAAGTTAGAACCCAAATTTAACGATTGAAGGTCGGTATTTTAATGGAAAAATAGAATGATAGAACAAAATCGGTGGTGGATACTTTTGTCACCAGTGGTGCCACCAACGAGAGGATGGAGGGGAAATAAGATGGAAAACTGGGTGTTGGTAAGAAAAGGAGGGGATTTCCAGAAGCTGGGAGAAAAGTTTGGCATCAGTCCCAGGCTGGCAGCCCTGATCCGCAACAGAGATGTTACGGAAGAAGAGATGGAGGCGTATCTGTTTCCGGATAAAAAGTATCTGCATGACGGAGCGCAGATGAAGGGAATGAAAGAAGCGGTGTCGCTCCTGCAGGAAAAGATAGAGCAGGGAGCCAGGATACGGATCATTGGGGATTATGACATAGATGGAGTCAATGCCACCTATATCCTACTAAAAGGCTGCTCCTTCCTGGGAGCAAAGGTGGATAGTGATATTCCGGACAGAATGACAGACGGCTACGGCATCAGCAGGGATCTCATTGACAGGGCTCTGAAGGATGGGATAGATACCATTATTACCTGCGACAATGGAATCGCGGCAGAAAAAGAGATCCGGTATGCGAAGGAACAGGGGATGACCGTGATCGTAACGGATCACCATGAAATCCCTTATGAGGAACAGGCAGGAGAAAAACAGTACCGCCTGCCTCCGGCAGACGTTGTAGTGGATCCCAAAAGAGAAGACGAAACGTATCCGTTTTCCGGGCTCTGCGGGGCAGGGGTGGCGTACAAGCTGCTGGAAGTCCTGTATAAAGCGACAGGGGCAGACAGGAGGGTACTGGAGGATCTGCTGGAAAATGTGGCCATTGCGACAGTGGGAGATGTGATGGAGCTGCAAGGAGAGAACCGGATCCTGACAAAAGAGGGGCTGAGCAGGCTGAAACATACGAAGAATCCGGGACTTCAGGCGCTGTTTCGGAAAAAAGAGATAGAGCAGGATAGAATCAGCAGCTACACCATCGGGTATGTGATCGGCCCCTGCCTGAATGCAGGAGGAAGGCTTCGCACGGCCAAAAAGACGCTGGAACTGCTTCTGGCAGAGGAGGAAGAAAGAGCCGGAGAGTTGGCGGAAGAACTGGCAGAGTTAAATGAAGAGCGAAAAGCCATGACGGAGGCGGCTGTCAGAGAGGCAACCGAGAGGATAGAGGCCAAAAAGGAGAGGCAGGAGAAGGTGCTGGTATCGTATCTGCCGGATTGTCACGAGAGTCTGGCAGGCATTGTAGCAGGCAGGATCCGGGAGAGATACCACCGTCCGGCCTACGTGGTGACCAAGGGAAAAGAAGGGCTAAAGGGTTCGGGTCGATCCATTCCCGCTTATCCCATGTACGAAAGGCTGTCTCTTTGCAAGGATCTTCTGATCCGTTTCGGAGGACACAAAGGAGCCGCCGGGTTCTCTCTGGAGGAAGACAAGCTGAAGGCGTTTGAAAACAGACTGGAGAACACCAGCGGGCTGACACAGGAAGATCTGGCAGAAAAAGTATGCATCGACATGGAACTTCCCTTTTCAGAAGTGACAGAGACGTTTGTCAGGGAGCTGTCCCTGCTGGAGCCCTTTGGACAGGGGAACCAAAAACCGGTATTCGGAGTGCGGAATGTGCGGGTCATGGGGGCAAGGCTTCTTGGAAAGCAGAAAAATGTTCTGAAGCTGATGCTGGCGGATCAGAGGAATACCTGGATAGATGGACTCTGCTTTTCCAGGACGGAAGTATTTTTGAAGGAAGCAGAAGAAAAATACGGGGAGCAGGCAGAAGAAGTACTGTTTGCCGGCCAGGGAACCATGAAGGTAGATCTGACTTTCTATCCCCAGATCAATGCCTACGGAGGCAGGATGCAGCCCCAGATCGTAATCACGCATTTCAGGATCAGAGATCCGGAATAAGAAACGCTACCGCAAGGAGAGAGAAAACAGGGCGGAAACGAAACAGAAACGAAACAGAAATGACAGAATTGTTTGAAAATCAAGGAAAAAAATGCTATACTGAAAAATGTATTTCAATTGGAAAAGAGGACAGGAAATGAAGCCGATAGAAGCATATGTAAAAAGTATTCCGGATTTTCCGGAGCCGGGAATTATATTCAGGGACGTTACCAGTGTTCTGCAGGATGCAGACGGACTTCGTCTGGCAGTGGATCTGATGCAGGAAAAGCTGGCGGGAATAGAATTTGATCTGATCGTGGGACCCGAATCAAGAGGGTTTATTTTTGGTGTTCCCATTGCGTACAACCTGCACAAACCGTTTATTCCCATCAGAAAAAAGGGAAAACTGCCAAGAGAGACCGTTTCCATTCAGTATGATCTGGAGTACGGGACGGCAGAGCTGGAGATCCACCGGGACGCCATTCAGAAAGGGCAAAGAGTCGTGATTATTGACGACCTGATGGCCACGGGAGGAACCAATGAGGCGATGATCTCCCTGATCGAAGGTCTGGGAGGGATCGTGGTAAAAACGGTATTTTTGATGGAACTTGCAGGACTGAAGGGAAGAGACCGGCTTCAGGGCTATGATGTGGATTCTGTTCTGATCTATCCGGGAAAATAGAGAAAAGCAGAAAGGAGGGATTGGTAATGTCAGAGATAACTACATACGAGGCAATAGACGACAGGATCGCAGCAGACTTACTAAGTCCCGACAGTCTGCTGGGGCTGGAGCAGGTAGACGGCCATGCGGTAAAGGCAAAGGAGGCTTACGAGGATCCGGACGCGCTTTTTAGAATCCTGATTTCCCGCATCCGCAGATACCATCCGTCCACGGATGTATCCATGATCGAAAAGGCATATCGGATTGCCAGAGAGGCTCACGGAGACCAATACAGAAAATCCGGAGAGCCTTATATCGTTCATCCGCTGTGGGTAGCCATCATCCTGGCCAACCTGGAGATGGATAAGGAAACGATCGTAGCAGGAATGCTTCATGATGTGGTGGAAGATACCCACATTGATGAAGAGTTTGTTCGCAGGGAATTTGGAGAGGAAGTAGAGCTTCTGGTCAACGGCGTTACCAAGCTGGGACAGCTGTCCTACTCGTCGGACAAGCTGGAGGTCCAGGCAGAAAATCTGCGGAAGATGTTTCTGGCCATGGCGAAAGATATTCGCGTCATTATCATCAAGCTGGCGGACCGCCTGCATAATATGCGGACACTTCAGTTTATGACGCCAGAAAAGCAAAAGGAAAAGGCCAAGGAGACCATGGACATCTATGCGCCGATCGCGCAGCGTCTGGGTATTTCCAAGATCAAAACGGAGCTGGATGATCTGGCCTTGAAGTATTCTCAGCCGGAAACCTTTTTTGATCTGGTGCAGCAGATCAATGCCAGAAAGACGCAAAGGGAAGAATTTGTCCAGCAGATCGTAAAAGAAGTGTCTGCCCACATGGAGCGGGCAGGGATCCGGGCGGAAGTCAAAGGAAGGGTCAAGCACTTTTTCAGCATCTACAAGAAAATGGTCAACCAGGATAAAACGGTGGATCAGATCTATGACCTGTTTGCCGTTCGGATCATTGTGGATTCTGTAAAGGACTGCTATGCGGCGCTGGGGGTCATCCATGAGATGTATACGCCGGTACCGGGGCGGTTTAAAGATTATGTGGCGATGCCGAAGCAAAACATGTACCAGTCTTTGCATACCACCTTGATGAGTTCGGTGGGACAACCCTTTGAGATCCAGATCCGGACACAGGAGATGCACAAAACGGCGGAGTACGGAATCGCAGCCCACTGGAAATATAAAGAATCCGGCGACGGAAAGAAGAATGTGGGAAGTCAGGAAGAAGAAAAGCTAAGCTGGCTCAGACAGATCCTGGAATGGCAAAGAGACATGTCAGACAACCGGGAATTTTTGAATCTGATCAAGGGAGACCTGGATCTGTTTGCGGAGGATGTGTACTGCTTTACCCCACAGGGTGATGTAAAAAACCTGCCCAATGGCTCTACGCCCATTGATTTTGCCTATGCGATCCACAGTGCGGTGGGTAACAAAATGGTAGGAGCCAGGGTCAATGGCAAGCTGGTACATATTGACTATAAAATACAGAATGGGGACAGGATCGAGATCCTGACCTCGCAAAACTCCAGAGGACCCAGTCGGGACTGGCTGGGGATCGTAAAAAGCACCCAGGCCAAGAACAAGATCAACCAGTGGTTTAAAAAGGAGTTCAAAGAAGGCAACATCGTAAAGGGGAAAGAGATGATAGCCGCCTACTGCAAGGCAAAGGCGGTAAGCATGCCACAGGTGATGATCCCCAAGTACCAGGCTGTCGTTCAGAACAAGTACGGATTTAAAGACTGGGAGGCAGTACTGGCGGCAGTGGGGCATGGCGGCTTGAAGGAAGGCCAGATCGTCAACCGTCTGGTGGAAGAATACAACAAAGACCACAAGCAGGAGCTGACAGACGAGGTAGTACTGGAGAGAGTGGCAGAGGCAGCCAAAAATAAAGTACACATTGCCAAATCCAAGAGCGGTATCGTGGTGAAGGGGATCGATGATATGGCGGTTCGTTTTTCCAGATGCTGTAACCCCGTTCCGGGAGATGAGATCGTGGGGTTTGTAACACGGGGAAGAGGTCTTTCCATCCACAGGACGGACTGCGTCAACATGATCCACCTGACAGAGGCCGAACGGAACCGGCTGATCGATGCAGAGTGGGAGACGGATGTGGTAGAAAAAGCAGGAGGCAGATATCTGGCGGAGATCAAGATGTATGCACAGGACAGGCAGGGACTTCTGATGGAGATGTCCAAGATCTTTACAGAAGCAGAGGTAGACGTGAAATCCCTGAACGTCCGCACCAGCAAGAAAGGAACGGCTACCATTGAGACAGGCTTTATTGTCAATGGAAGGGAGGAGTTGTCCCGACTTATCCAGAAATTCCGGCAGATTGAGGGCGTGATCGACATAGAAAGGACGACAGGATAGAAGAGATGAAAGTAGAACGTTTTGCAACAGGGATCTTAAGCACAAACTGCTATCTGGCGATTTGCGAGGAGACGAAAAAGACGGTGGTGATCGATCCGGCAGCGTGTCCTTCTTATTTGATGGAGCATATGAAAACCGAAGGGCTGCAGGTAGAGGCGATCCTTCTGACACATGGCCACTTTGATCATACCATGGGGATCGAGGGATTTCTCCGGGAATATCCGGTACCGGTATATGCCTGCGAGGCAGAAAAGGAGATCCTGTCTGCTCCCCGGAAAAATCTTTCCCTGACTTATACGAAGGGATATTCTTTTGAAGGCGCAACCTTTTTGCGGGATGGCCAGGAGCTGGAACTGGCAGGCTGTATCTTCCGCATGATCCACACGCCGGGACATACGCCGGGAGGCTGCTGCTACTACGTGGAGTCAGAACAGATCCTGTTCAGCGGAGACACCCTGTTTCAGAATTCGATAGGAAGAGCGGATTTTCCGGAAAGTGATCCCCAGGCTTTGCTGGATGCTATCCGGGAAAAGCTGTTTGTACTGCCGGATGAGGTACTGGTCTATCCGGGGCATATGGGAGAGACGACCATCGGCCATGAGAAACGGAACAATCCATACTGTAAATTGAGGGATGTGCATGATATCGATCATTTGTAAGAGGGAGATGAGTGTCTATCATGCCTATCATATGGTGCAGGCTTTTTTCCCATCGGCAAAGCTTCAATGCCGGGTGGAGGAGGAAGCCTCTCATTATGTGGGCGTATGGGCAGACGGCAAAGAGATCCTTCTTCTTTCGGAGGACATCCGAACAGGGGAATCGGATCGGGAATATAAGCAGAGAATGGAGCGGAAGCTGTACGACGCACTTTCGGACTACAAGGGGAAAAAGCTGGCCTGGGGCAAGCTTTCCGGCGTTCGTCCTACCAAACTTGCCATGAAAAAAATGGAAGAAGGGATGGAAAAAGAGGAGTTTCTGAGATGGTTTTACGAGACCCATCGGGTTGGTGAAGAAAAAGGGAGGCTGGCCTGGGAGATCTCCGAAAGAGAAGCAAAAATCCTGGAAAAACTGGATACCCAAAAAGGGTACAGCCTGTATGTGGGGATTCCTTTTTGTCCTACCGTGTGCAGCTATTGTTCTTTTGGGTCGGGAACCTGGGAAACGTGGGAATCCCGGTCGGACGCCTATCTGGATGCCCTGTGCAGGGAACTGGAATTTCTGGGGCGGGCCTGTAAGGAAAAACGGCTGAATACCATTTATATCGGAGGCGGAACCCCCACCGCCCTGCATGCCCGTCAGCTGAAAAGGCTTCTGGAGGTGATAGACCGGCAGTTCTCCCAGGAGTTTCTGCTGGAATATACGGTGGAAGCAGGAAGACCGGACAGTATTACGGGAGAAAAACTGAAGCTATTAAAAGAACATCCGGTAACACGGATTTCCATCAATCCGCAGACCATGCAGCAAAGGACCCTGGATCTGGTAGGCAGACGCCATACCGTCAGACAGGTAGAGGAAGCTTTCTTACAGGCAAGAGAAGAGGGCTTTGATAATATCAACATGGATCTGATCCTGGGACTTCCGGGAGAGGAGCCAAAAGATGTGGCAGATACCATGCGGCAGGTGGAGCGACTGGGATCGGACAGCCTGACCGTTCATGCGCTGGCCATCAAGCGGGCGGCAAAACTTTCCGTTCAGGATTTTGGAGCCGGAGAAGAGGCGTTTGCCAGGAAAATGGAGGAAATGACGAGGATCTCGGCAGAGGCGGCCCGGTTCATGGGGCTGCATCCCTATTATCTCTACCGGCAGAAAAATATCGCGGGAAACTTTGAAAACGTAGGATATGCAAAGGTTGACAAAGCGGGAATATACAATATACTAATTATGGAAGAAAAGCAGTCTATCGTGGCGGCGGGAGCCGGTGCTTCCACCAAGATCCTGCTGAAGGAAGCGGTGGAGCAAAAAGGGAAAATGACGAATCTGATCCGTATAGAAAACAGCAAAGCGATCGACGTCTATATGGATCGTGTGGAGGAGATGCTGGCAAGAAAGGAAGAGTGGTTATGACGTTGAAGAAAAAGCCGATAACAGGTATGAAGGATATACTTCCGGAGGAAATGGAGATCCGGGATCATGTGCTCGGACTGGTAAAAGAAACCTATAAAACCTACGGGTTTTCCTCCATGGAAACTCCCTGTGTGGAGCATATTGAAAACCTGTGCAGCAAGCAGGGGGGAGACAATGAGAAGCTGATCTTCAAGATTTTAAAAAGAGGAAAAAAGCTGAAGATCCGGGAAGCGCAGGAAGAAATAGACGTAGTGGACGGAGGGCTTCGGTATGACCTGACGGTTCCGTTGGCAAGGTATTATTCTAACCATGTCAGTGAACTGCCGTCTCCCTTTAGGGCCATGCAGATCGGTCCGGTATGGCGGGCAGACCATCCCCAGAAAGGAAGATTCCGTCAATTCGTCCAGTGTGACATTGACATTCTGGGAGAAGCAGGAAATCTGGCGGAGATCGAGTTGATCCTCGCTACGACGGAGCTGTTGGGAAAACTGGATTTTTCCGGCTTTACCGTGTGTATCAATGACCGAAACATCTTAAAAGCCATGGCCTCCTACAGCGGATTCCAGGAAAAGGATTACGACGAGGTGTTTATCATTCTGGACAAGCTGGACAAGATCGGAAAAGAAAAAGTAGCGGAAGAACTGGCGCAGATGGGATATGCCCGGACCAACATCGCCACCTACCTGGATCTTTTTGACACCGTCAGTCCGGATGTGTCAGGGATCCGGTATCTGAAAGACACTCTGGGAGACCATCTGAAAACAGAGACGGCAGAGGGACTGGAGCAGATCATGGAAAGTGTTGACAAAGCAAAGTCGGCAGACTTTTCGATTTGTTTTGATCCTACCATGGTACGGGGACAGTCTTATTACACCGGAACGATTTTTGAGATCCGCATGAATGGTTTTGGAGGCTCTGTTGCAGGAGGCGGCCGATATGACAGGATGATCGGGAAGTTTACCGGGCAGGATGTTCCGGCATGCGGGTTTTCCATTGGATTTGAACGGATCGTTATGCTTCTTTTGGAACGAGGGTATCGAATCCCGCATCATAAAGCGAAAAAAGCATATCTTCTGGAAAAGAAGCTGTCAGGTGCGCAGGTGCAGAAGATGCTGGAGCGGGCTGCTGCGGAAAGAAGAAGCGGGCATCAGGTTCTGGTGACATACATGAAGAAAAATAAGAGGTTTCAGAAAGAACAGCTGCAGGCAGAAGGATACGAGGAGATCACTGATTTTTATGTGGATTCTATCTGAGAAGAGGGTAAGGATAAAAGGAAGGAAAGAGTAGATATGGCAGAGTCAATGAAGGGGTTGAAAAGATCCCACAGATGTGCGGAATTGTCAGACAGACAGGTGGGCGAAGAAGTTACCGTCATGGGATGGGTACAAAAAAACAGAAATAAGGGAGGTCTGGTCTTTACAGACATCAGGGACCGTTCCGGGATCATCCAGGCGGTATTCGATGAGACAGACGAAGCGCTGCGGGAAAAGGCGGCTTCTCTGCGCTCGGAATATGTGGTGGCAGTCCGGGGAAAGGTGGCAAGACGATCAGGAGCCGTAAATACAAATCTGGCTACCGGAGAGATTGAGATCCTCCCGTCAGAACTTCGGATCCTGTCGGAGTCCGAAACACCGCCGTTTCCCATTGAGGAAAATTCCAGGACAAAGGAGGAACTGCGGCTGAAGTATCGGTATCTGGATCTTAGGAGACCGGATCTGCAGAGAAACCTGATCCTGCGAAGCCGACTGGCAACTTTGACGCGTCAGTTTCTGGCCCGGGAAGGATTTCTGGAAATAGAAACACCGGTACTGATCAAAAGCACCCCGGAAGGGGCGAGGGATTATCTGGTACCAAGCAGGGTACATCCGGGGAATTTCTATGCTTTGCCTCAATCTCCCCAGCTGTTTAAGCAGCTTTTGATGTGTGCCGGCTACGACAGGTATTTTCAAGTGGCAAAATGCTTCCGGGATGAGGACTTAAGAGCAGACCGGCAGCCGGAGTTTACCCAGATAGACATGGAACTTTCTTTTGTGGACGTGGAAGATGTGCTGGATGTGAATGAAAGGCTTCTGGCATCCCTGTTTGAAGAAATCCTGGGAGAAAAGGTGGAGCTTCCCATTCCGCGGATGACCTGGCAGGAAGCCATGGACCGTTACGGTTCGGACAAGCCGGATATCCGATTTGATATGGAACTGACTGACGTGACGGAAACGGTGAAGGACACTTCTTTTGCCGTGTTCCGGGGAGCCGTTGAAGGCGGAGGCACAGTCAGAGGATTGAACGTCAAGGGGCAGGCGGAGATGCCAAGGAAAAAGATCGACAAGCTGGTGGACTTTGCGAAGGGATACGGAGCAAAGGGACTGGCCTATCTGGGGATCCTGCCGGACGGAACCATCAAATCCTCCTTCTCCAAATTCCTGACAGAAGAGGAAATGCAGCAATTGATCGGCGCCATGGAAGGAGAACCGGGAGACCTGCTTTTGTTTGCGGCAGATGAAACCAGGATCGTCTGGGACGTATTGGGAGCGCTGCGGCTGGAACTGGCGCGACAGCTGGAACTGGCAGACAAAGACGTGTTCCGTTTCCTGTGGGTAACGGAATTCCCGCTGCTGGAATGGAATCCGGATCAGAAGCGTTATACTGCCATGCATCATCCGTTTACCATGCCTTATGAAGAGGATCTGGAAAAACTGGACAGCGATCCGGGCAGTGTCCGCGCAAAAGCCTACGATATTGTCCTGAACGGCAATGAGATCGGCGGCGGAAGTGTCAGGATCTTTGATCCATCTATCCAAAGCAGAATGTTTGAAGTTTTGGGATTTACCAAAGAACAGGCCCAGGAGCAGTTTGGTTTCCTTCTGACAGCTTTCCGTTACGGGGTACCGCCTCACGCAGGACTGGCTTACGGATTGGACCGTCTTGCCATGCTGATGGCGAAAGAAGAAAGCATCCGAGATGTGATCGCTTTCCCCAAGGTAAAGGATGCCTCCGATCTGATGACGGAAGCGCCGGGCAGGGTAGAGACCTCCCAACTGGAAGAGCTGGGACTTGCCATCCGAACGACAGAGCAGCCGTTATAGATATGCCTGATATCAGAAAAGGCTGGCATTACGAATGTGCCGAGACGGCTGAAATCTCCGGCAGACCGCTATCGTGTGGTGGATTTGCGGAAATGATTTGGAATTATGACGACGTATAAAAGTCCTATAAGGACGCGGCAGGCTATGGACAAAGTCCTGAGAAAAGCCGGGTTTTCTATGTTTACGACCGCCTTTCTGACAGAACGGAATCAGAAAGGCGGTGTTTTTTTATGCTGACAAAACAAGCAGACAAAAAAGAAACCGGGAAATAGCGGCAGGATACTGGCCAAACAGGAAAAAATTCAATGGTCCATAATATTTGGCAGCTATTAAAAGAAATGTTATTTCGAAACAGATCTAAGACATGTTTCCTGTTACAGAAACGGCAAAAATGACAAGATAATTACGGAATGTATGAACAAATAGAAACGTGGAAACAGATTGACATAAAAAAGAAAATTAAAAAAAGGATAGCGATACAGAAATAAATTGATAAAACAATGAAATAAACATATAATAACAAATAACAAAGCGTTCTTTATGGAGGGAAGGATCATTTTGCCGCCGGCGAAAATGAAAGGTACTAAGGCTCCATAAAAGGAAAACCAGGAATGTCTATTTGGTGCAGGGGCGCTATTTGGTCGAGCAGAAGTGTTGTGTTAGAAATGCCGTTGAAAGCGAGGTGGGAGAATGAAAAAAAGGCTTATTTTTGTGCTGGTGATGTTGTTGGGTATGGGCGGATTATATGGGGTTTCGTTAACCAAAGCAGAGGATCCGGCAAGAGAAAATGGGACAGTGAACAAAGACGCAGCTAAGGAATGGGGCCGGTATCAAAGATCAACTGGGAGATCAGGAGCAACGAAGGAAATTTACTTGGAGGGAAAGGATGCCGTGATCACCATGGAAGATTATGAGCGGACCGTTTATTTTTTTACATTACAGGGGATGGGAGAAAAGCAGGCAAAGGAGCAGGCGGAAATCGATGTAAAAGAGTCGGCGGCGCTGGAAGAAGAAGCACGTAGACAGGGTTACACAGCCAGCAAGAAAGAGATAGAAGAGCGAATCAGAGAACTTCAGAACATGGACGAACTGGATGAAACCTCCAAAAAGATGATGGAGGATGTGATCGAGGGGTACGGTGGAGAGGAAGAGTACTGGAAGTATCAAAAAAAGGTCTATGAAAAGCTGCTTCCGGTGGAAAAAATGGCGGCAGACCTGAGGAAGAAATTCCAGAAAGATCCGCAGGGAGACGGAAGCTTCCAGGAGTGGTATGAGAGGTACAAAAAGGAACTGGTCAAGAAAGAATTCTCTTAAAAAGGCTGTATCAGTGAGGCGCAGGTTTTTTCAGGCTCATAAAATTCAAAAATTTCCGCGGTGTTTCCGGTATTGTCGTGAGGCTGTCTGCTGGTCCAGCAAACCTTTGCCGCACCCATAAGTTCACTTAATCTTACGGGCAACGGACGTGGAACATTTTTATAGGCAATGAAATCGGGGCGGCCCATAAAGTTCAAAAGGCAGAAGGACATCAGGAGAGAGACTCCCCTGGATGCACTTTCTCCATAGGAATTTACGGGAGCGGCCAGCTGCCCACGGACAACATTCTCAGCATGCTTTTTAAACCAGGCGACAATCCGCGGATCGAAGCTTTCAATGCAGTATTTCCCTTCATACCTTCGCAGATGATCCAGAGTTTTTCTGCAGAGAACCGGATTGTTTTTACCGGTTTTCAGTTCTACGATCAGAGCAGTCCTGCCATTTACCAGAGCAAGGACTTCTGAAAACAGGGGGATGTTACTTTTTGTCTGGTGTAACTTTAAGTTTCTTAGTTCTTCGTAAGTCAATTGGTCAACTCTCTTGTCAATGCCGCATACTCTCTTTAACGTATCGTCGTGAAAAACAACGACCTTTCCGTCTTTTGAAAGCTGCACATCAAGCTCGATCCCATATCCCCTTTCGCAGGCCAGGGCGAAGGCTTCCAAAGAGTTTTCGGCAACGGTTCTGTCTTTTGTGTGAAGACCCCGATGGGCAAAGTAACGGGTATCAAGAGCTTTGAACCTGCCAAGCCCATTAAGAGAGGGGGCCGCTAAAAATGCCAGCAGGCAGAAAATTAAGAACAGGATAAAAAGTATATAAAAAATAAATACCATGTAGGTTTTTCCTCTCTTTTCATGTGAGATTTCCTTTCCTCATATTGTACCATATTTGAACCTGATGTAAACAATTCCAACCAGAAGACTTTTGTGAAAAGGAGTACTCTTATGAAACTAAATTATAAAAGAACCCTTTGTGTAGGATTTGCATTTTTTCTGATCTGTATGTTCTGGCAGGCTTATGACAACACGATTCCAATGATTTTAACGAATAAATTTGGTATGTCCCAGTCCTGGTCCGGTTTTATCATGGCAATGGACAATATACTTGCCTTATTTATGCTTCCTCTTTTTGGCGCCCTTTCAGACAGATCCAAAAACCCCAGAGGCAGACGCACTCCCTTCATTGTTGCAGGTACGATCGTTGCGGTCATTGCACTGCTGTCACTTTCTTTCGTTGACAGGATACAGCTGTCGAAGATAGAAGAGGTATCCAAAATTGACGACAGAGCGGCGTTGTCTACCATTTACGAAGCGGTAGAAGACAGGGAGCTGGTCACGCCTCAGGGAGAGAGGTTTACTCTTGGGGAAAAATTTCAAAAGGAGACGTTTTCCTCCATTCCAAGCACTGTTCTGGTTGAGGGAAAAACAAAGACCAATCATGCTTATACCAATTATGTCGTTCCGGCAAGACAGGCTTATGTCCGGGAGATCACCAGAGATTCCAAGTGGGTTCTTTTCCTGTTCATGGCGATTTTGCTACTCCTTCTGTTGGCAATGTCAACCTTCCGGGCGCCGGCGGTAGCATTGATGCCGGACGTAACGGTGAAGCCTCTCAGATCCAAAGCCAATGCCGTAATAAATTTAATGGGAACGGCAGGAGGAATACTGATCCTTATTTTGGGGGTTTTCTTCAAAACAAGTGCCCTTTCAAATTCCATGATGAGTTATCTGCCCTTCTTTTCTGCGATCGGAGGACTGATGATAGCTGCTTTGGTAGTGTTTTTATTTACCGTCGATGAAGTGACATTTGTGAAAGAAATGAGGGAAGAAAGTAGAAAATATGGATTGGAGGAGGAAGAAAAAGAGGAAATTTCAGAGAAGAGAGACTTGGGGAAGGGGCAGTTTCAGTCGCTGTTGTTTCTTTTGGCGTCTATCGTGTTCTGGTTCATGGGATATAATGCTGTCACATCCAAATACTCTGTGTACGCGACGACGGTTCTCCATAAAGACTATAATCTGACCCTTATGATCGCACAGATCGCAGCGATCGTATCCTATCTCCCCGTCGGGATCGCTGCTTCAAGAATCGGAAGAAAAAAGACGATTATGGCAGGAGTGATAATGCTGGCGGCAGCATTTTTGGGGGCTATGACATTAAATTCCGACAGTCCCGCTTTGCTGATGAATCTATTCTTTGCTTTGGCAGGGATCGCTTGGGCTACGATCAATGTAAATTCCTTTCCGATGGTGGTAGAAATGTGCAGTGGAAGTGATGTGGGAAAATATACAGGCTATTACTATACTGCATCCATGGCAGCGCAGGTAGCCACGCCGATTCTTTCGGGAATGTTGATGGATCAGTTTGGAATGGGAACCTTATTCCCTTATGCGGCAATTTTTGTGACGGCGGCCTTTGTCACTATGTTTTTTGTGAGGCATGGCGACTCGAAACAGATCGCAAAGACTGGACTGTCTGCATTTGAGGATATGGATTAGGAACAGAAAATGAGGAGGTATGAGGAAGGTTTGATGAGTAAGAAAGTATTGCCGATTATATATGCGTTACTGGCAGCAGTTTTTTACGGGATAAACGTGCCGTTTTCCAAAATGCTTTTCCTTTATATTTCACCGACGCTTCTGGCGGGATTGCTTTATCTGGGAGCCGGGACCGGCGTGGGAATCCTCTGCCTTTTCTCTGGAAAGAAAAGGAGAGAGGAGGACAAACTTGCAAAAGAAGACCTGCCTTATGTAGTTGGCATGATCCTTCTTGATATTGCGGCGCCTATTCTCCTGATGCTGGGGGTCCGGTACGGTTCTTCGGCCGGGGCTTCTCTTTTGGGAAACTTTGAAATTGTCGCAACTTCGCTCGTTGCTCTCGTTATTTTTAAAGAGAAGATCACGAAAAGACTCTGGATCGCCATTTCCCTGATAACGACGGCAAGCATCCTGCTTTCTTACCAGAAAACGGCAGGCCTGGAAATCACACACGGCTCCCTATTCGTCATTCTTGCTACCATCTGCTGGGGATTTGAAAACAACTGCACCCGCAAAATAGCGGAGAAAAGCACCTATCAGATCGTCATCATAAAGGGACTCTTTTCAGGGGGAGGAGCGCTGACAATCGGTTTGTTTTTGGGAGAAACTATTCCGAAGCTGCCATATCTTTTATCGGCGATGCTGCTGGGATTTGCATCCTACGGCCTTAGCATATTTGTATATATAAGAGCACAAAGAGACCTGGGCGCAGCCAAGACGAGCGCCTACTATGCCACCGCTCCGTTTCTAGGATCCTTTTTATCTTTTGTGTTATTGGGGGAAAAATTATCGGCAGCCTATAGCGTTGCCCTGGTGGTCATGATCGTGGGGACGGTCTTTGTGATCCTGGATACTCTCATGAAATCTCATTCGCATCTTCATGAACACAGGATCCTTCATACGCACGGCGGCATCACACACATTCATGTGATCCGGCACGAGCATGTCCATACGCATATAAAGACAGAAGCGCAACATGCGCATTATCACAGGAGAAGAACGATGGAACAGGATCCGCATCACAAGTAAAGAGGGAGCTTTTGTTTCATGGAACACATTTTATCCTACAACTTTATAATTCTATAACTCCACAATTTCGGCTTATAGGAAAAAACGTGTTGGTCTATAACTCTTGAAATATTTTGTCCTATAATTCAAATATAACTCGCAATTTTCCTGCGAAAACAAAAAACAGCACCCTGATCATCCAGGATACTGTTTCTGAGAGAGCGACAGACGGGGTTCGAACCCGCGACCCCGACCTTGGCAAGGTCGTACTCTACCAGCTGAGCCACTGTCGCAAAGACGTTCTTACGAACAATAGTTAGTCTACAACAAATGGTGAAAAATGTCAATTCTTTTTTATACAATTTCCATTTTCAAGAATTTTATGGACTGATTTTTCAAGAAGTCCGTTCCCGTCAGACATGCCTTTGTGCGATTTCCCCTTAGAAATTCGACAGGAGACGTGTTATACTGTAGTCATACGAGGAAGAAGGGAAAGAAAGATGAAAGAAGAAGTACACACAAGGAATCCTTTGGGAGAGGAAAAAATCGGGATTCTGATGGCAAGATTTATTTTTCCGGCCATTATCAGTATGCTGGTCAGTTCTCTGTACAACATTGTAGACCAGATCTTTATCGGAAGGGGCGTGGGAATGCTGGGAAATGCAGCGACAAACATTGCCTTTCCGGTGTCCATTATCTGTACGGCAGTCGCTTTGCTGCTTGGGATCGGAGGCGCCTCCAATTATAACCTGCTGATGGGTGCGGGCAGAAGAGAGGAAGCCAGCAGGGTTGCCGGCACCAGTCTGTCCATGCTTTTGTTCAGCGGGGCTGTGATCGCGATCATTACGCTGGTATTTCTGGATCCGCTACTGCATCTGTTTGGCGGAACCCGGCAGATCCTGGAGTATGCCAGACCCTATACAGGGATCACCGCCTTTGGCGTTCCGTTTCTTGTCTTGACTACAGGAGGCAACCACTTGATCCGGGCTGACAGAAGTCCGGCCTACTCCATGTACTGCATGCTGACAGGAGCCATTCTCAACACGATTCTGGACCCGCTGTTCATTTTTGTGTTTGGATGGGGGATCGAAGGAGCAGCGTGGGCAACGGTATTGGGAGAAACCGTATCGGGATTGATGGTGCTCTTTTATTTCTGGAAACAGAAAAAGATGGTACTTCGAAAAGAAATGCTGGTACCCAGATGGCGTTATCTGAAGGTCATTGCCTCTTTGGGAGTCGCTTCCAGTCTGAACCAGGTGGCCATGGCGATCGTTCAGATCACGCTGAACAACGTGCTGCGGCGATACGGGGCAGATTCCGTTTATGGGTCGGATATTCCCATTGCCTGTGTGGGAGTGATCTCCAAAGTAAACATGGTATTTATGGCCATCTGTATTGGGATCTCCCAGGGCTGCCAACCCATCTGGGGCTTTAACTGCGGAGCCAAAAACTATGACAGAGTCAGGAAAACCTACCTGCGGGCTTTTCAGGTGGCAGTTGCGGTAGGGATTTTGTTTTTTATCCTATTTCAGTTGTTTCCGGATCAACTGGTATCCATATTTGGGACAGGCAGTAAAGAATACTTTCAATTTGCCCGCAGATATTTCCGGATTTTCATGTTCATGGTGTTTATCAATGGGATCCAGCCTATGTCTACCGGATTTTTTTCCTCTATCGGAAAAGCCGGACTGGGAGTGTTTATGTCTATGACCAGACAGATCCTGTTTTTGCTGCCACTGATCCTGCTATTTCCCCTGCTGTTTGGGATAGACGGCGTGATGTACGCCGGCCCCATCGCAGATGGTGCCGCGGCGCTGGTAGCGATCCTGTTTGCAGGAAGAGAACTGCGGCGGATGCGCAGAGAAAAGGAAGGATGTTAGGTGTTTTTGTGTGGGCCTCACCTGTAGTTCCATTGAACCAAAAGTTGCCGAGTAAAGTCGAGAGAAATCTCAGCTTTATTTTGTCTACAGTCTGAACAGAGAGGATAAAACCTCTCTGTTTTTTTAGGAGAAGGAAATGGCAGAAGCGATTAAATATGGATTTTATACTGTAAATCCAGATTACCTTGAATATCTAAATCAAATAGATTCGGAAGTTTATTCCAACCCGTCATATAGAAGCAGTATTAAACCATTTGTTGGAATTATTGTTGGGATAGAAAGTTATAATTATTTTATTCCAATTTCTTCTGCAAAAGAAAAACAGAAAAGATGGAAGAATGTTTCCGATGAGCATTTTCTGATTTACGAGGTAATTGATAATAGCATTACTATAAATGGAGATAGTTACAAATTTATTTATGAATGATTGGAGAAGTGGAGTGATATCTGCTTCTCTTTTTTATGCAAGGGGAAGATTTATAAAAAACTTTAGAGGGACAAGAAAGAATCCAACATCAAACAACATCAAAAAATGTGAAAAATATCAAATCATAGTTGAAAAAGAAAAAAGGGTATGATATATTATTTCTTGTAAATGAGAATCAATTTCAAAATGAGAACTTAAGGAGGAACTATGTCGGCAAAGCTTGTGTCTTATCTGCTTTCACAGAAACATGCCGGGAAAAGGCTGGTATGTCAGCTGATCCTGCAGTGCTCCCCCTTTTTAAAAGGTTTGAAGCCGTCTTGTGCCATAACCCTGGAAAAGAAAGACTATCAAAAATTATATACGTTATTTAACGGGACAGATGTAAAATACAGGATCCTGTCGGAACGAAAAGGACGATTTTTGGTATTTTTTTATTGGGAAAAAGCATTGGGCCGTCGTCTGAAAAGACGGGAGGCCAGATGTTTTCTAAGGGAGTTTGGCTACAGGGAAGAGGGGCTGAAGCAGCAGCTGGCAAGACTGGAAGTGAGGGTAAACAGATACTTTCAGGCAGACAGAGGATTTCCTCATGAGATCGGTGTGTTTTTGGATTACCCGCTGTGCGATGTCAAAAGCTTTATCCGCCGGAAAGGAAAGGACTGTCTTTTTTCCGGATATTGGAAGGTCTATCACAATCCGGAGGAGGCCAGGTCTATTTTCAAAACCTATGATGAAGCGAGAGAATGTGCGGTGCGGGAGTTTTTCCTGGGAAAAAACATACAGGACATTTTGAAAAAAACTGCTTAAATACAAAGTCAAGGAGGATGGAACAATGAGCATACCAGTAGTTTATTGGAGTGGAACGGGGAATACGGAAAAGATGGCGGAGGCCATTGCAGCAGGAATCCGGGAAGGAGGAGCAGAGGTAACGGTACTGGGGATCGATGCCATCAGTCCGGAGGAGCTGGCGGGGAATGCAGTATTTGCGCTGGGATGCCCGGCAATGGGAGAAGAGGTTCTGGAAGAAGGGGAAATGGAACCATTCGTAGAAGCGCTGGAAGGCAAGGTGTCAGGAAAGAAGATTCTTTTATTTGGTTCCTATGACTGGGGAGACGGAGAATGGATGCGCAGCTGGGAAGAGAGAATGAAGAATGCGGGAGCTGTTTTGTCAGGGGACGCAGGAGTCATAGCGAACATGGAACCGGATCAGGAAGCAATTGATCTATGCAAAAGTGCCGGAAAAGCGCTGGCGGGAAACGCATAGAAAAGTGGATTTTTGAGGCGGCTAAGAGGAGAGTGAACGTATGAGTGTTGTGATCATCGGCGGAAACGAGCGAATGGAGCAGCAGTATAAAGAAATTTGCAGAAAACACAAATGTAAGGCAAAGGTATTCACACGAATGGTAGGCAATTTGAAGACACAGATCGGACAGCCGGATCTGATCATCTTGTTTACCTCCACCGTAGCACACAAAATGGTGCATTGTGCACTAAAGGAAGCACAGCGGTATGACATACCGGTAGAACGGGCCCACAGCAGCAGCGCCAAGGCGTTGGAATCTGTGCTGGCAGGATGTTGTAGTTAATAGGGGAGCATGGGAAACCATATCGGACAGGGATGAAGGCAGCCAAAGCTTTTATCCCTGTTTTTTGTTAAAATCCGGCAGAAAGAGAACAAAATAGGCTAAGGAGAATGTCTTTTCTTTCTGTAAAAACCATGATACACTATAGGGTATGTAAATAAGGTAAAATCAGAGAGGAATACACAGAATGAGCTATGCAGACAATCTATTTATACAGATGTGCAGGGATATCATAGAAACAGGTACCGATACCAGAGGGGAAAAAGTCCGCCCTGTCTGGGAGGACGGGACGCCGGCTTATACCATCAAGAAGTTCGGAGTAGTGAACCGGTATGATCTGGCAAAAGAATTTCCGGCTTTGACCCTGCGCAGAACGGCCATCAAAAGCTGCACCGACGAGCTGCTCTGGATCTGGCAGAGAAAATCCAACAACATCCAGGATCTAAACAGTCATATCTGGGACAGTTGGGCAGACGAAACGGGATCCATCGGAAAAGCCTACGGTTATCAGATGCAGAAAAAACACATGTACAAAGAGGGGCTGTTTGATCAGGTAGACAGGGTGATCTACGACCTGAAACACAATCCCTACAGCAGGAGGATCCTGACAAATCTTTATGTGCATGAAGACCTGCATGAGATGCATCTGTACCCCTGTGCCTACAGTATGACCTTTAATGTGACCAAGGAAGCCGGACAGGAGAAGCTGACTTTAAACGGAATCTTAAACCAGCGGTCCAATGATGTACTGGCGGCAAACAACTGGAATGTGTGCCAGTATTCTATTCTTTTGCATATGCTGGCCCAGGTGTGCGATATGCAGGTGGGAGAGTTTGTGCATGTGATCGCAGATGCCCATATTTACGACAGGCATGTACCTATGATAGAAGAATTGATCCAAAGAGAACCTTTTCCGGCGCCCAGACTGTGGCTGAATCCGGAGATCAAGGATTTCTACGATTTTACCAGGGAAGACGTAAAGCTGCTGGATTATCAGACACATCCGCAGATCACAGAGATTCCGGTGGCGATATAAGGAGGAGAACAGATGAATCTGATTGTAGCGGTAGACGAAAACTGGGCGATCGGGAAGGGAAACCGGCTGTTAGTCAGCATTCCCCAGGATATGAAGTTTTTTCGGGAAACTACCACGGGGAAAGTAGTGGTAATGGGAAGAAAGACACTGGAGAGCTTTCCGGGCGGGCAGCCCCTGAAAAACCGGGTCAATATTGTTTTGACAAGAGACGCCGGATTCCAGGCAAAAGGCGCGGTAGTATGCGGCAGCATGGAGGAGGTACTGGAAGAACTGAAGCAGTATGCGGAGGAAGACGTCTATATCATAGGCGGAGAAAGCATTTACCGGCAGTTCCTGCCCTACTGCAAGAAAGCTTACATTACCAAAGTGTTCCACAAGTATGATGCAGATACCTATTTCCCTGATCTGGACAGGGAAGAAGGGTGGAAGATGACCCAGGTGGGAGAGGAACAGACCTATTTTGATCTGGAATATATATTTTCCATTTATGAGAGGATATCATGAAGCTATTAAGCATTACGGCGCAGAAGCCTCACAGTACAGGAAGCGGGGTCTATCTGACGGAGCTGGTAAAGGCGCTGCAGCGGCGCCGGGTCTCTCAGGCGGTGGTTTCCGGGATCTACCGGGAGGACGTCCGGGAATTTGAGACAGAGATACGGCACTACCCGGTATGGTTCCAGGAGGATATTCCCTACCCCATAGTGGGCATGTCGGATGAAATGCCTTATCCCAGTACCCGCTACAAGGATATGGATGAGGAAATGACGGCGCAGTTTTTGCAGGGATTCCGGCGCAGGATCTTTCAGGCGGTAACGGAATTTCAGCCGGATGTGATCCTGTGCCACCATTTATACTTTCTCACCTCCCTGGTGAGGGAGTGGTTTCCCCAAAAGCGGATCTACGGGTTTTGCCACAATACGGATCTTTTGCAGCTTCGCCAGACAGCGTTTCAGAAAGAACGGATCCTGACACAGATCAGGAAACTGGATGGAATCTTTGCCCTGCATGAAGAACAGAAAAAAGAGATCGCAGGGATGTTTGGGGTGGAGACAGAAAAGATACAGGTGGTGGGAGCCGGGTATAACAGCCACATTTTTTATACGGAGGGAGACGGACCGGCGGGCGGCCGACCGGAGGATGGAAAGCTGCGTCTGGTATTTGCAGGAAAGATTTCCGAAAAAAAAGGAGTCAAAAGTCTTCTTCGGAGCCTGTGCTACCTGAAAGAGGAAGCGTATCCTCTGGAGGTTTTGCTGGCAGGAGGAGCCGGCAGCGAAAAAGAATATGAGGAGATCCGGAAGCTGGCAGAGAAAGCGCCCTATCCGGTCAGATTTTTGGGAAAACTGCCGCAGGAGGAGCTGGCCGAAGTCTATCGGAAGGGGGATGTATTCGTTCTTCCCTCTTTTGCAGAAGGACTGCCGCTTTGTGTGATCGAGGCTCTGGCTTGCGGGAGCCGTGTGGTCCTGTCAGAGTTTGAAGGCGTCAGACAATGGCTGGACACCTACGTCAGACAGGGGGATATCCGTTATGTGAAGCTTCCGGCGCAGGGAGAACAGGCACGGCCGGAGGAACTGGCAAGGTTTGAGCGGGACCTGGCGAAGCAGATACGGGAAAGTCTGAACCATCCCCAAAAAGGCCGGGCAGATACGGGAGAGATCTCCTGGGATCGGATTGCAGAAAAAGTCATGGAAGCAGTCGCATCTCAAAATTCTGCTGCAGAACCCGGAGGGGAAAGCGGTATCAGCGGATGCCTGAAAACGCTTCCAGGAAAAGGGTTGCGAGAGCAGCCGCTGAAGGCAGGTACAAAAAAGAGGCGTGACAGAAGGTGGAAGAAAAAAGGAACAGAGTGAGGAAAAGGAGGCGGACAGATGAGAAAGATCAGTGGAAATAAGCTGTTGGTCAAGGCGTTGAAGGAGGAAGGGGTAGAGGTGGTTTTTGGATATCCGGGAGCCTGTACCATTGACATCGGAGATGAGATCTATAAGCAGGGAGATCTGCGGATCGTACTGCCCAGGCAGGAAGTGGCGCTGGTACATGAAGCGGACGCCTACGCGCGGACTACAGGAAAGACGGGAGTCTGTCTGGTCACCAGTGGACCGGGAGCCACCAATCTGGTCACGGGACTTGCAACCGCTTACTATGACAGTGTTCCACTGGTTTGCTTCACAGGACAGGTGGCAAGGCATCTGATCGGAAATGATGCGTTTCAGGAAGTGGACATCGTAGGGATCACCAGAAGCATCACGAAATATGGAGTAACGGTACGAAACAGGGAGGAGTTTGGGAGGATCATAAAGGAAGCCTTTTACATTGCCAGAACCGGAAGACCGGGACCTGTTCTGGTGGATCTGCCCAAGGATGTGATGGCAGAGCTGGGAAGCGCAGAATACCCGGCGACTGTAAATATCCGCGGCTATCGTCCCAGTACGGGCGTGCATATCGGCCAGCTGAAACGGGCGGTCAAAATGCTGGAAAAGGCGCAGAAGCCCCTGTTTCTGGCAGGAGGCGGGGTAAACATTGCCGGAGCGGGAGAGCTGTTTCAGGAACTGGCAGAAAGGACGCAGGTGCCGGTGGTGACTACCGTCATGGGAAGAGGCGCCATCGACACCAACCATCCGCTGTTTGTGGGAAATTTGGGGATGCATGGAAAATATGCGGCAAACATGGCGGTCAACGCATGTGACCTGTTGTTTTCCATCGGAACCCGTTTTAACGACAGGATCACAGGAAAACTGCATTCCTTTGCCCCTCACGCCAAGATCGTTCACATTGACATCGACACGGCGGCGATTTCCAAAAATGTCCAGGTGGACGTGCCTGTAGTGGCAGATGCCAAGGAGGCTGTCAGCAGGATGCTGGACTATGTGACGCCTTGCCGGCGGGAGGCCTGGCTTGAAAGGATCGAAGCGTGGGACAGGGAGCATCCGCTGGGAGGGACGAAGAAAAAAGCCGGCATGACACCCAGGTCTATCATAGAAACCATCAATGAGATGTTTGAGGAGGCCATTGTCATCACGGACGTGGGGCAGCACCAGATGTTTACAGCCCAGTACCTGGAACTGACCAGAAAGAAGAGGCTGCATATGTCGGGAGGTCTGGGAACCATGGGTTATGGACTTCCGGGAGCCATAGGAGCCGGGATCGGCAATCCGGGAGTACCGGTGATCGCCATATCAGGCGACGGAGGGATCCAGATGAGTATTCAGGAGCTGGCTACGGCGGTGATAGAGGAAGTACCGGTGATCTGCTGTATTTTCAACAATGGAGTGCTGGGAATGGTAAGACAGTGGCAGAAGCTGTTTTACGGAAAAAGGTATTCCATGACAAATCTGGAAACAGAAACAGAAGTACCAAAAGACTGGCCCTATGTTCCGGATTTTGTCAGGCTGGCGGAAAGCTATGGAGCCGTGGGACTGCGGGTTACCAGACAGGAAGAGGTGAAGGAGGCGTTCCAAAAGGCAAGAGAAAGCAAAAGGACGCCGGTAGTGATCGAATTTATCCTGGATCCGGAAGAACTGGTATATCCTATGATCCAGCCGGGAGGAACATTAAAGGACATGATACTGGACTAACGGGAGGAAGAAAAAATGTATGGAAGCGGAATGAAAAAACGGTGGATTTCCCTGTATGTGGAAAATCAGGTAGGTGTGTTATCCAAGATCTCCGGTCTGTTTTCCGGAAAATCCTACAACCTGGACAGTTTGACGGTGGGAACGACGGAAGATGCCACGATTTCCAGAATGACGATCGCAACCGTCAGTGACGATGAAACCTTTGAACAGATCAAGAAACAGTTGAACAGGCTGGTGGAAGTGATCAAAGTCATTGATTTTACAGATATTTTTGTCCGTATGAAAGAGATCCTTTATGTGAAAGTAAAGAAATGCTCTCCGGAACATAAGGTAGAATGCTTCCAGATCGCGGAGACCTTCAAGGCAAAGGTGATCGACTACGGAAAAGAGGAGCTGCTTTTGGAGTTTGTGCAGACCGCCACCAAAAACGACGCGGTGGTGAAGCTGATGAAGGAGTCCTTTCAGAGTATTGAAGTGGTGCGGGGAGGAAGCGTCGGGATCGAATCCATCAGTATGATGGAACGTTAAGTACATAGGAAATAAGAAGAACAAAGGGTAGGAAATCACGAAAATCGGAGGGATATACATGGATAAGAAAGCAATTGACTGGTCAAACCTGGGATTTGGATATATACAGACAGATCAGAGGTTTGTTGCACAGTACAAAAACGGAGCGTGGAAGGAAGGCGGACTGACAGAGGATGCGACGGTGCGTATCAGCGAATGTGCCGGCGTTCTTCAGTATGCCCAGACCTGTTTTGAAGGGCTGAAGGCCTTTACCACAAAAAAAGGAAATGTGGTCCTGTTTCGCCCGGATCTGAACGGAGAACGGATGGAGGAAAGTGCAAGGCGTCTGGAGATGCCGGTATTTCCCAAAGAAAAGTTTGTGGAGGCGGTGCGCCAGGTAGCAGAAGCCAACCAGGCTTATGTTCCTCCCTACGGTTCAGGGGCCAGCCTGTATATTCGGCCGTATATGTTTGGAAGCGATGCGGTGATCGGAGTAAAACCTTCAGAAGAATATGAATTCCGTGTGTTTGCCACTCCGGTGGGCCCCTATTTTAAAGGCGGGGCAAAGCCCATCTCCCTTCGGGTATGCGACTATGACAGAGCGGCGCCTCACGGAACCGGCCACGTGAAAGCGGGACTGAACTATGCCATGAGCCTGTATGCGATCATGGACGCCCACAAGCAGGGGTATGATGAAAATCTGTATCTGGATGCAGCCACAAGGACGAAGGTAGAGGAAACAGGGGGAGCGAATTTCCTGTTTGTCACGGAAGACGGCAGACTTGTGACGCCGAAATCGCCTACGATACTTCCCTCCATCACCAGACGGTCTCTTCTTTATGTAGCCAGGGAATACCTGGGAATGGAAGTGGAGGAAAGAGAGGTCCTGCTGGAAGAGGTGGAAAGCTTTGCAGAGTGCGGTCTTTGCGGAACGGCGGCGGTGATTTCCCCGGTAGGAAAGATCACAGACCACGGAAAAGAAATCCTGTTCCGAAGCGGAATGGAAAAAATGGGACCGGTTTTGCAGAAGCTGTACGACACGCTGGAGGGTATCCGCCTGGAGGAGATTCCGGCGCCGGAAGGGTGGATCTGTAAGGTCTGCTAAATGCATGGAAAAAGAGAGGGAAACTTTGTGGAAGCTTATACCAATTTTGCACAGGTATATGATGTGTTCATGGACAACGTGCCGTACGCGGAATGGGCGGCATACATTGAAGAGATTTTAAAAAGCAGAGGGATCCGGGACGGACTGGTGCTGGATCTTTGCTGTGGCACAGGCAGTCTGACGGAGTGTCTGGCCGAGGCCGGTTACGATATGATAGGAATAGACCGGTCTTTGGAAATGCTGGAGATCGCACAGGAGAAAAAACTGAGTTCCGGAAGGGATATTCTCTATCTTTTGCAGGACATGAGAGAATTTGAACTGTACGGAACGGTGCGGGCCGTTGTCAGCGTCTGTGATTCCGTCAATTATATCCTGCAAGAGGAGGAACTGGAAAAAGTCTTTCGCCTGGTCAACAATTATCTGGATCCGGGAGGCATTTTTTTCTTTGATTTCAATACCACCTATAAATACGAAAAAATCCTGGGAGAGCAGGTGATCGCAGAGGATCGGGAGGAATGTAGTTTTATCTGGAACAACTTCTATCACGAGGAAAAGAAGAAAAACGTCTGTGACCTGACCTTGTTTGTCCGGGAAGAGGAGGATCTCTACCGGAAGTTCCAGGAAACACATGTACAAAGAGGATATACGCTGGGAGAGATCCGGCGGCTTTTGCAGCGGAGCGGACTGGAATTTTGTCAGGCGTTTGATGCCTATACAGGAACCCTGCCCCGTTCCTGCAGTGAGCGGATCACAGTGGTGGCAAAGGAGCAGGGCAAAGGAGAAGGAGAATCGGGCAGATGAAAGATTATATTGTAAGAGCAACGGCGGCAAACGGACAGATCCGGGCGTTTGCCATTACCGGGAAGCACCTGGTGGAAGAGGCAAGACGGCGGCATCAGACCAGCCCGGTGGCGACAGCGGCGCTGGGCAGGCTTTTGTGTGCAGGAGCCATGATGGGAAGCATGATGAAAAATGAAACGGATATGCTGACGGTACAGATACAAGGAGACGGTCCGCTGGGGGGAATCACGGTAACGGCAGACAGTCATGCCAATGTCAAGGGGTATGTGCGGCATCCGGATGTGATGCTGCCGCCCAAGAACGGAAAGCTGGATGTGGGAGGCGCTGTGGGCATCGGTCTGATTCAGGTGATCAAGGATATGGGGCTGAAGGAACCGTATTCCGGACAGACGATTCTGGTATCCAGTGAGATCGCAGAGGATCTGACCTATTATTTTGCCAATTCAGAACAGGTGCCATCTTCTGTGGGACTGGGTGTTCTGATGGAAAAAAACAACCGGGTGAGCTGTGCAGGAGGATTTATCATTCAGCTGATGCCTTTTGCGCAAGAGGCGTCCATTGCACAGCTGGAACAGAATCTAAAGGAAGTGACCTCTGTAACAGAACTTCTGGAACGGGGAGAAACACCGGAGAGTATGCTGGAGATCCTGCTGCAGGGACTGGATCTGGAGATCCATGACAAAGTAGAAACCAGATTTTTCTGTAACTGCTCCAAGGAGAGGGTAAAGCGGGCTGTGGCAAGCATCGGGAAGCAGGATCTGAAAGACCTGATCCTGGAAGGAGAGGATATGGAAGTCCGGTGTCACTTCTGCAATCAGGCATATCTCTATACGGTAGAGGAATTAAAAGAGATCATGAAACAGGGAAAAGTCTAAGGGAGGACAAAAACATGCGGCATGGGTTTGTGAAAGTGGCGGCTGTCACACCTCGGTTACGAGTGGCAGATGTTCCATACAATACGCAGGAGATCTGCAAAAAAATGGAAGAAGCATCCAGACTGGGAATAAAAATCACGGTATTTCCGGAGCTTTCCGTCACCGGATACACCTGCGGGGATCTGTTTGCCCAGGATCTTCTGCTGCAGGCGGCAAAAGAGGGGCTGAAAGAGATCGCAAAAGCTTCCGGGGAGATGGATGGTCTTTTCTTTGTAGGGCTTCCGCTGGAACAGGAAGGAAAGCTTTATAATGTGGCTGCGGCGGTAAACCGGGGAAGGATCCTGGGCTTTACCACCAAGTCTTTTTTGCCGAATTACGGGGAGTTTTATGAGATGAGACAGTTTACGGAGGGACCCAAGGAGCCGGAGGAGATTTTGTTTGCCGGAGAGAGGCTCCCCTTTGGACCGCAGCTGATCTTTGAAGAAGAGACCATGAAAGAACTGAGGGTGTCGGCAGAGCTGTGTGAGGATCTGTGGTCTGTGGAATCTCCGGGGGCAAAGGCAGTACAGAAAGGGGCGGTGATCCTGGTAAATCTGTCTGCCAGCAATGAGCTTTTAGGGAAAGCGGAATATCGGAGAAATCTGGTGCGGATGCACGCAAGCCGTTTGGTGTGCGGGTATGTCTATGCCAATGCGGGAGAGGAAGAATCCAGCACAGACGTGGTGTTTTCCGGACACAATATGATTGCGGAAAACGGAGCCATCTTAAAGGAAAGCCCGGTGTTTACCCAGGAGATCACCGTCAGTGAGATCGACGTGAAACGGATCCTCGGTGAGAGGCGAAAAAACACGACTTTCCATCGAAGAGAGGGTGTGACGGACAGGATCCCGTTTTCTGTAGGATGGGAAGAGACGAAGCTGAGCCGATTCATATCTCCAACCCCCTTTATCCCCGAAGAAGCCACGAGAGGAAAGGTGTGTGAAGAGATCCTGACCATTCAGGCCAAGGGATTACAGAAAAGACTGGCACATTGCGGCGGAAAGAGTACGGTGGTGGGGATCTCAGGGGGACTGGATTCCACGCTGGCTCTTTTGGTCACAGTCAAAGCATTTGATTATCTGGGACAAGACAGAAGCGGGATTACGGCCGTCACCATGCCCTGTTTTGGTACGACGGACAGAACCTATCAGAACGCCTGCCGGATGGCGAAAGGACTGGGAGTGACCCTTCGGGAGATCCCTATCAAAGAGGCGGTGCTGCAGCATTTTGCGGATATTGGACACAGCAGGAACGATCACAGTGTAACGTATGAGAATGCGCAGGCCAGAGAACGGACACAGGTGTTGATGGATGTGGCCAACCAGACCGGTGGGATCGTGGTAGGGACGGGAGATCTGTCAGAGCTGGTGCTTGGCTGGGCAACCTATAACGGAGATCATATGTCCATGTATGCAGTCAACAGCTCTGTTCCCAAGACCATGGTCCGGTATCTGGTGGAGCATTATGCCGGAACCTGCGGAGACGCAAATCTGCAGGCAATCCTGGAAGATGTGCTGGACACTCCTGTGAGTCCGGAACTTCTGCCTCCCAAAGAGGGGGAGATTTCGCAAAAGACAGAGGATCTGGTGGGGCCCTATGAATTGCATGATTTTTTCATGTATTACACGTTGCGTTTTGGATATGAACCGGGGAAGATCCTTCGACTGGCGCGGCAGGCATTTGCAGGGATCTACGAAGAAGAGGTGATCTATCGGTGGGAAACCGTCTTTTTCCGCCGGTTTTTCGGTCAGCAGTTTAAACGCTCCTGCCTGCCGGACGGCCCTAAGGTGGGAACGGTAGCGGTGTCTCCCAGAGGAGATCTGCGGATGCCAAGCGATGCAGGCAGCACGGTCTGGCTGAAGGATCTGGAAGAAGAGTGGGGAAGGCTCCATTCAAAATAAATACGCAGAAGAAAAGAGGAAGGGTAGTGATAGAGAAAACATCTATGACTGCCCTTTTAATATAGAAAAAATAGATCAATAAACAACAAAGGCAGGGATTGCAAATTACATCAATATATGCTATGTTAAAAACAGCTAGATAAGAAGGCCGATCGGTTACGTCAGTAGTTTTTACTCTGGAGGTGGACAGGAAAGGAGGAAAAGTTCGCCTGTAAACGAAACAACGGTTTGTAAGGAGGGAAAATATGAAGAAAGTAGCGGCGGTTTTTATGGGTGTTTTAATGATGACATGCTTGGGAGGAACCTTAGTGAGTTGGGCAAATAATCACGGTGATACATACTATAGCTTGTACTATAACGGAGACGGAGGCGATGTGCAAACTCCGATTAGAGCTAAGACAGATGCTTCTTCAGCTTATATTTATCATCAGGGGAATGTGTCAGCTTATGTTCAGGTAAAAAGTAACGGAATAAATCTTACGGATGGCGCATATCATTATCATGTAAATGTGGGTCAGGCAAGATATTTATATAATCTAGTTTATGAAAGAGGATACAGAAGTTGTTGTTTGCAATTAACACCAACTACTCACAGCCCCACTACACTACATGGCGTATGGAGCCCGGACAGCATCTAGGTGAAAGAAATGAAAGGAGGGGACTCAGACACAGGGCAATAGTTTTTGTGGAGGGGAATACCCTCCTTTTGTAGAATTTTCTGGTGTTTCAAAACGAAGGAGAACATGCTATGGATAAAAAGCGAGGAGTAGGCGTGGCAATTACAGTGATTACCATCTGTGTGGCAGCAGGGACTCTGTGGATGGCGGGGAAAGCCAGATATGGGAATCAGGATGTTTCGAGGGAAAGCAAACAGGAGAAGAAGGGAAAGGAGGACCGGAAGGCAGAAAAAGAATCCGACCAGTATGCGATAGACCGGGCGGCAAGTATGGGAGAGACCATTCAGATAGCAGATGTGGAACAACGCTTTGACTGTGTGGTAAAGAGCGCGGCTGTTACAAAGACGCCGGAGGGATTTCAACTGCCGACATCCCCAGAGGATTGGATGTGGGATCAGGAGAGTATACAGATAGATGAAACCGGACAGATCAGGAATGAATATTCTTATGTGATCGTAGATTTAAACATCACGAATCCGGCACAGAAAGAACAATTCATGTATCTGAACACGATCTATCTAAGAGCCGGGGGGATGGAAGAAGAAGCAGCGGAGGCCTTTATGCGGGGAGATAGGACTGTGGAAGAAAGTGACGGGCACAATTATATGGAGTTGAGATTACAGCCGCAAGAAAGCAAAGATCTGAAGCTGGTGTACATAGAAAAGGACGAAAAGATAGAAAAGCGGGAGGCGTATCTCGTGTTTAATCTTACGGGAGCTTATCAGGATGGGGTGCGTAATGAATATGTGAAAGCGGTCAAATTTACCTGGGGGCAATAGGGGCCGGCGTATGGACCGAAGGATGGAGGCGGAACGTGAGTGAAAAAAAGGGTGTCTTTCTGAAAAGCAAGATAAAATTTGGGGCGGAAAGCGCAGGGCTTGTTCTGATTCTTGCTGTGATCCTCAGCCAAAGTGCAAACCGATATCATTTGTTGGCGACAGTATGCGTCTGTGACTTTTACAGGAACGTGCAGGAGCCGTTTCTGTTTGGGGTGTTGATCATGCCTGTCATCCTGTTTCTGCTTCTGGAACAGACAAAGGATCGAAAGACTTTGAATTATTATTGCCGGATGCAGGGAAGGATATTCCTTTGGAATCGGATCGTGAAGAAGGTGTTGTGGTACTCTGGGATCTTCACCCTCCTTTTGGGCGGAACAGCCTTTGTGGTGGGGCGGCTAAAAGCAGGCAGCCTGTGCAACTGGGATCAATATGAAAGTGTGTTTTATATGAGAAGTCAGATGCTGGTATCTGTCTCCTGGGTATGGGTGATGGCAGTCAACCTGCTGCTGATCTGGATAAAGATCACAGTTTTGGCTCTCCTCCATCAAGTCTTTCTTTTGCTTCCGAAATCACAAAAATACATTTGGCTTTTGGTGGTGGCGCTGGGAGCGATTGAAGCGTTTCAAAGAGGGAGATTTTTCTTTCTGGTATTTTATCCGGAAGATTTTTTGTGGAACAGGAAGGGATGGACGATGGGACTTTTAGCAGGAGGAATCGTGCTGGCGGCAGGTGTGTATGTCATAGGCAGGAGGATTTCCGGCAGGAGGGATATACTGGATGTTTCTTAAAAAAAGCGGCGTATATGTGATGAATTTTCTGAAAATGTATAGTTTCCCCATTCTGATCGCGGTATGCAGCTGCCTGACGTTTGCGATAAGAATAAAAAATGAAAGAATCGTGTCGGGAACAGGCTATCAGATGGGAGCAGGAGATTTTTACCTAAATTTCTTCGGAGGCAGCGAAGTGTTCGAGGCGAATCCCCGTTCTCTTTTGAAGATTCCATATTTTTTGTTCGTGTATGCTGCCTATTTCCTTTTGCTGCAGAGTATCCAGCGAGAGCGGGAATATTCGGAAGCCGGCAGACAGAGGATCGTGCGAAGAAGGAAGCGGACACAGATATGGACCCGTCAGGTTTTTCGGCTTTGGAAGAGTGGGGCGATCTGTTTGCTTTGTACGGTTTTGGTATGTGCTGTGGCAGGGGTTTTTGTGTTTCGGGGAGGGTGGCAGATCCATTCTCTTCTCCAGGAAAAGGTGGCAGGTCTGGAAGTAGGGATTTTAAGACAGGGCGGCGGATGGCAGCTGCTGGTACCGCCTCTGGCGCTGATGACGTTGGCTACCTTACAGGAGACTTGTGCGTTGCTGCTTTCTCCAAGACTGAGTTATCTGCTTTTTGTTTTTTATTTTTTTAGTGGTCTGTATTGGTGCGAGGAAGGATTTTTGGGAAATGGAATGATGTTTTTGAGAAACGTTCAACTGACCGGAAGAGGAATCGATTTTCGACTGGAGATATGGGTTTTACTGGGAATACAGGCTGCGTGTATGGGGATAGGGTATTTCTTGATTCAAAGAAAGGATATATGGTGAGCAATGTATTTAGAGATAAAAGGCGTGTCCAGACAGATTAAGCAGGAAATGGTCCTGAATCAGGTTGATTTGCAGATGGAAAAGGGGAAGGCCTACCTGCTTTTGGGAAAAAACGGGGCGGGAAAGACGATGCTGATGCGGGCCATCAGTGGGTTGATCCGTCTGGATGAGGGAGAAATATGGATCAATGAAAAGCGGCTTTGGAAGGAGATCTCTTTTCCCGAAAGCATGGGGATTTTGTTGGAAAACCCCGGTTTTGTGAAAGCATATAGTGGATATGAAAATCTGATGCTTCTTGCCTCCATCCGCAAAAAAGTAGGGGAAAGGGAGGTGCTGCAGGCGCTGGAAAAGGTGGGGCTGAAAGAAAACATGCATAAGAAGTATCGAAAATATTCTCTGGGAATGAAGCAGAAGCTGGGAATTGCAGCAGCCATTTTTGAGCAGCCGGATCTGATCCTCCTGGATGAACCTACCAATGCGCTGGATGAAAAAAGTGTGCAGGATTGTCTCAAAATTCTGCGGGAGGAAAAAGAAAGAGGAGCCTTGCTGCTGATCTCCAGCCATAATCCGGAGGAATTTATGGATCTGGCAGATGAAATGATCTACATGGATGCAGGCCGCATTAAGAAAAAGGAGATGAAATGTTGAAAAAGCGGATCATATACGTGGGAGTGATGCTTCTTCTGGCAGGTCTGTGGCTGTTTCGATTTATCCATTTGAATCAGGCCTATCCCAGGCCGAAGCTGTTGGAAAAAAAGGTGGGAGAGGTGATCGCATATACCAGGGACGTGGATATCTGTGTGACAAAGACACGATTTCTCTCCAGAAGCGAAGATACCAGATTAATGGAAGCAGTCAGTGATACGGACACCGGGGAAAAGGATGACATTCTGATTGTGCAGATGGAAGCAGTGAACCATAGTGATAAAGAATCCCTGCTGGATCTGACGGAGATGTGTCTGGAAGCGGAAGGATATACAAACGGAGTTGGAATGACGGAGTTTTCGGCTCTGAATCAGGGGGAACCACTTCGGCAGACGCTGGCGCCCGAAGAGAAAAAGGTATTTGAAATCCCGTATCTTTTTTACTACTCCGACAGAAGCAAGAGAGAAACACTGCTGGCACATGACTTTTTTATTACCTACAAGCTGTATCCGGAAAAATGCAGAATAGCCATCGGGCCCATGCAGGAGAAAAAGGAGAAAAAATGAAAAAAGTCTATCAAATGGAAATCAAGAGAGCATTTCAGGGACTGTCTTACCGGATCACCTTGCTTATAGGCTGTGGGATCTCTCTTTGTCATGTGATTCGATGTGGCATCCCGCATTATCGATATCTGCGAAGCCTGGGCGGAGTATACAAAGGACTGTTACATCCGGTGTCGGCAAGTGAACTGTGGATGGGCGGGAATACCTACAACATAGAGGGATTTGTATTTTATGCCATACTTCCGCTTCTGGCAGTGTTTCCGTATGGACAATCTTATTATGAAGATGTAAAAGGAGGATTTATCCGACAAATTTACAGCAGAGAGCAAAGAAGCAGCTATCTGAAGGCAAAGTATTTGGCGGTATTTTTGTCGGGAGGAACTGCGGTGATCATTCCCCTGCTTGTGAACTGGCTGGGAACCCTGCTTTTTGTGCCAAACCTTTTGGCAGAATCGGCGCTGCAAAGTAATAACATCACCTATGAGAGTTTGTGGAAGCATCTTTTCTTTACAAAGCCGGGGCTCTATCTGGGGATTTTTTTGGCACTTACCTTTGTGTTTGCGGGGATTTACGCTACGATGGCATTGTCAGTCAGTTTTTTTTCAGAATGGAAGATTTTTGTATATACCTTTCCTTTTTTCATACAGATGGGAATTTACACCATTACAATGCTAATGGGAAAGCTGGAATTTTCCAATGTATATTTCTTAGTGCCGGGATTTGGAATTACAAGTGCAGGAGTTCTGGCAGGGCATCTGATCATCGGATTTTGTTTGACGGCCTTGCTCTTTTATATCCTGGGCAAAAAAGAGGACATTCTATAAAAGAATTCTAGAGGGCGTTGTTTTAGAACTGCTGTCAGGAAGATACCGCAGACTCACATCATGCAGGAGTCTGCGGTATCTTTTGCTGTATTTCAGAAATTGAAAAAATGCCGTAATCCCGGGATATAGCAAGATAACGGCATTTTTATGAGCAGACTATTCAGAAAGCTTGATATTTTTAAACAGATCTCCCAGGCTGGTACCGATCTTCTCGGATTTGGGGATCTCCACTTTTTCTTCCGGCTCTTCGATGGCTTCCTCCAGCGCTTTCATGCTGAGGCTGATCTTTCCGTCTTTGAGTCCGATGATCTTTACCTGTACGGTGTCGCCTGTATGCAGGACATCTTTTGGATGCTTGATGCGCTTCTGGCTGATCTGGGAAACATGTACCAGGCCGGACAGCCCGTTCTCCAGACGGACAAAAGCGCCGTAATCCTGAAGAGATTCTACCGTACCGGAAGTTACGCTTCCTACTTTGACGGCAGCGATCTTTTCTTCCAGCTCTTTTTTCTCCTTTTCCTTCAGGATCTCTCTGGCAGAGAGGATCAGGCGGTTTTCAGCCTGGTCTGCCTCGATGACGCGTACTTCGATATCCATGAGAAGGCAGGACTCCAGATCTTCGATGTACGAAAGGGAAATACGGGAAGCAGGAATAAATCCACGCAGTCCCTCCACCATGGCAATGGCGCCTCCGTTGACGATCCCTTCGATTTTAACGGGAAGTACGGTCTTTTCTTCCAGGTACTTCATCACCAGGTTCCAGGGATTGGCATCATCAAAATGCTCCTCCAGATCCTGCATTGTAAGATTGGTTTCTTCTTGTAATAATTCTTCGCTCATGACTCACATTCCTTCCTGTAGATTTCTGTTTCGTTTCACAACGCTTGGAATCATTATAACATAGGAAGGGAAGGTGTTCAAAGAAAAAAACAGACGGGAGGGGAAGTTTTGGTTGACGGTAACAGGAAAACATGGCAATCTTATCATAGAATATCAGGAAAAGGAGCGGTATCATGGGGAAGAAAGCAGAAAAAATCTACGTGGTAGGACATAAAAACCCGGATACAGATTCGATCTGTTCTGCGATTGCCTACGCTGATTTAAAAAGGAAAAAAACAGGCGAAGATTATGTGGCAAGGCGGGCGGGGCGGATCAACGAAGAGACGCATTATGTGCTGAAAAAATTTCAGGTGGAGGAGCCGCCTCTTTTGGCAAATGTAAAGCTTCAGGTAAAGGACATGGATATCCACAAGATCGACGGAGTGGAAACCAATGTATCCATTAAGGATACCTGGGCCAAAATGAAAGAATACAATGTAAAGACCATACCGGTCCTGAAGGACGGAGAACTGGCAGGGGTGATCTCCACGGGGGATATTGCCACCTCCTACATGAATGTAGACGATGGAAGGAAGCTTTCGGAGGCTAAGACGCAGTACAAAAATATCATACGGACGCTGGACGGAGTGCTGGTAACGGGCAACGAGCATGGGTATTTTACAAAGGGGAAGGTGACCATCGGCGCCTCCAACCCGGATCTGATGGCAGAATTTATCGAAAAGGACGATCTGGTGATCCTGGGAAACCGTCGGGAAGCTCAGGAGTGTGCGGTAGACATTGACGCCAGCTGCCTGGTGATCTGCCAGAATGCAGAAGTATCCGATGAACTGATCCAGAAGGCGGAGGAACAAAGCATCGTGATCATCCGCACGCCGTATGATACCTTTACCACAGCAAGGCTGATCAATCAAAGTATACCGGTAAAGCATTTCATGACGAAAATGCCGCTGGTAACTTTCCGAATGAGTGACTATGTGGATGATATCAAGGAAGTCATGGCAAAAAAGAAGTTTCGTGATTTTCCCATTCTGGACAGACACGGCAGGTTTAAAGGATTTATTTCCAGACGGAGATTTCTGGATGTGAGTAAAAAGAAGGTGATCCTGGTGGATCACAACGAAAAATCACAGGCGGTGGACGGGATCGAAGAAGCTGATATCCGGGAGATCATCGATCATCATCGTCTGGGAAGCATCGAAACCATGGGGCCGGTGTTTTTCCGTAACCAGCCGGTAGGCTGTACTGCCACCATCGTCAGTCAGATGTACGAGGAGGAGGGGATCGCCATCGATCCGACGATCGCAGGACTGCTTTGCAGCGCCATCATATCGGATACCCTTTTGTTTCGTTCCCCCACCTGTACCAAGGTGGATGAAAAGGCAGCCAAAAAGCTGGCGGCGATCGCAGGATTGAATATGGAAAAGATGGCCCAGGAGATGTTTAAGGCAGGAAGCAATCTGTCGGGAAAGACGGCGGAAGAGATCTGCTTCCAGGATTTCAAGCAGTTTGCCGTCAACGGGATCACTTTTGGCGTGGGGCAGATCAATTCTATGAACAAGGAAGAGCTGACAGATCTAAGCGACATTTTGCTTCCCTATCTGCCGGAGGTTTTGGAAAACCATAAACTTCAGATGGTGTACTTTATGCTGACGGATATTTTAAGCGAGTCCACCGAACTGCTCTGCGTGGGAATCGGAGCGAAAGAGTATGCGATGGAGGCCTTTGATGTGCGGGAAGATACGGACAAACTGATCCTGGAAGACGTGGTATCCAGGAAGAAGCAGTTGATTCCGGCGCTGGTGGGAGTGATGCATCAATGAGCGGGAGAATAGGAAGGACGTCAGCGGAAAACCGGAAAAGAGCGGAAAAGAAGAGGGGAAGGGTGCATCGGAAAGACAGGGAAAAGACGGTGGAAACGGCAGGAAAAAAAGAAGTCTGGAAACCGGGCAATCTGGTGTATCCTTTGCCGGCAGTGCTGGTCAGTATGGCCACAGAGGACGGCAGGGATAATCTGATCACGGTGGCGTGGACAGGGACGGTCTGCACCAATCCCGCCATGCTGTATATCTCTGTCAGACCGGAGAGGTATTCCTATGAGCTATTGAAGGAGTCGAAAGAATTTGTTGTCAACCTGACGACGGAAGATCTGGCGTATGCCACCGACTGGTGCGGCGTCCGATCGGGGAGGGACTACGATAAATGGAAAGAGACCGGCTTGACAAGAGGCAGGGCAAGCGCCCTTGCTTTTGCGCCTACCGTCAAGGAAAGTCCTGTAAACATCGAATGCCGGATCACGCAGATCCAGGAGCTGGGCAGTCATCATATGTTTCTGGCAGAGGTGCTGGCAGTGCAGGCAGATACAGCCTACCTGGAAGAAAACGGCAGATTTTCCCTGAACCAGTCGGGGCTTCTGGCTTATTCCCACGGAGAGTATCTGAGCCTTGGAAAAAGCCTGGGAAAATTCGGGTGGAGCGTGAAAACAGAGAAGAAACACGCGGGGAAGAAGAAAAAGTTTCCATAGATGAGGTGGATAGAATATTTTCGCATATCTACGAAAGAGAACACCTTTTTGCAGATGGAACTATTCACAAATTTTATCCAGACTATTACATGGCTCATTCATGGAAGAGATTAAGAGACGGAAAAGGGATCCAGGAACATGACTTGATTATGTTAAGACACGAACTAGAAGAAGAAAAAATAATGGGGGAAGGCCTTGAAATTATTTACGAAAAAGCGCATAATGAAGTGGAAAAAACATGGAATTATAGCAAGGCACTGTTGGAATATCTAAAAACACATGACGCTTGACGGAAAGGATGGTTTTTGTGCTAAAATACAAACTTGAATCGAAAAACGACGAAAGATTAATATATATATATTACCCGGAAGGGTACTTGTCGCCCGGTCGGGTAGTGTTTTATAATGACGGAACAAAAGATGTGATTGAAGATTCTGGCGACGATGTGAAAGGTTATTATCGGGGGCATGCTCTTCACGGAATTCCTGTGGGGAGAGAACACGGAACGGTAGCGTGGTGTTAAGCAGGAAACAACAGACCATCAGCAAAATGCTGGTGGTTTTTTCATGCAAAAAAAGGAGGAAAACATGAAGCTGGTTGAAAAAGTGAAAATTCTGCACAAAACCTATTCTGTGGAAGAGGTTAAAAATCTACGCGACGAAGGTGGCGATTTGTACGGCGAAATCTATTATCTGCTGGAGAAGATCTACTTAAATTCTGACGCGGAAGAAGAAAAATGCTGAAAGACGACGGCGTCAGCGTGTCAGACGAAGTGGTGGTTATGCTGGTTTCCGACGACGCAGAAGCGACGAAAGCGGCCGTTGAAGGATTTTCAAAAGCCTTTGCGGATGCGGTAGAAGAAGCCGTGAAGGAACGGCTCAAAGGCGAATCGCCGAAGAAAGGCGGAAAAACCGGAACCATGACGAAGGAAGAGATCATGTCGATTAAGGACGACGACCTTAGGCAGAAAAAAATGATCGAGAACAGGGAGTTATTTGGAATTTAGAGAGGAGAAGAAAGAATGAAGAAGAGAGAAGTATTGCAGTTATTTGCGGTTGACGAAAAAATGATCAAGGCATCCGATCTTGCGAAAGTGAGAGATGTTGATTTCACGCAGCGTTTTGTTGCAGGGCTCGACACCCTGATGAAGATGCTGGGAATTACTAGAAAGGAGAAGAAAAACGCCGGAGAGATATTAAAAGTTCTCAAGGTTACGGGAACATTGGAAAATGGCGCAGTGGAGGAAGGGGCAGTGATTCCGCTGTCTAAATACAAGACAGAATACACTGCCATCGGCGAAGTTGTGTTGAAAAAATGGAGAAAACAGACTACTGCGGAATCCATCTCCCAGAAAGGCTACGGACAGGCTGTAAACGAGACTAACAAGAAAATGCTCAAGGATGTGCAGAAAGGTATCAGGGAGAATTTCGCAACATTCCTCGCAACCGGAAGCGGAACTGCTGCGGGAGTAGTATTGCAGGCAGCTCTGGCCAACGTTTGGGGGAAACTTCAGGTAATCTGGGAGCAGCCAAGTACATTTTTCTCTGCAAGCAGGACAATTAGGACAATTGATCTGATACATTTAACCTTCCTCCCGTGACCGTTATTTCAAGGAAGATGAAACTCCTTTAACCTCAGTATTTTCAAGGCTTCAAGGCACTTCATACCAACATATTTTGTCCTGTACTCTACGAGGCTTTTAAGGGTTACGTCGGAGTAGTACAAACGCCCATTGGATCCAGTTTTTTACGGTAGATCCTGCGGTTTAAGAAAGTAAAGGTGATAACGGCCACAATCTCTGCAATGGGTACCGACCACCAGACGGCAGACAGACCGAAGAAACGCGCAAGCAGGTAAGCGGCCGGAAGGATGACACAGATCTGCCTTAAAAACGAGGCGATCAGGCTGTAAAACCCATTCCCCAGCGCCTGATAGACAGAACCGGACATGATTCCGTAGCCGGCAAAGGTAAAGCTGAGACTGATGATCCGCAGAGCCGGGACGCCGATCTCCAGCATATGAGGAGAAGCGTGGAACAGGTGAACCAGAAGATACCGGGGCAAAATCTGGAAAATGGCCAGTCCTATCAGCATGATGCCGATGGCGATCCGGTAGCTGAGAGAAATGGTTTTTTTGATCCGGGCTACATGTCCTGCTCCGTAGTTATATGCCACGATGGGGATCATACCGTTGCTCAGACCGAATACCGGCATGAAGATAAAGCTCTGAAGCTTGAAATAGATGCCGAAGACAGCGGCGGCTGTGGAAGAATAGAGTAAAAGAATCTTGTTCATCCCAAATACCATTACAGAGCCGATAGCCTGCATTACGATAGAAGGAATTCCCACTTCACAGATGACGGAGATGGTGGGCAGGTGAGGACGGAACCCGGAAAGCTTCAGGGAGATCTCCTTGTTCTTTCTTTGATGGAAGAAAATGGACAAGGAGAAGGCTACAAACTGACCAAATACGGTGGCGATGGCGGCGCCGGTCACGCCCAGGCGGGGGAATCCCAGAAGACCAAAGATCAAAATGGGATCCAGGATAATATTGATGATGGCACCGGTTCCCTGGGTAATCATGTTATAGAAGGTCTGTCCGGTGGACTGCAGCAGCCTTTCAAAGGTGATCTGCAAGAAAATGCCGATGCTGAAGATGGTGATGATCTGCAGATACTGCGTGCCATATTGAATGATCCGGGGATCGGCAGTTTGGGAAGCAAAAAAAGAGCGGGAACCGAACGCCCCGAAGATGGCAAAGACCAGACAGCAGACAAGATTCAGAAACAGACCGTTGCTGGCAGCTCTGTTCACCTTCTCCTGATTGCCTTCTCCCAGGCTCCGGGAAAGAAGGGCGTTCATACCAACGCCGAGTCCGGCCGACACAGAGATCATAAGAGTCTGTATGGGAAAGGCCAGAGAAACGGCGGTCAGCGCATCTTCACTGAGTTGTGCCACAAACATGCTGTCTACAATATTATAAAGAGCTTGTACCAGCATGGACAGCATCATGGGAAGAGACACGGAAATCAAAAGCGGAGAAATTTCCATCGTTCCCATTTTATTTTGTTCTGGTTTTATGGGTGTGTTTGTTTTCATATGATTATGCTTCGCCGGCGGTTTTTCTGACCGGCGCTTTCCTTTCTTCCGGGTATCCCGGTAATCTATAGACGCTATCCCGCCGCAGCGGCAGGAAAAGTTGTGTGAAATGTATGTGACTGCCGTCAGATAAAGACGGGCAGTTTTTGAGATGAAGGTAATTATAACACCCATCCCTGGTTCTGGCAAGAAAAGGAAGAGAAAACAGCAGGCGGTCAAAACGGGGAGATAGCAGGATGGGAGAAGAGAGGATGGGGAAGGGGACACGGGAAGAAAAGACGAGAAGAAAAAACGAGAAGAATAAAAGAGAAGAAAAAACGAGAAAAAAGCAGGAAAGAAAAACAAGAAGAAAAACTGCGGGAAGAAGGAGGTTTTTTGCGCCGGGAACAGAAGGGTATGCTATAATAAGAAGCAAACGAAAAAGGCTCCTTTGGTTCACAAAAGCAGCAAATGGGGCGGGGAAAAGGAGAAAAAATGGATCTGTTCGAATATATGGAAGAAAAAGAAAAACAGGAAGCGGGGCCGCTGGCAGTACGGCTTCGTCCGGCTTCTCTGGAAGAGGTGGTGGGGCAGCAGCATATCATAGGGAAGGATAAGCTTTTGTACCGTGCCATTCAGGCGGACAAACTCAGGTCCCTGATCTTTTACGGACCGCCGGGAACCGGAAAAACGACGCTGGCGAAGGTGATCGCAGAAACCACCAGCGCCAGCTTTGTGCAGATCAACGCCACCTCGGCGGGGAAGAAAGATATGGAAGAAGCGATCCGGCAGGCCAAAGAACTCCGGGGAATGTATGGCAGAAAGACTATCCTGTTTGTGGATGAGATCCACCGGTTCCACAAGGGACAACAGGACTATCTGCTGCCTTTTGTAGAGGACGGAACGGTGATCCTGATCGGAGCCACGACAGAAAATCCGTATTTTGAAGTGAATCAGGCTCTCTTGTCCCGCTCTCATGTCTTTGAACTGTATGCCTTGGGAAAGGAAGAGGTCAAAGCGCTGCTGCGCCGTGCTGTTTCCGATGAGGAGCGGGGAATGGGAAGCTACCGGGCGGTGATAGAAGAGGAGGCGCTGGACTTCCTGGCAGATATGGCGGGGGGAGACGCCAGAAGCGGATTGAATGCCCTGGAACTGGGGATCTTAACAACACCCAGAGGAGAGGACGGGAAGATACACATTACCTTGTCTGTGGCAGAGGAATGTATTCAGCGGCGGGCGATTCGGTATGACAAATCGGGGGACAACCACTATGATGTGATCTCTGCCTTCATTAAGAGCATGCGGGGATCGGATCCGGATGCCGCCGTCTATTATCTGGCCAAAATGCTGTATGGAGGAGAGGACATCCGGTTTATTGCCAGAAGGGTCATGATCTGCGCGTCGGAGGATGTGGGAAATGCAGACCCCATGGCGCTGACGGTAGCTGTGTCGGCGGCACAGGCGGTGGAGCGGATCGGAATGCCGGAGGCTCAGTTGATCCTGGCCCAGGCTGTCTTGTATGTAGCGTCGGCGCCCAAGAGCAATGCAGCGACCCTGGCGATTTTTTCAGCAAATGACAGTGTGAGAAAAGTGAAAACGACCGTTCCGCCGCATTTAAGAGACGCCCACTATAAAGGAGCCAAGGATCTGGAAAGAGGAACCGGATACCGTTATGCCCATGATTACCCTAATCATTATGTAGAGCAGCAGTACCTGCCTACAGAGATCCTTGGCAGCAGATTTTATGAGCCTGCGGATCAGGGAAGAGAAAAGGAGATAAAAAATTGGCTGAAATGGTTGAAAGATGAAAAAAATCAGGTATCATAAAAGACAGAGAATAGGGAAAGGAGAGCAGGAAGTCAAAAAAGACTCCTGGAAAGGAAGATGAAGGTATATGATGCAGTAAATAAAGTAGAAACGGAAGTGGATGGTACCAAGGGGTTGATTCAGATCATGAAGGACGGAAGACAGGTAGATCTCTACCTGCCGGAAAAAGTGACGGATGTGGACGGATATCTGACCTGGGATGTGGAGCACTGGTCCAGTGTGGACGGGAAACGGTTTATCCGCTGCTATTCCCTGGAAGGCAGGGTACTGGGAGAATCTACCGGACACAATATTTATGATCTGGCCAATGATTTCAAGCCGGAAAAAGCGGTGAAAGTAGAACTGAGCTAAGAAATCATAAAAAAAGTATAAAGATAGTTGACAAGTGAAGGGTCGAGTGCTACATTAATAAACGAAGATGTTAGCACTCGATTTTTCTGAGTGCTAATAAGAAAAGGAGGTGGATACATGACGGTGCATCCAAATCAGGAACTGAGTGAACGAAAGACCCGGATCCTGCATGCCATCATTCAGAACTATTTGGAGACGGGAGAGCCGGTAGGCTCCAGGACGATCTCCAAATATACTGATCTGAATCTCAGCTCGGCGACGATACGAAATGAAATGGCAGATCTGGAGGAGCTGGGATATATCCTTCAGCCGCACACGTCTGCAGGACGTATCCCCTCGGATAAAGGCTACCGCTTGTATGTGGATATGCTCATGGAAGAAAAGGAGCAGGAACTGACCCAGATGCAGGAGCGGATGCTGGAAAAAGCCGACCGGATGGAACAGCTTTTAAAGCAGGCGGCCAAAGCGCTGGCCACCAACACCAACTATGCTACGATGGTGTCTACGCCCCTGAACAGTTCCAACAAGCTGAAATTTATCCAGTTATCCATGGTAGATGAAGACCATGTGATCGCCGTGATCGTTCTGGGAGGTAATGTCATCAAGAATAAGATCATAGAGATCGAAGAGCCGCTAAGCAATGAAAATCTTCTGAAGCTGAATATGCTCCTGAATACCTCTTTAAATGGGATGGCCATTGAGGAGATCAATCTGGGACTGATCGCAAGGCTGAAGGAGCAGGCGGGGATCCACGGTGAGATGGTGGGAATGGTGCTGGATGCGGTGGCAGATGCCATTCAACTGGAGGAGGAGATGCAGATCTATACCAGCGGAGCTACCAACATCTTCAAATATCCGGAACTTAGCGACAAGCAGAGTGCGCAGGAGATCATCAGCGCCTTTGAGGAAAAGCAGCAGCTGACGGAGCTTGTGACACAGACCCTGGCCCAGGAAGAAAACACGGGGATCCAGGTGTATATCGGGGAAGAAGCACCGGTACAGACTATGAAGGATTGCAGTGTGGTCACGGCAACGTATGAGCTGGGAGATGGAATGAAAGGAACGATAGGAATCATCGGACCAAAGCGTATGGATTATGAGCATGTACTAAAATCCATGCGAAGGCTGCAGCAGGAGCTGGATCAGATGTTTCATAGAAAAGAATAGGAAGGTGGAAAATGGCTGTGAAAGACAGGCAGGACAAAAGCCAGGAAGAAATTGTAAAAGAGGCAGTAAAAGAAGCAAAGGAAGCAGCGGGCAAAGCATCCTGTGAAGACGCGGAAAAAGAGAGGCAGGCAGACTGCCAGGAGCCTGAAGGCGCGTCCGAAGAAAAGGGACAAGACGCCGCAGATCCCCGGCAGACTTCCGATGAGGAAGAAAAAAAGGGAAAGAAAGACAAAAAAGATGAAAAGATAGAGGAACTGACTGATCGGGTCACCAGACAGATGGCAGAGTTTGATAATTTCAGAAAACGCACCGAGAAGGAAAAGGCGCAGATGTATGAGATCGGAGCCAGAGACATCGTGGAAAAGATCCTGCCGGTGGTAGACAACTTTGAAAGAGGACTTTCCGCCGTGAAGGAGGAGGAAAAGGATCAGCCTTTCGTACAGGGAATGGAAATGATCTACAAACAGATGATGACGACTCTGTCGGAGGCGGGAGTAGAAGTGATCGCCGCCGTGGGAGAAGCCTTCGACCCCAATCTCCACAACGCAGTCATGCATGTGGAGGATGAAGAGCAGGGTGAAAATGTCGTAGTGGAAGAATTCCAAAAAGGATACAAATATAGAGAAACCGTTATCCGACACAGTATGGTAAAAGTAGCAAATTAAGGAGGAATTAGTTATGGGAAAAATTATTGGAATCGACTTGGGTACAACAAACAGTTGTGTGGCAGTAATGGAAGGCGGACAGCCGGTAGTGATCGCCAACACAGAAGGAGCAAGGACGACCCCGTCTGTAGTAGCCTTTACTAAGACGGGAGAAAGGCTGGTGGGAGAACCGGCAAAACGTCAGGCAGTGACCAATGCAGAACGGACGATCTCTTCCATTAAGAGGGAGATGGGGTCTGACTTCAAAGTGGCCATCGACGACAAGAAGTATTCTCCCCAGGAGATTTCTGCCATGATTCTGCAGAAGTTAAAGGCGGATGCAGAAGGATATCTGGGAGAAAAAGTGACGGAGGCGGTGATCACCGTTCCCGCATATTTTAACGACGCACAGAGACAGGCTACCAAGGATGCAGGAAAGATCGCAGGACTGGATGTAAAGCGTATCATCAACGAGCCTACGGCAGCGGCTCTGGCATACGGACTGGACAATGAAAAAGAACAAAAGATCATGGTGTATGACCTGGGAGGAGGAACCTTCGACGTATCTGTGATCGAGATCGGCGACGGCGTCATCGAAGTATTGTCCACAGCAGGAGACAACAGACTGGGCGGAGACGACTTTGACCAGAAGCTGACGGACTACATGATCGCAGAGTTTAAAAAGCAGGAGGGAGTAGATCTTTCCAATGACAAGATGGCGCTGCAGCGGCTGAAAGAGGCAGCGGAAAAAGCAAAGAAAGAACTTTCCTCTGCAACGACAACCAACATCAACCTTCCGTTTATCACTGCTACGGCAGAAGGACCGAAGCACTTTGATATGAACCTTACCAGAGCAAAATTTGACGAGCTGACACACGAGCTGGTGCTTCGCACATCCGAGCCGGTAACGAGAGCGCTTTCCGATGCAGGTATCACAGCGGCTGAGCTGGGACAGGTTCTGCTGGTAGGAGGATCCACCCGTATCCCGGCCGTTCAGGCAGAAGTAAAGAGACTGACGGGCAAAGAGCCCAGCAAGTCCCTGAATCCGGATGAATGTGTAGCTCTGGGAGCTTCCGTACAGGGTGGAAAACTGGCAGGAGATGCAGGAGCAGGAGACATCCTTCTTCTGGACGTAACTCCGCTTTCCCTCTCCATTGAGACCATGGGAGGCGTAGCTACCAGACTGATCGAGAGAAATACTACCATCCCCACCAAGAAGAGCCAGATCTTCTCCACGGCGGCAGACAATCAGACGGCAGTGGATATCAACGTGGTTCAGGGTGAGAGACAGTTTGCAAGAGACAACAAGTCTCTGGGACAGTTCCGTCTGGATGGAATCCCGCCGGCACAAAGAGGTGTTCCGCAGATCGAGGTAACCTTTGACATTGACGCCAATGGTATTGTAAACGTTTCTGCAAAGGACCTGGGAACCGGAAAAGAACAGCATATCACTATCACAGCCGGATCCAATATGTCTGACGACGAGATCAATAAGGCAGTGAAAGAAGCGGCTGAGTTTGAGGCACAGGACAGAAAGAGAAAAGAAGGAATCGACGCCAAGAACGATGCGGATGCTATGGTATTCCAGACGGAGAAGGCTTTAAAAGAGGCAGGAGACAAGCTGGACGCAGCAGACAGAGAGGCGGTAGAAGCAGACTGCAAGGCTCTGAAGGAAACTTTGGAGAAAGCAACGGGAGAAGAACTGTCCGACGCACAGATCGCAGAGATCCAGGCAGGGAAAGAAAAGCTGATGGAGACGGCGCAGAAACTGTTTGCCAAGATGTATGAGCAGGCAGGAGGCGCAGCAGGCGGTCCGACGCCGGATATGGGAGGTTCCCAGCAGGCAGGGCCGGCACCGGAAGGCTTCTCCGGAGACGATGTGGTAGACGGAGATTATAAGGAAGTATAAGAAATGAAAGCAGATGTTCTGTGAGGGTAGAGATAGCTGCCTTCACAGAACTTCCTTGCGTTAAAAAACCTGTGGAAAGAAAGGATATATCATGGCAGAAACAAAGAGAGACTATTATGAAGTATTGGGCGTTGGAAAGGACGCGGATGATGCGACCTTGAAGAAAGCCTACAGACAGGTGGCTAAAAAGTACCATCCGGATATGAACCCGGGAGATGAAGCGGCAGAAAAGAAATTTAAAGAGGCATCAGAAGCCTATGCTGTATTGAGTGATCCGGAAAAACGCCGCCAGTATGATCAGTTCGGCCATGCTGCCTTTGAAGGAGGAGCAGGAGGCGCCGGCGGATTCGGCGGATACGATTTTAGCGGAGCAGATTTCAGTGATATTTTCGGAGATATTTTCGGCGACTTTTTTGGCGGCGGAAGAAGAGGCGGCAGAAGCCAGGGGCCAATGAAAGGAATGAATATCCACAAGACTGTCCGGATCTCTTTTGAGGAAGCCGTGTTTGGCTGCGAGAAAGAACTGGATGTGGTTTTGAAGGAGGAATGTGCCACCTGTCATGGAACCGGAGCGAAGCCGGGAACCAGCCCTCAGACCTGTCCCAAGTGCGGCGGAAAGGGTCAGGTGGTCTACACGCAGCAATCCATCTTCGGAATGGTACAAAACGTCCAGACCTGTCCGGAATGTCACGGAAGTGGAAAGGTGATCCGGGAGAAATGTCCCGACTGCGGCGGAAGCGGCTATATTTCCAAACGAAAGAAGATCTCCGTTTCCATTCCGGCGGGAATCGACAATGGACAGAGCGTGCGGATCCGGGAAAAAGGCGAGCCGGGAACAAACGGCGGACCAAGAGGGGATCTTTTGGTGGAAGTGGCAGTATCCAGGCATCCGGTGTTCCAGAGGCAGGATATGCACATCTTTTCTACTGTGCCGGTATCTTTTGCCCAGGCGGCCCTGGGAAGTGATATCCGCATCAAGACGGTGGACGGAGAAGTGGTGTATAGCGTGAAGCCGGGAACGAAGACGGATACCAAGGTGCGTTTGAAGGGAAAAGGAGTACCTTCTGTCAGAAACGCCCAGGTACGGGGGGATCATTATGTGACGTTGGTGATCCAGACGCCGGAGAAACTGAGTTCGGAAGCGAAAGAGGCTCTGCGCAGATTTGATGAATTGTCAGGCAATACGCTGAAACAGGAGACGGAAAAAGAGCCGGAGGCAAAAGGCGGCAAGAAAAAGAAGGGCTTTATGGATCGGATGAAAGAAACGTTCGAGGGATAAGCTGCGACGGATGAAAGATATAAAAGACATAAAAGACAATCGTTTTACAGGAAACTGGATCTGTGAAACGAGAGACAGGCTTTGAGAAAGGGGGAACGGGATGAAGGTACTGGATGCGAAGACCATCGAAAAGTTGATGGATTTGAATGAAATGATGGACCAGATAGAGGAAGCCTACGCTGTTTTTGGAAAGGGAGAGTTTTATATGCCTCCCCGTCCTGTGATCGAACATGACAACAAGACCATGATGTATATGCCTTGTTATACAGAGGAAGTGATCGGAACCAAGATACTCAGCATTTTTCCGGAAAATGGAAAACTGGGACTTCCGGCCATTGACGGTGTAGTATTGCTGAATGACGGGAAGACCGGGACTCCTCTTGCGGTGATGGACGGCCAGGCTGTCACTGCCTGGAGGACGGGGGCAGTAGGAGGCGTGGGGATCCGCCATCTCTCCAGAAAAGACTGCCGGACTGTGGGCATTATAGGAGCAGGAGTGCAGGGCTTCCATCTGGCGCTTTATGCCTGTGCGGCAAGGCCGATTGAGACGGTTTATGTCTTTAATCACAGTGACAGGGACCTGACAGAATATCTGAAAAAGCTGGAACAGGCCATTGGGCGGCCGGGAGTAAAGGTGGTACAGTGTGCAACTACGGAAGAGCTGGTGAAAAACAGCGATATTATCTGTACGGCAACGCCCTCAGAAACTCCCGTACTGCCGGAAGAGGAAGGACTTCTGACGGGAAAGTGTATCATTGCCATAGGCTCTTATACCCCCAAAATGCGGGAGCTTCCGGACGTGCTGTTTCGGCTGGCAGACCAGGTGATGATCGAGCTTCCTTACGCCTGTGAGGAAAGCGGGGATCTGAGTGTTCCGCTTGAAAAAGGGATCCTTACGCAGGATCGGATCGTGCTGATGCATGAATATCTGGCAGGCGACAGAAAAGATGTGGCTTACGGGCAGACCACCTGCTTTAAATCGGTGGGAATGGGCCTGTTTGACGTATGTGTTGCAAAAAAACTATTAGAAAAAGCAAAGGAGAACAATCTATGAGAGCAGTAGCGACAGAAAAGGCACCAAAAGCATTGGGACCATATTCCCAGGGATTTGTACACGAACATATTCTGTATTCGGCAGGACAGATCGCTCTGGATCCTGCAACGGGAGAACTTGTGGCAGAGGATATTGCGGGGCAGACAGAGCAGGTATGCAGGAATCTGAAAGCTGTGCTGGAGGCAGCAGGAAGTTCCTTTGACAAGGTATTAAAAACCACCTGCTTTTTGGCAGATATGGGCGACTTTGCCGCGTTTAATGAAGTGTACGGGAAGTACTTTACCTCCAAGCCGGCAAGAAGCTGCGTGGCAGTAAAAACGTTGCCGAAAAACGTACTCTGCGAGGTGGAAGTGATCGCTGTCACAGAATAAAGCTGCGGATTGCGACACAGGCTTCTGAGTGAAAAAGGAGATCTCAGGAGGATAGAAAAGGTATAAGAAGTGGAATAGGATTAAAAAAGCCGCTGCATTCTAGTGAGTGTGGCGGTTTTTTGCTGCGGATAAAGCTTGTAATCTCAGCAGCAGGAAAAATCCGGACAGTGGTTTTGAAGAAAATAGAAAGTGATTTTAAAAGAAAAATCTTCAAAATAGCGGGGTGAAAGAATAAAAAATCCTGTGAGAAAGAGAAGGATAGAGAAAAAGATAGCAGAAAGAACAGGATCACACAGGAAAAGCGGGAAAGAAAAAAAGAAGGATCTTGTGAAAATTAAAAAAAGAGACGATTTTCCTGAAAGGGGAATCGGATCGAAGAGAGATTATGAAAAAAATAACGAAGGATTTCGGATGTAAAAAAGTCAAATGAATAGCAAAATAAAACAGCAAAAAATAGAAATCCGAATAATTTGCGAAAAGAAAAAAATGTACAATTAATAATGCGTTTGTAATGACATAGTGAAGAAAAAATGTACAATATGATGAATTACATGTTAAATGAATAACAATTATTGCCGGAATGTCTATAATTGGGTAGAATATGACTAAGAGTTAGTGCGAAATGCACAAAAAGAGAACGAAAGAAAAGAAGGGGGAAACTTATGTTAAAAGCAATTAGTGGATTTGTCGAGACACTGAATGGATGGGTCTGGGGCTGGGCTATGATTATCCTGCTGTTTGGAACACATGTTTTTATGACGGTCCGGACAGGCTTCATTCAGAGACACACGGTTGGAAAAGGGATCAAGCTTTCTGTATCCAAGGATCCGGATGCGGAAGGAGAGGTTTCACAGTTTGGGGCGTTGACGACGGCTCTGGCAGCTACCATCGGAACGGGTAATATCATCGGTGTAGGTACGGCGATCGCTCTTGGAGGCCCCGGAGCCGTGCTTTGGTGTTGGTTGACCGGTGTGTTTGGTATCGCTACCAAGTATGCAGAGTCTCTGATCGCAGTTATGTACCGTGTAAAGACAGAGGATGGACGTATGCAGGGCGGAGCCATGTATGCACTTTCCAGAGGACTGAATATGAAATGGCTGGGTATGCTGTTTGCCATCTTTGCAGGATTTGCCTCTTTCGGAATCGGATGTGCGACACAGGTAAACGCTATCGCAACGGTATGTAAGGAAACGCTGGGCGTTCCTACCTGGATCGTAGGAATCGTGATCGCGATCCTGACAGCGATCGTTATCTTTGGAGGAATCAAGTCCATCGCAAATGTTTGCGAAAAACTGGTTCCCTTTATGGCAATCTTCTATGTGATCGGATGTATCGTGATCCTGGTTATGAATTATGACTTCATCTTCCCGGCTATCGGCGTGATCTGCAAGCTGGCATTTACGCCGGGCGCAGCAGCAGGCGGACTGGTGGGAGGCGGAATCCAGTATGCCATCCGCTTCGGAGTTGCAAGAGGACTGTTTTCCAATGAATCCGGTCTTGGATCTGCCCCGATCGCAGCGGCGGCAGCTCAGACAAGAAATCCGGTGCGTCAGGCTCTGGTATCTTCTACAGGAACCTTCTGGGATACGGTTGTAGTATGTCTGATGACAGGACTGGTTCTGGTAACGACCATCATGAAGAATCCGGCGATCAATGCAGATCAGGTGGACAATGGGGGTGTACTGACTTCCCTGGCATTCGGACAGATTCCGGTACTTGGTCCCATCATTCTGACGCTGGGTATTATCTCCTTTGCGTATTCCACGATCCTGGGATGGGCTTATTACGGAGAACGCTGTGTAGAATACTTCGCAGGAAGCAAGGGACTGATCCCCTATCGTATCCTGTATATCGCAGTAGCGGCGATCGCTCCTGTAGTAGCTTTGGATCTGGTATGGCTGATCGCAGATACACTGAACGCGTTGATGGCGATCCCCAACCTAGTGGCGATCCTGCTCTTGTCCAATAAGATCGTGGCAGAGACGAAGAAGTATATCAACAACCTGGATGCAAAAGACGATACGCCGGTTCCCGTGATCAAGGACTAGGAAGTGGAAGCGAAGGGTTCAAGATATAAAAAGCTACAAAAAAAGAAATAATAAGAAAAGAACGGAAAAAACTGTTGACAAAGTTGCTTTCTTGCAGTAAAGTAACCGCATAGACAAAACCGATGAGAAAGAGGAGTAGCTTTTTAGGCGATATTTCAGAGAGTGGCAGATGGTGGGATTGCCATATAGAGCTGATCAGTGAATGGACTTTCGAGGGCAGCCTGAAATGAAAAGAGTAGGAGCTGTCGGGAACCGAACCCGTTATCAATCAGGAGTGTATGTCAGTACACAAGAAGAGTGGACAGTCGTCAATTTGAGTGGCACCGCGATAATGTGAATTACCGCCTCAAACTATCAGTTTGGGGCGGATTTTTTTGTTTCACAGGAGCTGTGTCCCAGAAAGGAAACCATGACGACTCCCCCGGATGAACCAATTCTTTCGATCGGAAACCGCATCAGGAAGGGAGAAAAAGATGAAGAACAAAGCAATGAAAAACAGAGTAACGGCAGGGATCGCAGTGACAGTGCTGGCAGCAGCCATGCTGACCGGATGTGGAGGAAAAACGGGAGAAAGTGGCAAGAAGGAAACCTATACCATAGGAATCTCTCAGTTTGCAGAGCACAAATCCCTAGACAACTGCCGGGAAGGATTCTTGATGGGACTGGAAGAAGAAGGGATCAAGGAAGGGGACAATCTGAAGGTGGAATACAAAAATTCGGCGGCGGATAT
>NZ_JAXFXH010000013.1:0-68038 GCF_034091795.1 Suipraeoptans intestinalis | reverse complement strand
GTTCTTCTCAACTCTTCTGCGTTCTTCTCAACTCTTCTGCGTTCTTCTCAACTCTTCTGCGTTCTTCTCAACTCTTCTGCGTTCTTCTCAACTCTTCTGCGTTCTTCTCAACTCTTCTACGTTCTTCTTAAATTAGAATTTTAGAGTATAGTATTGTGTACGATCGTTTTGCGAAGTACCATGCCACTCTAATAAATCTTTATCAGCAAGATTTTTAAGTAACTTCCTACAAAATGTTGAACCTTTTTCAATAAGTTCTGTTGCCACTTTTGTAGTTATTTTTTGTCCACTATTATACATAAAATGTATAATGGTTTTTTCATCTTGACTTAGTTTATCAAACACCTCCTCAGAGATTTTGCCTTTAATTCTATCTATTGTTCTGATACTTCTATTTAAAATATTATTTTCTAAAACTAATAAAACACTACTGTTAGGTTCTGCATATTTAGGCTTCTTTAGAAACAACTTTTCCATTTCAGAATATATTCTCTTAACGCCTTCATTCATTTCTTTTACCCATCCAAATTCACATAAAGTTCTTGCAATTCTTGGATTCCTTGAATATCTTTGATTTAGAATATTTTCTACGGTTACAATATTAGGTAGTAACCCGGGACTAAGTATTTCTAGCCTATCGTCAAATATTAACACCTTAATATGCTCCCCTCGGATTGCATAATTTCGGTGAGTCAAAGCATTGACTATTCCCTCAAACCATGCAAATTCTGGATATTCTGGCATTATTTTAAATTTTCCATCTTTATCTAAATATTGGAAATCTCTTAGTTGCGTATTAATAAATTCTCTTGCTTCTCTAATAATGTTAGGTATCGCTTTATCAAATGTTTTTTCCTTAATTATATTTATTTCTGTACCAACCTTTTGATACATTCCACTATATTTAATAACTCTTAGTCTTGCCTGTGGTAAAAATTTAGAAGGGTTTTTCCCAAATAGCAAAAGCCCCGCATTAGTCAGTTTTCCATTAATCATTAAATTTCTAGCTTTCAACACTTCTTCGCTAGAAAGTTCATCTATATTCAAAATCTTCTTATAATCATCTATTAGTACATCATCTATATCATCTATGCTTGATAATTGAACAACTTCATCCTCAAAATACCTTTGCCCTCTATCATACTGTAATTGAAGAATCTGCTCAAAATTTAATTCTATAGATCTATCATTTTGTCGAAGAAAAACTTTTCCATTATAAGATTTTATAACTCTATCTGCAGAAACATCTACAGATATGACCAATATCTTATCATCAATACCTTTATTATTTTTTACATCTAAAATATTAAATTGGGGATTTATTGGAGTTTCTTTTAATTCAGTTAGAAATATATTTCTATACTCATCAATCGAATGAGCACCTTCATAATTAAAGCCCGTAATTATCCCGTCGTCTTCAATCCCTATCACTAATTGCCCACCCTCTGCATTGGAAAATGCAACCAGATGCTTTAAAATGTCTAAAGGTTTAATTCTAGCGCTTTTTCTGTCAAAAAATTGATTCTCATTTTCAGAACAGTAAAAGGATAATTTATTCAATACATTAGTATTCATTATTTTCTCCTCAACTTAAACATATATTTAGTATAATACTACAACATCTTAAAATGCTTCAACGCATCTAAAATAGCTTCTTCTTTTTCAATTGGACACTGTGGAACTTTCTGGTTCTCGTTCTTTGGAATATTATAGTGTTCCTTAACTTCTAAACCATGCTTTTTCTTAACTTGTGTAATGTACAGAGTAGATACTTTAAACCTAAACTTTTCCAAAACATAGTTTTGAATTTGTTTATATGTTGCCTTACCTTCAATACTTGTTAAATCTATATCATCCATCGTAAGTTCTACACTAATATATTTCTTAGAATCTAGTTTGGAAAGCAACACGATTGCCTCCACATGCACACTATTTGGAAACTGATCCACCGGCTGTACTTTTTCCAGCCGATATCCCCGCTCTTCCAGAAGCTTCACATCCCGCGCCAGGGTGGCGGAGTCGCAGCTGACATACACCACTCTCTCCGGCGCCATATCTGCGATTGTTTGAAGCAGACTTTCCTCGCAGCCTTTTCTGGGGGGATCCACCACGATCACATCTGCCTGCGCTTTCCTTCCACATTCTCCTTCGTGATTCCTATAATATTCCGGCAGGATCTCTTCCGCTTTTCCTACATAAAATGTCGCATTTTCTATTCTATTGATCCTTGCATTCTCTTTGGCATCCTCGATCGCCTGCGGTACGATTTCCACTCCATAGACCTGTCTGGCTTTTTTTGCCAGAAACAGGGAGATCGTTCCAATTCCGCAGTAAAGATCCCACACTACTTCCTTTCCCGTCAGTCCCGCATAATCCAGGGCGGTCTGGTAAAGCCGCTCCGTCTGAACAGGGTTCACCTGATAGAAAGACAACGGCGAGATCCTGTACTGCAGCCTTCCGATGTAATCTGTGATCGTCGGGCTGCCCCAGATAGTCCTGATCCTGTTTCCCATAATCACGTTGGTTTTTTCTGTGTTGATGCTAAGAGAGATGCTTTTCATTCCTTTTATCTGCTTTAGAAGCTCCACCAGCTTCTCCTTCTGCGGAAGCTGCCTGCCGTTGATCACCAGGCAGACCATGATCTCTCCTGTGACAAACCCTTTTCGGATCAGCACGTGACGGACCAGACCCTCGTGACGTTCCTCCTCGTAAGGCGGAATCTGATACCGTTTCATGAACCCTTTTATCTGTTCCAGTATAACGGCATTTTCCTCCACTCCCAGCATGCAATCCTCTATGGGCACGATACAATGCGTCCGTCCCGCATAAAATCCTGTGATGATCTCTCCATTCTTATCTTTTCCCACCGGAAACTGCGCCTTATTCCGGTAGCGCACCGGCTCTGCCATTCCCAGGATCGGCTGCAGGATCCTTTCCAGCCTTGTCCGCTGGATCCCTCCAATGCGGATCAGATTATTTTTCACTTTTTCCTGTTTAAATTCCAGTTGATACGCATACTGCATCTCCTGGATCTGACAGCCGCCGCACTGTCTGGCAACCGGACAGACTCCTGCTGTTTCCCGTTTAGGCGATGGACTGATCAGCCTCATCAGTCTGCCATACCCATAATTTTTCTTCACTTTGGTAACTTTTACCTCTGCCACGTCGCCGATCACAGTATCTTTGACAAAGAGAGGGTAGCCGGCCACTTTGCCGATACCCTCTCCATTTACTCCCATATCCTCAATGACGAAAGAAACCACTTCATTCTTTTTCATGATGCTCTACCTTTTTACTTTCCCTCTCATTCTTTTCCAAACCAAAATCACCTGGTGAAGCTGACATCGTTCACAAATAACGCCTCAGCCCTCCCGACAGCCAGCATGCCGCCTGATTCCGGACTAAATCACCGTTTTTCGTAGATTGGATTCAAACAGCCGCTGATAGCCCAGCCAGTCATTTCCCGGTTTATCCTTGAAGATTTCCGTCAGCGTCTGCATTTTTGCATCGGTACTGTCTGCAAAATTTAGCGCCAGGGCCTCTGCCAGCGCCGGTTTTTTCGGCGATCCATACTCCAGCTCTCCATGGTGAGCGATCACACAATGTTTTAATTCACTTGCCAGACGATCCGGGAATCCCGGAATCGAGCGGACTGCCTGGCTGATCATCTCTACGCCGATGATGATATGCCCCAGCAGCTGCCCGTCGTCTGTATAATCATTTTCCGGAAATGCCGAAAGCTCCTTCGTCTTTCCGATATCGTGGCAAAGCGCCCCTGCGTACAGCAGGTCGCGATTTAAAATGGGATAAGCTCCCACCATGTATTCGCAAAATTTTACCACACTCAGGGTATGCTCCAGCAGCCCTCCCGCAAATCCATGATGCACACTTTTTGCCGCAGAATGCCCCTTGAAAATCCGGATAAATTCCTCATTCTTCACAAAATAATATTCCACTGCCTGCCTAAGGTAGGTGTTTTCGATCTGACGAATGTATCCCAAAAGCTCCTGATACATGCCCTCCGTGCTTTTTTCGCTGGTAGGCATATAATCTGCCGGAAGGTAGTCCCCTTCCTCCGCCCGTCTGATCTGGCGGATATTCAACTGGAGATTGTTGTTGTAGCTGATCACATCTCCAAACACCTCTATAAAGTCCATCTCGCCGTAATCCGCAATCCCGCTGGAATTCGGATCCCATACCTTTCCGTCCAGGATTCCGGTTTTGTCTTGCAGCAGCAGATTATCATACGGCTTTCCGTTGCGGGTTTCCGCCGTCCGTTTTCCTTTGCACAAATAGATATTCCTGATGGTTTCTCCTTCTCGCAACGTGTTGATATATCTCATTTCTTCGTCCTTTCATTCCTTCGTCTGTCTGTTTCCGTCTGTCGTTTTCTTCCGGTTCTGCGCCTTACTTTCTTCTGATTTTCAACGCTTCTGTGCTTCCGGTCTTTTCAGTCACGGCTCTATACTACTCCTGTTTTCCCACCGTAACCTCAAACTCTATGTCCACATACCCCTCCGCCCCCTGGCGCAGGCCCTTCAAGCGGACCTTCTCACCTGCGTTCAGCTTCAGCAGGCAATTCCTGTATTCTGTCAGAATCGTTACCTTCTCCGTTCCGATCCCCGTCAGGATATCTCCATTTTGGAGTCCGGCCGCCATCGCCGGAGATCCCGGCATGACCTCCTTCATATAAATGCCTCTTGGCACTCCCTGCTCCTGAATCTCTTCCGTCACTTCCAGCCCGCAGATCCCCAGGTAGGGAATTCCCTGTCCGTTAGAAAGAAGTTCCATAGTCCGCTTCAAGTCGGAAATCCCATAGCCTGCCACCAAAGCACTGTCCGTAGATGCTACCGACTGGTCGATCACCCCTACGATTTCTCCTTTCAGGTTCACCAGCACTCCGCTTCCTTCCTCCCCTGCTGCAATATCTGTCTGCAGGATCCCATAGCTTCCATCTACCCGGGACACCCGGTTGTCCTTGGACATGATGCCGCCAACGCCCATACTCTGCCCATCTCCCAACGGACTTCCCAGCGCAAGCACCGGTTCTCCCAGCTGTATAAAATTAGAGCTTCCCAATACCGCCACTTTCAACTGCTTCATGGTAGACGACTTCAGACGGCTGGTCTCCACGGCATAGATCCCCATACCCAATCCTTCGTCCTTCTGCTTCAGGGTGACGCTCCGCTTGCTCCCATCTGAAAAAACAGCCTGCAAAGACGCTCCCTCTGCAGCCGCCATCGTTTTTCCCCAGATCAGGATCTCCCTTCCGTTATCTGCCACCACGATTCCCGTGATGCTGTGTGTCTGTGCCGTCTGCTCTGTCCAGTCTTCCTTTGACGTTAGGATACGGATCTCCACCACCGATCTTCCGGCTTCTTTTGCCACTTCTCCCAGTGCCTGCTGCATCTGCAGATAACTTTCCGAGTCCAGCTCCTGCGGCTCCTCCTGCCCGGGCGCTTCTTCCTCTTTTGGGATCGTCACTTCTTTTATCCGGGAGGATGACAGCCTGTTTGTCCACGCAAAACCAAGACTGGCTGCTATCCCAAACACCAGTCCCCAGCCTACCAGGCGGATCCATCGCTTTTTCAGCGCTCTCCACCGTCCGTTTTCGTCCTTGATCACTTCCTGAAGGAAGGAGTATTCCCCGCTTTCCCCAGAAGTCTCATCTCCCGTGTTCTGCTCCTCCTTCGGGCGGCTGTCCTCTTCCATAAACAACTCCTTCTTTTTTCAAACTTTACATTTTAGTATACCCCATGCCGTCGTTTTCTTCAACATTTTCTCCTTTCCTTTGCCTTCCAAATAAGGTAGAATAGGCATGGGTGAACGATATGAATGAAAAAACATTAAACAAACTGGAATATCCAAAAATCATAAAACGACTGACGGAACTGGCCTCCTCTGCCTCCGGCAGAACCTTGTGCCAGGCTCTGACGCCGTCCGTCGATCTTGCAGAAATAGAAACGGCACAGCAGCAGACCGGCGCCGCCTTTTCCCGGATCATAAAAAAGGGACGCCCTTCTTTTTCCGGCGTCGTTCCTGTAATAGATTCCGTCCGAAGGCTGGAGATCGGCGGAGCATTAAGCGCCAAGGAGCTGCTTTCTCTTTGCCGTCTTCTGGAAACCGCAGCCCAGATCAAGGCTTATGGCAGAGCAGAAGATCCCGATCAGGAGCCGGACTGTCTCTCTGTCTTTTTTGACAGCCTGGAGCCTTTGACTCCTCTGTCTTCTCACATCCGTTTCTGCATTTTGCAGGAGGATGAGATCAACGATGAGGCAAGCAGCAACCTGAAGCAGATCCGCCGGCAGATTTCACAGCTGAACGACCGTGTCCATTCTGCTCTGGCCTCCGTCTTAAACGGCTCCTCCCGGCAATATCTGCAGGAGGCCATCATCACCATGCGGGGAGACCGGTACTGCCTCCCGGTAAAGGCGGAATATCGAAACCAGATCCCGGGGCTGATCCACGATCAGTCTGCCACCGGCTCTACTATTTTTGTAGAACCCATGGCTGTTGTACGGCTGAACAACGATCTGAAAGACCTGTTTGCCAAAGAACAGGAGGAGATCCAGATCCTCCTGGCCACTCTCAGCCAGGAAGCGGCGCCTTACGCTTCTTTGATCCTCTCCGACTTTCAACTGCTGACCCAGCTGGATTTTATTTTTGCAAAAGGAGCGCTGGCCCTTGATATGAATGCCTCCCTGCCCCGTTTCAACACAGAAGGCAGGATCCATATCCGCCAGGGAAGGCACCCTCTTCTTCCCGCCGCCTCTGTTGTTCCTATCACCGTCACTCTCGGCGATGCCTTCCATCTTCTGATTGTGACCGGACCCAATACCGGCGGAAAAACCGTCTCCCTCAAGACGGTAGGGCTGTTTACTCTGATGGGGCAGGCAGGGCTTCATATTCCCGCTTTAGACCGTTCAGAGCTTGCCCTGTTTCGCTGCGTCTATGCTGACATCGGAGATGAACAGAGCATTGAACAAAGCCTCAGTACTTTTTCCTCCCATATGACCAACATCGTATCCTTCCTGGAAGAAGCAGACAAAGATTCTCTGGTTCTGTTTGACGAATTGGGCGCCGGGACGGATCCTACAGAGGGCGCCGCTCTGGCCACAGCTATTTTAAAGCATCTTCATCAGAAGCAGGTTCGCACCATGGCAACTACCCACTACAGTGAGCTCAAGGTGTTTGCCCTTACCACAGAGGGTGTGGAAAACGCCTGCTGCGAATTTGACGTAGAAACATTAAGACCCACTTACCGCCTTCTGGTGGGGATCCCCGGAAAAAGTAACGCCTTTGCCATCGCTTCCAAGCTGGGACTGTCCGGGCAGGTCATAGACTCTGCCAAACAACTTTTAAGCCGGCAGGACGAGGCCTTTGAAGATCTCCTTTCCCGTCTGGAACAAAACCGCCGGACCTTACAGGAGGAAAAAGAACAGATTTCTGCTTACAAAAAAGAGCTGGAGCTTTTAAAGTCTCAGGCTCTCTCCCAGCAGGAAAAATTGGACGCACAGAAAGACCGTATTCTTCGGGAAGCCAAAGAAAAAGCACGACTGCTTCTGGAGGAAGCCAAGGATGTTGCAGACGAAACCATCCGCAATTTCCACAAATTCGGAAAAGAAGGGATGTCTGCCTCTGCAATGGAAAAAGAACGGGAAAAGATCCGAAAGCAGCTCTCTTCCGTCCAGCCCTCCATGCCCGCCGCCTCCCGAAAGAAGAAGCCTCAGGATCCTGCTTCCTTCAAGCCGGGAGAAAGTGTGCGCGTCATCAGCATGAACCTGACCGGAACCATTACCTCCAAACCTGACCCAAAGGGTAACATATCGGTACAGATGGGAATCTTTAATTCTCAGGTTCCTCTCTCCGACCTGGAACTGTTGGAGGAGCCGGTTTCCTATTCTGCCAAAAAGCTTCATACCACCTCCAAAGGGAAGCTGAAAATGGGCAAATCCTTCTCCGTCCGCCCGGAAATCAACCTGTTGGGACTGACGGTAGACGAGGCGGTCGCCCAGCTGGATAAATACCTGGATGACGCGGCTCTGGCCGGCCTGTCCCCGGTGCGTGTCGTCCACGGAAAAGGAACCGGAGCCTTAAGAACCGGCATCCACAGCTATCTCCGCCGTCAAAAACGTGTGAAAAGCTTCCGTCTGGGCTCCTTTGGAGAAGGAGATGCCGGCGTGACCATAGTCGAATTAAAGTCCTAGGAGGAGTTACCATGAACAAGCAGAAAATTCTGATCGTAGATGATGACGAAAATATTGCCGAGCTGATCTCCCTTTATCTGACCAAGGAATGTTTCCATACCCACATGGTTCATGACGGAGAACAGGCTCTGTCTGCCTTTGACAGCTACCGGCCTGATCTGATCCTGCTGGATCTGATGCTCCCCGGAATGGACGGGTACCAGATCTGCCGGGAGATCCGTTCCCGCTCCTCCGTTCCTATCATCATGCTTTCTGCCAAAGGAGAAGTGTTTGATAAGGTGCTGGGGCTGGAGCTGGGCGCAGATGATTATGTCATCAAGCCTTTTGATTCCAAGGAGCTGGTGGCTCGCGTCAAAGCAGTCCTGCGGCGGTACACCTCTCCGCTTCCCACCTCTTTTTCTGAGGAGAAAGGAAAGTATGTAGAGTATCCCGGAATCTGCATCCACCTGACCAATTATTCTGTCATGATGGACGGTACTACGGTAGAAATGCCCCCAAAGGAACTGGAACTTTTATATTTTCTCGCCGCCTCCCCCAATCAGGTATTCACAAGAGAGCAGCTTCTGGATCAGATCTGGGGCTATGAATATCTGGGAGATACCAGAACGGTGGATGTCCACATCAAGCGGATCCGGGAAAAAATAAAGGACCACGATACCTGGAGGATCAGCACCGTCTGGGGGATCGGATACAAATTTGAATGGAAGCCGGAAAAGAAATGAGGTTTTTATGAAAAGTACACTCCATCTGAAATTTCTGATCGTCTATATCATTTTTGGATTTCTTTGCCTGTTTACCACAGCGATCCTGACGCCGGAATTGATCACAGCTCCGTCAAGGGACTATGTGGCCTCCGGCATGTTTCAGGAAGCCAGCCTGATGTCCAGCGACTATTTTCCTCTGTATTTTTCTGAAAAAATCGACGCCGGAGACCTGCATCTGCAGCTAAATGCCATGCAGACCCAGCTGGATGCAGCCGTCTGGTTTGTGGACCGGGACGGGACGCTGATCGCCTCTTCCCGCCCGGAGAACTACCCGGCCGCCCCTGCCTCTGTTCCTGATTTCGATCCGGTGGAGGCCGGAGGCGCCAAGTATCTTCTGGGAGACTATCACCAACTGTTTTCCCAGGATGTGATCACCGTCATCGCCCCGGTTCTGTCCGGTTATACACCGGGAGGGTATCTGGTTCTGCACAAATATGCTTCTGATGTGGGAGGGCTGACGCACCTGTTTCTCAGGGGGATCTCCATCCTTCTGATTCTGGTATTTTTCTTTTCCTTCCTGATCCTTCTGGCCTTTCATTTTTTTGTTTACCGGCCTCTCCGAAAGATCACCGAAGCTGCCACTCAGTATGCTACCGGCAACCTGGAACATGAGATCCTGGTCACTTCCCAGGATGAAATGGGATACCTGTCTGCCTCCCTGAACTATATGTCCTCCCGGTTACGGGACGCCGGAGACTACCAAAAACAGTTTGTTGCCAATGTTTCTCATGATTTTCGTTCTCCTCTGACCTCCATCCGGGGCTATGTCACAGCCATGGCCGACGGTACGATCCCACCGGAGCTCCACGAGAAATATCTGAATATCATCCTGTTTGAAACGGAGCGTCTCACCGATCTGACAAACGACCTTTTGATCCTGAATGAATACGATACCAAAAACCGGATCCTGAACCGGGAAACCTTCGACATCCATCAATGCATCAAGGAGGTTTCCGCCTCCTTTGAAGGCACTTGCACCCGCAAGAAGATCTCGATCGAGCTTCTGTTAGCCACCAAGTGCCTGCTGGTGTATGCCGATAAACGAAAAATCCAGCAGGTGCTTTACAACCTGCTGGACAACGCCACTAAATTCAGCGACGACAATTCCTCTGTCGTCATCGAAACGACGGAGCGGGGGGACAAAGTATATCTCTCCGTCAAGGATGACGGAATCGGTATTCCCAGAAACGCTTTGAACAAAATCTGGGATCGTTTCTACAAAACCGATCTTTCCCGGGGAAAGAACAAAAAAGGAACCGGCCTGGGGCTTTCCATCGTAAAAGAAGCCATTCAGGCACACGGTGAAAACATCCATGTGGTCAGCACGGAAGGCGTGGGAACAGAATTTACCTTCTCCCTTCCGAAAGCCCCCGCTTCCTAATACAGGATCTGCTGTACGCTTTTTTCTTTCAGATTCTTTTTCGTCACCCAGGTATAGCCGGTATTGACTTCTGCCTCGTTTCCCAGCCCCAGGTAGGCTCTTGCCGCCGCTATCACCGTCGCATATCCCATTCCAAACGGATTCTGCACGATCAGGCCTTTTATTTTTCCTGCCTCTAATTCCTGCAGATTCCTTTTCGTTACGTCAAAGCCGATCACCGACAGATCCGTATCGGTCCTTTCCATGGCCTCCAGTACGGCAGGTACCGCTGATCCGTCCATAATAAAACAACCCTTCGCTTCCGGATTCTTCTTCAAAAGATAATCCATTGTCATCTCCTGGGAAATACTGTCCGGCTGTACTCCCTCTTCCGTCTTCTCTACCCCTTCCGGTTTCTCGTAGGTTCCGTTTTCTATCTCCTGAATCATTCCTTCCTTTTGTTCTTCCAGCCGGTTCAGGTAGTACACTCCCGCCACCGGAAGGTTGGGATATTCCGCCGCCGCAGTCTGAAATCCCTTCTCCCGCAGGAGCAAGGATTCCGCCCGAAAATCTGATGCAAATACCAGGATGCTTCCGCCCTCCGGCAGTTCTTCCGCCATGTGGGCCGCCGCTTCCCCTGCCGCCCCTTCATTATCCGTCGCTACCATGGACATCAGGCCCTCATAGGAGTTCCCCGAATCAAACGCAATGATGGGGATATCATTCTCTGCCGCCATATCGAACTGTACGGTCCCCGCCTTTACGTCGGCAATAGCGATCCCCACTGCGATGGGATATCTTGCGATCTCCTCGTCCAGAATATTGATCTGCTCTTCCACGTTGTTTTCTGTGCCGGATCCGCTATATGTGACTTTGATCTTTTCTTTTCCCGTATATCCCAGGATCCTGTTCAGATCCTCCTTTGCCGCCTCGGCTCCTTTTTCCACGGTATTCCAGAAAGGTCCGCTTTCTCCCTTTCCGATCACAGAGATGTAGGCGCCCTTTTCCAGATTCAACCCTTCTGCATTGCTGTAGGCAGCCGGCTGGATCATTTGCAGCCACGCCTGTCTTTTGATCTCCTCGCTGCTCACCTTTGTTTTCTGTCCGTTATCTGATGCCATGTCCTCCTGAATCCTGCAGCTGCATAACAGCAGGCTCATCCCCAAAAGGACTGCAAGAACGCCGGCCATTCTCTTTTTCATTCTAAAACTCCTTCCAATCTGTCTGTTTCTGTGACAAATTTTCTACTCCAACACTATACACCAATTTGACCGGAAAGTCTTGAAATTTTTCTTAATTTTTCCGGTTTGACTGTCCTTTCCCTTGTATATTTGCCTGTTTTGTATTATGATAAGTCAAAGGAAATCTAAAAAGATTCCCTATTCTTCATTATGAAAAAGGAGGTTTTACCAATGGCACATGTAATTAGCAGTGATTGTGTAAGCTGTGGAGCTTGCGAGCCGGAATGTCCAGTTGGAGCGATTTCTCAGGGCGCTGATCAGTACGAAATTGATGCAGACGCTTGTATTGATTGCGGAGCCTGTGCTTCTCAATGTCCTACAGGATCCATTTCTCAGGCTTAATTGATCCTGAATGAATGACCGGAACCGCCACAGGGCGTGTTTCGGGATTGTGGGTGATCGCCCGGGTTTCAGATGGATTGGGACTTTGGCGCATCGCCATTATAAAAAAGATATTACTCGGAAGATGCCGGTAATATCTTTTTTATTTGGATGGATAGGATAATATCCCTCTTGTTTACTTCTCCCTGACTTCCTCCCGGACCATATTGGCAAATCTGGTATATTCTCCCAGCCACACCAAACTGACGGTTCCCACCGGACCGTTTCTCTGCTTTGCGATAATAACCTCCGCCTCCTTTTTATGCTCGGAGTCTTTGTTATAATATTCGTCCCGGTAAAGAAACATCACCACGTCGGCGTCCTGCTCAATGGCTCCGGACTCCCTCAAGTCCGAAAGCAGCGGTCGTTTGTCATCTCTGCGTTCTACCGCACGGCTTAGCTGTGACAGTGCGATCACCGGCACATTCAATTCTCTTGCCAGTCCCTTCAAAGCCCTTGAGATATCAGAAATCTCCTGCTGTCTGGATTCAGACGCCCGTCCTGTCCTGCCCGTCATCAGCTGCAGGTAGTCGATGATCACCAGATCCAGCCCATGCTCCAGCTTATATTTTCTGCACTTGGAGCGAAGCTCTGAAATAGAAATTCCCGGCGTGTCATCAATGATCAGGCCGGAGGTTCCGATCACTCCGGCTCCCTCGATCAGCTTTTCCCAGTCAGTATCCTGCATATTTCCGGTACGCAGCCTCTGTGCATCCACATTGGATTCCATGGCGAACAGACGGTTCATCAGCTGCTCGTTCGACATCTCCAGACTGAAGATCGCCACCGCCTTCCCTGAACGGAAGGCAACATTTTGCGCCACATTCAGCACAAACGCCGTCTTTCCCATGGAAGGCCTGGCCGCGATCAGGATCAGATCCGACGGCTGAAGTCCCGACAATTTGTAATCCAGGTCGTGAAAGCCGGTAGGGATTCCCGTCACACTCCCCCTGTTTTTCGCCGCTTTTTCAATCTTCTCCAGCGTCCGCATCACCACCTGCCGAATGGGAACAAAGTCCTTGCCACCCTTTCGCTGCAGCAGCTCGAACATCGACTTTTCTGTCTGCTCCAGGATCACATCCAGAGGCTCCTTGCCCACATAGCAGGTGTTGGCAATTTCTTCATTCAAACGGATCAGCCTGCGCATCAGTGCCTTCTCCGCCACGATCTCCGCATAATATTTGACGTTTGCCGAGGTAGGCACCGTCGTGATCAGATCCCGCACAAATTCCATGCTGGCCACCTCGTCCGACACGTCTTTTTCCTTCAGCCGTTCCTGAAGTGTTACCAGATCTACCGGTCTTCCCTCGTTGAACAGCTCCACCATGGATTCAAACACGATACCGTAGGGCGTCTGGTAGAAGTCCTCCTTGCTGATCAATTCTGCTGCCGTCATAATGGCATCCTTATCCATCAGCATGGAGCCTACCACAGAGGCCTCCGCCTCCACGCTGTGCGGCATCGCTTTTTTTGCAAGCGCTTCTTCCATGCCGTCCTCCTACTCTTCCGCTACGCTGACTTTCAGATCTGCCGTCACTTTGGGATGCAGTTTGATCCCTACCGTATGCTCTCCGACGGTTTTAATCGCGTCTTTCAGCAGCACCTTCTTTTTGTCGATCTCCAGATTCATCTGGCTTTTCACCTCTGCCGCGATCTCTTTGGATGAGATGGACCCAAAAGCCTTTCCGCCCTCTCCCGTCTTGATGGCCAGCTGTATCTTTCCGGCCTCGATTTCCTGCTTCAGCGCCAGCGCCGCCTCGTATTTTTCCTGCGCCACCTTATCTTCGTTGGCCTTTTTCAGCTTCAGGTCATTCAGGTTCCTGCTGTTCGCCTCCAGACCTTTTTTCTGCTTCAGAATAAAATTGCGGGCGTATCCGTCATTGATCTCCACAATGTCTCCTGCTTTTCCCAGTGCTTTTACGTCTTCTGTCAATATAACTTTCATCTATTCGTCTCCTTCCTCCTGCAGATATTCATCAATCTTCTCTTTCAGTTCTTCCATCGCCTTCTCCATATCCGTATGGTCAAACTGGGCTCCCGCCGCGTTCAGATGTCCGCCGCCCCCCAGCTTCTCCATCAGATACTGTACATTGACTTCATCAATGGATCTTGCGCTGACATAGATCTTGCCATTATGCTCCGTCAGTACAAAAGACGCCTTGATCCCGTTGATATCCAGCAGCTCATTTGCCGCCTGGGCGCCTGCGATGGTGGGGCTTTCAATGGAAAGATCCTCTCCCATCGCCAGTGCGAACATTCCTTTGTACACGGAAGCTCCGCTGATGATCGCCGCCTTGGCGCGGTAAGCCTCCATATCGTCCCGCAGCAGCTTCCGCACCAGCGTGATATCCGCTCCGCTTCTTCGCAAAAAAGCCGCCGCCTCAAAGGTCCTGACCCCTGTCTTATTCAAAAAATTATTCGTGTCAATGGTAATACCGGCATACATACTGCTTGCCTCTATGCTGGGAATGTTGACATCATCCACAATGTACTGCAGCACTTCCGCCACCATCTCACAGGTGGAGGAGGCATAGGGCTCGATGTAGGACAGCAGGGCATTTTCAATATGGTCGCTGCTCTGCCGGTGATGATCCAGTACCACGATAGTCTCTGTTTTCTTTAAAAGCTCCGGACATTCCGTCATATAAGGGCGGTTAATGTCTACCACGATCACCAGGGAATTTTCATCTGCCAGATCCACCGCTTCTTCCGGTTTCAGAAAGAAGTCTCTGGGATAAGAGATATCTTTCAGAAAACTGTCATACAGCGGCCTTACCGTCGTTGATATCTCGTCGATGACAATATGAGCCGTCTTTTCCAGCGCCGCCACCGCCCGGTAGATTCCGATAGCCGCCCCAAAGGAATCCATGTCCGCCATCTTGTGCCCCATGACGAAGATCTTGTCTTTCACGGTAATAAATTCCCGCAGCGCCTCTGCCTTTACCCGCGCCTTCACCCGGGTGTTCTTGGCTGTCTGTTCCCTTTTTCCGCCGTAATAGGTGGTGCCCGTCCTGTCTTTGATCACCGCCTGGTCGCCGCCTCTTCCCAGCGCCAGATCAATGGCGACTCTTGCATAATCATTACTCTGGGCATAAGCCGTCTCGCTGAAGCCCAGCCCGATACTGAGCGTAGCCGGGATCCGGTTGCCGATGTTGACCGACTTTACATCCTCCAGCAGGGAAAACCGGTCGTCCTCCAGACCTTCCAGATATTTTTTCTGGAAAATCACAAAGTACTTGTCATTTTCCATCTTTTTCACGATTCCGTCAATCCTGGCAATATACTGGTTGATCCGTCGGTCCACCAGCGCCACCAGAAGGGACTGGCGCACTTCCTCCACACTGGCCACAACCTCGTCGTAGTTGTCAATATAGATCAGCCCGGCTACCAGCCGTTGTTCCTCATTCTGCCGGATATACCGGTTCATATCCGTCACATCCCGCAGGGATACTGCTATAAAATACTCTTTTTCCGACGGCATCTGCAGCAGCTTTTCCGTATCGCTGAACCCTTCTGCCCAGACCCGCCTCAGCTCGGCGATATACTCGCGTCCCTCATAGGACACTTCGATCTGCGTCCGTTCGTCCACGTCCTTCGGAAATACCCCCCTGTTCAGCTGTGGGATATATTTGCTCAGATACAGCTTTTGCTGCTGGAACACCCCAAACGACTCCTGAAAACAGTCGTTCATCCAGACAACCTTTCCGTCCTCCAGCAAAATCGCATAGGCGATGGAAAGCTCTTTTAAAAGCGTATTCTGCACGATCCCGTACTGGGCGGCAAACTCGATCAGATCCTTCATGACTGCCGACTTGCTGTACACATAAAGCGCCACAACGATCCCTGCGTACACTGCCAGCAGGATAAACATCAGCGTCCCCGCCTTCCGGTCGATCTGGTAGATCCAGATGTTCATCAGCACCAAAAGCACCGTCATGACCATGGGCATCTGCAGGTAATATTTTAATTGCCCCTTCAGCTTTACCTGTTGCTTCTCTTTTTCTGCCATCTTCTCATCCTCTAAAAATGAATCCAGTTCTCACTAATAACATATAGTATACCATCTTTCGACCAAAAATAAAAGATGATACTTCCCTGACGACTCCCATGCACACTTTCCAGCCGCACCTTTGCCGTCAGGGAATGTATCATCTGTGTTTCTTTATCGAAATCCTTCCGGATTCATGGACTGCCACCGCCAGGTATCCTCGCACATTTCTTCCAGGCCTTTTTCTGCTTTCCAGCCCAGAACCTTTTCTGCCTTTGCCGGATCTGCATAACAGGTGGCGATATCTCCGCTTCTTCGCGGACGGATCTCATAAGGGATCTCCTTCCCGCAGGCCTTAGCGAAGGCTCTGACCATATCCAGTACAGAATACCCTGTTCCGGTTCCCAGATTGATGATCTCCAGGCCGGGATCTGTAAACAGGTAGGCAATGGCTTTTACATGGCCCTTTGCCAGATCGACCACATGGATATAGTCCCTTACTCCCGTTCCGTCCGGCGTATCATAATCGTTCCCAAATACCCCCAGCCTTTCCAGTTTCCCTACGGCCACCTGGGAAATGTAGGGCATCAGGTTATTGGGGATCCCTCTGGGATCCTCTCCGATCTCTCCGCTTTTATGAGCGCCTACCGGATTGAAATATCGCAGCAGGATCACATTCCATCTGGGGTCCGCCTTCTGGATATCCATCATGATCTGTTCCATCATCGACTTGGTCCAGCCGTAAGGATTGGTACACGCTCCCTTGGGGCAGGCTTCCGTAATGGGAATCTCCACAGGATTCCCGTACACGGTAGCGGAAGAACTGAATACCAGATTCCACACTCCCGTTTCCTTCATCACTTTGATCAGGGTCAGGGTTCCCGTAATGTTGTTGTGGTAGTACTCCAGCGGTTTTTCCACCGACTCGCCCACAGCCTTTAAAGCCGCACAATGTAGCACCGCGTCGATCCTCTCCTGAAGGATCACGCTCTTTAAAAGCTCTTCCTCCAGCACATCTCCCTTGTAAAAGGTCACGGCTTTCCCCGTGATCCTCTGCACCCGCCTTACAGATTCCTCCGAGGAATTGGACAGATTATCATAGATCACCACTTCATAGCCGCTCTCTAAAAGCTCCACCGCCGTGTGGCTTCCAATATAGCCTGCGCCGCCTGTGATCAGTATTTTTTTTGCCATGTGACTACCTCCCTGCATTTCCGTACTTTCTTACGATTTCCTTCATGGTATCCCACTTGCGTTCCATGTCCTCCACCAGACAAAACTGCGTCCGGCATCTGTCCAGATTCTGTCCCTCTCTGTGGATCTTAAAGTAGGTATCTCCCTCCAGATAATCTGTCAAAAACCGCATCCCGCACTCAAAGGTCATGACTTTCGCCCCCATCGGCAACAGCTCGATCTCTTTTTCTGTCAGTTTTCCCTGACAGCCCTCAATAAATCCTTTCACATAGATTTCAAACAGATGCATATCACAGGAGACCTTTGACAGATCCCTCTCATCCTCCGTGGCCGTGCTGGCTCCAAATCGGATGGAATCGCCAAAATCAAACACAGCCAGTCCCGGCATCACCGTATCCAGATCGATGACGCAGATCCCCCTTCCCGACTTGTTGTCGATCATAATATTGTTCAGCTTGGTGTCGTTGTGGGTCACTCTGATCGGGATCTTTCCTGCCTCCAACAGCCGCGAAAAATATTCTGCCGTTTCCTTTCTCCGACGGACAAAGGCGATCTCTTTTTCCACCTCTTTCGCTCTTCCCTTTCGATCTGCCAGAACCGCCTGTTCAAAGGCTTCATAGCGGGCGCATGTATTGTGAAAATCCTTAATGGTCTCATGAAGGGTTTCCGCCGGATAATCCGACAGCAGACATTGAAACGTCCCGAAAGCCACGGCGCTTTGATAAAAATGCTCTTCCTTTTCTACCTGATCGTAGCTGGTGGCGTCTGTGATAAATTTGTAGGATCTCCAGTAATCTCCCTTGGAATCCACATAAAACGGATCTCCGTCCACCGTGTGGATCACATTTAAGGTCTCCCTGTCGGGATCTCCTCCCTGGCAGATAATCTTTTTTCTCAAGTGGGATGTGACGCCCACGATATTTTCCATCAGACTCCTGGGATCTGTAAACACATCCTTGTTCATCCGCTGCAGGATCACCTTTAGCGTTCCCATTTCTGCAATTTCAAATACCAGCAGATACGTATCATTGATGTGTCCGCTTCCATACGGCTCTTCCCTTGTCAGGATCCCTTCATACTGGAAGCTTCCGATCGCTTCATCCAGCTGCTGTCTTGTTACCTGTGCCATGTTATGATTCCCCCCAAAGCTTTTTCGGATACCGTCCCTCTTCCGTCATTTTTCTGACAGCCTCCATCACCACCGGTTTATCCTCTTTGTATGTAACTCCATACCACTTGTCTTTTGATTTTAAAACATCCACCGTTGCCTTTTCTTCTTCCAGCAGCCTGCTGACTACTTCCGGCAGAAAATACTCGCACTTCATGGGATTTTCCTGCAGTCCCCTGTCCAAAAACGCCGGGAACCTTTTCTTTAATTCCTGCAGAATACTGGCAGAAAATCCCCACATGTTCATAGACACCGTGGTTTCCTTTGGCACGAAATTCCAGGTCTCTCCCTCGTCTTCCGTGAAGGCGATCCCTCCGTCTCTTTTTTCTACCCGGGTTCTCTCACAGATCCCCACAAGCCGTCCGGCCTCGTCCATCTCACAGATCCCTCTGGCAACATGTCCGTTATCCGTTACCGTGTTGCCCAACTGGTATCCCACCATGGTATAACGGTATTTTTCATCATCCTCATGACTTTCCAGATAGTGATAGATCAGGCGGAAGGCTTCTTCCCCGTAATAATCGTCTGCATTGATCACTGCAAAGGGACCGTCTATTTCCTCCAGACAGCTTAACACTGCATGACCGGTTCCCCATGGCTTGACGCGCCCTTCCGGCACCTGATATCCCTCCGGCAGGTTGGCAATATCCTGGAATACATAGGCAACCTCCATATGGTCTGCCATTCTTTTCCCGATCACCTGACGGAAATCCTCTTCGTTTTCCCGCTTGATGATAAATACCACTTTTTCAAATCCTGCTCTTTTTGCGTCAAACAGGGAGAAATCCATAATGATCTGCCCCTCTTCGTCAATGGGATCGATCTGCTTTAACCCTCCGTATCTGCTTCCCATTCCCGCTGCCATAATGACCAGTACCGGTTTTTTCATTTTCCTTACCTCCAAACTCTTTCTATCTGCCATTCTTTCCGTCTGTACTTCCTCTATCCTTTGATTCCGCCTGTAACACCGCCGATGATTTTTTCCGACAGGAACAAGTATAAAACAAATGTGGGAAGAAATACAATGATAACCGCTGCAAACATTCCCGCCCAGTTACCGGTGTACTGCATGGACTGCAGCATTCCGTAAAGCCCCACTGCCACCGGACGCAGCTCGTCACTGTTGGCAAAGATCAGAGACAGGAAATATTCGTTCCAGATATTGATAAAATTAAAGATCGTTACCGTCACGATCCCGGACTGTGCCATCGGAAACATGATCTTCCAAAACGTTCTGGCCGGCGGACATCCGTCGATCGCCGCCGCCTCCTCATACGTCCTTGACAGGTTGGAAAAAAAGGTCAGAAGAAAAATCGTCGTATAAGGGATATTGATCCCCGTATACAGAAAGATCAGCGTCACCTTGCTTGCCAGAAGACTGTTTAAGATGCCCATATTTGCTACTACGCCAAACAGCGGCAGGATGATCATGGTGATCGGCACTCCCATCGCCGCCACAAATCCCGTCTGGATCACCTTGTTTCCCAGAAAGGTGAACCTGGAAAGCACATAGGCTGCCGGCGCGCAGATCAGGATCAGAAGAATACAGGAGATCACAGAATACAGCAGTGAATTCTTAAAAAAGGTAGCCACACCGCCGGATCCCCACGCCTGTACATAATTTTCAAAATGAAGTCCTGTAGGAAATTTCAGCGCATCTCCCTTGAAAATATCTGCCGTGGTAGACAGACTTGCCGCTGCGATCCATCCCAGGAGCAAAAGGGTAAATCCTACCCACAACAACACCACCAGATACCCGGGGGCCAGCTTTAACTCTTTTTTCCAGTTCCATCTTTGTTTCATCAGTTGCTCCCCCTTTCTAAAATTCCAGATCGTCGTCTTTGATCAGCAGGTTGCAGACGGTAAACACCAGAACCACGCAGAGGCAGAGCACGATCCCGATGCTGGCTCCATAGCCTGCATTTCTCTCTGTTACCGCATTCCCCGCCCCGAAAATGTTCATGTACATATATTGCACCGGAACAATGGTGGCCTTGTTGGCCGTCACGGAAGAAAACAACTGGGACCATACAAAAAATGCCGCCGTGCTGACTGACCACATGGTAATGTTGGTCTTAAACACTCCCTTCAGCAGAGGAAGTGTCATATATCTGAACTGCTGAGGCTTATTGGCCCCGTCAATTGTAGCCGCTTCATAAAAATCCGGACTGATCCTTTCGATCCCGCTCATCCAGATCAGCATATGATAGCCCACCATTCCAAAACAGTAGGCGATCAGCAGCGCCCAAAATACATTATCCGGCGCTGTCCACTGGGTCTTGGCCAGCTTGTCCAGCCCTACAAACTCCAGTACACTTTTTAACAGTCCGAACTTAGGACTGTACACATACTGCAGCCACATAGTTGCCAATGCAACTGCACTCACGATATTCGGAAGATAAATGATGGCACGAAATACTTTTTTCCCTTTGATCCCGCTGGTCAGGATCACGCCCAGAAGGAGTGACAAAAGCATGACGATCAGTCCGCCAAACAGCCATATCCTTCCAATGTTCCACATGGCTGTACGGAAAATATCCGTCGACAACAGTTTTTCGTAGTTACTGATTCCCACAAACTGCCACATATCCGCGGTATCTGTAACCGACTCGATCTTAAAAAAGCTCATCAGGACCGTTCTGATGAGCGGATATAGAAATACAGCCAGGAACATGATAACTGCCGGCATCAGAAACCCAATTATCATTCCCTTATTTTTCTTCACGCAAATCCCTCCTTCTTCTTACAAAATATGGTGGCGAAGGCAGTCTGCCCATGCCACCATATTCCCCTCACTGCTCTCTCAAACTTCAAACAGTTTTTATTTTTCTGCTGCGGTCTTGCAAGCCTTTACGAACTCATCGGCTGTCATCTTGCCGCCCATCAGCTTTAATACGTTTTCGCTTAATGCCGGTGTCAGGTCTCCGTTATTTTCTACACCCACTGCCCAGTCATAGAAAGTAGTGGTTGCATCAAATCCCGGTTTTACTTCCTGCAGCTCTGTCGGCCATGCATCTGCATTTGCCTTGTCGGCCGGGATGCAAAGAGCTTCCTCTGTCATCTTCTTATCGAAATCTCCTGCCGCGATATAGGTGATCAGTTCAAATGCCTGCTCTGCCTTCTTGGAATCCTTGTTGATCGCAAATACCTGGTTTGCAATGTTGTTTGCCGTTGCATCATTGGTTCCGCCGGATACTGCCGGATAATTGAAGTATCCCCATTTCAGATCCTTGGATACCGAATCCTTGATCTCGTTGGGCAGCCAGGATCCGCAGATGATGATTGCTGCATCCCCCGGTGCAAATTCCTGATTCTGTCCTGCCGGATACACATTGGACTCTATGTTCTCGGAGAAGTATCCCTTACTTGCAAAGTCTTCCAGATCTTTCGCTGCCTGTGCCACTCTCGGATCATCCCAGGTCACTGCCTCGATCTCCCCTGCTTCCACCTTTTCCTTCACTGCCGGATCTCCCACCAGTGCCTTTACGCCATCCTGTCCCAGATAACGTCCCAGGTGATAGCCAAGGAAAGAGGTTGCATAGGCTCCGTCGCCTGTGATCGGTGTGATCTTTGCTTCCTTCAGCTTCGCGCACACTGCGTCAAACTCTTCCCAGGTAGTCGGAACCGCCTCGATTCCTGCCTTTTCAAACAAGGTCTTGTTGTAGAAGAAACCGAAAATAGACGGCTGGTAAGGAATAGAATGCAGCGTTGCATCTCCGTCGTGAGTCTGTCCGTATGCGTTTCTTGCAATCTGGAACAGCGTCGTATTTCCGTGCTCTGCCTCAAAATCTTTTGCCAGATCTTCCAGATCCAGCAGGTATTTTCCCCAGGATCCGTTGACTCTGTTGACATCCTCATCAAACAGGTCGATCTGCTGTTTTGCGTCCAATGCCGGCTGCAGACCTTCTCTTTGTCCGCTCCGTCCCTTGAACTGCAGATCTACCTCTACGCCTGTGTCCTTTGTGTACTTTTCTACCGCTTCCTTGATCACTTCTGCCTGGGGCTCTTTCTCGCTCCACATAGACCAGTACACAAGCTTGTCGCTGTCTTTGCTGTCAGAGGAAGCGCTGTCAGACTTCTTGCCGCAGCCTGCCATTGCAGCGGCAACCAGTGCTCCACACAGCAATACGCTAACCAGTTTCTTTTTCATACTACTTTACCTCCTATAAAGTGTTTTCTCTCGCTGTCCTCATTCTATTACAAAACTGCACAAAAATCTTTGTATTATATTTTCATAAATTTGCACTATCGGTATTTTTCTTTTGATTTCCCTTCCTTTTTCCTGTATACTGTTGGTAAGAATCCATAATATTTTAAAAAAACAACTCTATTTCAAGACAAATCGCGAGGTATCTTATGGGATATGACGGAATTTCACTGCAAAACGAAGTGTCTGTTGGTAAAATTTACAGCATCCACTATTTTGAATATATGAATGATTTTTCCTTTGATGGAGAAGCCCATGATTTCTGGGAATTTATCTGTGTGGACAAAGGGGAAGTTTCCATTACCGCCGGGACCAGGCTGCGGACTCTGAAGCAGGGAGAGATCGCCTTTCACGAACCCAACGAATTCCATGACGTACACGCCAACGGAACCATCGCCCCCAACCTGGTGGTCATCTCCTTCCAGTGTGACGATCCGGCGATGGACTTCTTCCGTAAAAAAACGTTTTTGATCGACGACACGGAGCGCAACCTTCTGGCAGATATCATCATTGAAGCCCGGCGCTGTTTCGACTGCCGACTGGATGACCCCTATCTACAGAACATGCCCCAAAAGCCTGCCGATATGTTTGGCGCCCAGCAGCTGATCCGGCTGTATCTGGAGCATTTCCTGATCCACCTGATCCGCCGGCATTCCAACCCGGTGGTTCTTCGCAGGCTGCCCGGCCGGGATTCTTTTGGCCCTATGACGAAAAAAAGTGACACGGAGCTGTTTCACCGTGTCACCGACTATCTGGAATCCCACCTCTGTTCCCACATTACCATCCATCAGATCTGCAAGGACAACCTGATCGGACGCTCTCAGCTGCAAAAGCTGTTCCGGGCCCAGTGCCATATGGGGATCATCGAATATTTTTCCCTGATGAAGATCAACGCCGCCAAGGAAATGATCCGGACCAACCGGCTGAACTTCACCCAGATTTCCGAACAGCTGGGGTATACTTCCATCCATTATTTTTCCCGTCAGTTTAAAAAGCTCACTGGAATGACTCCCTCTGAATATGCGTCTTCCATTAAGGCCATGGCAGAGCGAAGGCGCTAGAGCTTCTCTGTCACCTTAGACAGCGCTGCCTCGTCTGCCACCAGGATCACATCCGGGTGCAGCTGCAGGATGGAGGCGGGTACCTGCGGGGTAATGGGCCCCCAGAAGGCTTTCTTTACGATATCCGCTTTATCCTCTCCGCTTACGATCACCAGGATCCGGACGGCTCTTAGAATGGTGCCGATCCCCATGGTATAGGCCTGTCTGGGTACCTCTTTTGCCGATTCAAAAAAACGTTTATTGGCCTGTATCGTACTTTCCTGCAGATCGACACAGTGGGTTTCTTTTGCAAACGCCTCCGCCGGTTCGTTGAATCCGATATGCCCGTTATGCCCCATTCCCAAAAGCTGAATGTCGATCCCTCCCAGGCTTTCCATCAATTCTTCATATCGTCTGCATTCTTTTTCCGCTTCTGCATTGGTTCCGTCCGGCAGGTGGGTCTGTTCCTGCGGGATGTTTACCCGGTCGAACAAATGCCTGTGCATAAAGTAGTAATAGCTCTGTTTATTTTCTTTGTCCAGTCCTTTGTACTCGTCCAGATTGACAGTCCTGACCTCACTAAAATCCAGATCCCCTTTTTCGTACCACTCTACCAGCTGTTCATAGGTTCCGATCGGCGTAGAACCCGTAGCAAGTCCCAGCACACTGTCCGGTTTGGATATGATCTGCGCCGACAGGATATTGGCCGCCTTCCTGCTCATTTCCCGGTAGTCTTTCACTGCATATACTCTCATAAGTGTCCTCCCATATGTGTTCTGCATGATCCCAGGCACTTCGCCCCGTCGTTCCTTCATGCCCCTTTCCTTCTTTTATAGCAAAGAATATATGCGAAAACAAGACGGTTCTGAAAGTCTGTCCAAAAAGACAAAAAAAGTCGACAATCGTGCTATTGCATTCTTGCCCTTCCTCTCCTATACTCAAATCCAGAGAGTCATTTCAGGGTGGTCTTTGCCGCCCGGTAATATAAGGAGGTTTGCTATGTCTAAAGCGAGAGGAAGAGTCACTTTGCCCAGCCAATCCGGGTTTTTGACTGAAACAAAAGAAATCATGGAAAAATGGGGCGCCGACGCCCTGCGGGACAGTGACGGGACCAAATTGGACCAGGAACTGAAGGAACTGGACGCCAAAATCTACACCACCTACTTTGTGGCAAGAGGCCACAACGACTTTGCCAGGGAACATATGGATGAATGCCAGCAGATGCTTTTGATGTCCAAAAGGAATCTGGCCACTTCCACGGAACTGACCATTGATTTTCTTGACGGATATTTCAGGGAACAGGTGGTTCCGGATTATCGCCACGATCCTCATACCTGGTGGGAAGTCATCGACCGCACTACGGGGGAGGTCCTGCCCGTCTCCTGCTGGCAGGTGGACACAAAAAAGCATCTTGTTCTCCTGGAACAGGCCATCCCTTTTCACGAATACACCGTCTCCTTTTTCGTGTACGCCATCTGGGATCCCACTCAGATGTACAACCATATTACCAACGACTGGGGCGACAAGCCGCACGAAATTCCTTTTGACGTCCGTCTGCCCCATTCCGGCAGATTTGCAACGGATTACCTGACTTCCTGGCTGAAGGAAAATCCGGACACAGATGTGGTTCGCTTTACCACCTTCTTTTATCATTTCACTCTGGTATTTAATGAGGAGGCCCGAGAGAAATTTGTAGACTGGTTCGGATACGGCGCAACTGTCTCTATCCAGGCTTTTGAAGAATTTGAGGCCGAATATGGATACGCTCTGCGACCGGAAGATATCGTGGATAACGGATACTATAACACCGCCTTTCGTGTCCCCACAAAGGCTTATCTGGATTACATGGATTTCATTCAGAGATTTGTCGCAAAGAAGGCAAAGGAGCTGGTGGATATTACCCATGCAGCCGGCAAAGAGGCCATGATGTTCCTGGGGGACAACTGGATTGGAACGGAACCCTACGGCCCTTATTTCCGGGAAATCGGGATGGATGCCGTCGTAGGAAGTGTCGGCGGCGGCGCAACGCTGCGCCTTATTTCCGATATTCCTCATGTGAAATACACAGAAGGCCGCTTTCTGCCCTATTTCTTTCCCGACACCTTTTATGAAGGAAATGATCCCTGTGTGGAAGCGGTAGAAAACTGGCTGAGCGCAAGACGCGCCCTGATGCGAAGCCCTCTGGATCGGATCGGATACGGCGGCTATCTCAGCCTGGCCTATCAATTCCCCAAATTCATAGATTACATCGCGCAGGTTACGGAAGAATTTCGCACCATCTACGACAACGTAAAAGGAAAGCGCCCCTACTGCGGTCTGAAGGTCGCTGTCTTAAACGCCTGGGGCCGGCTTCGTTCCTGGCAGACCCACATGGTGGCTCACGCCCTCTGGTACAAGCAGACCTATTCTTATTTTGGTGTGCTGGAAGCTTTAAGCGGCGCTGCCGTGGACGTTTCCTTCCTCAGTTTCCAGGATATCCGTACCGGAGGCATTCCGGCAGATGTGGATGTGATCCTGAATGTAGGAGATGCCGGCACCGCTTTTTCCGGCGGGGAGGAATGGCTGGATCCAAAGCTTGTGACTGCCATCCGTCAATGGGTCTATGGCGGCGGCGCTTTTCTGGGGATCGGGGAACCTTCCGCCATCCACCATCAGGGACGCTTCTTCCAGCTGGCAGATGTGCTGGGGGTAGACAAAGAGCTGGGCTATACCTTATCCACCGACAAATATTTTCACACGGCTCTTTCCTCCCATTTCATCACAGCCGACGCAAAGGATGCCTTCTGTTTTGGGGAGAGTCAGCACAATATCTACGCCCTTTCCCGGCAGACGGAGATTCTGGAATACTCTGACAACGAAGTGCATCTGGCTGCTCATCCCTACGGAAAGGGAAGAGGGGTCTATATCAGCGGCCTTCCCTACAGCCACGAAAACACTCGTCTTCTCATGCGGGCGATGTATTATGCGGCACACAAGGAAGACGCTTTCCGACGCTGGCACACGGACAATCTGTTCTGTGAAGTCCACGCCTATCCCGAAACCGGGAAGTATGCTATTGTCAACAATTCTAACAATACTCAATCCACCGTCTTTTATGACGGAAATGGCGAGGCCACACAGGTAACGTTAAAGCCCTGCCAGATTTTGTGGAAATAACCGTCCGTTTACACAAAAAAGCAGTGTAGCTTCTGCTGAAGCTACACTGCTTTTTTGTATCTTCTGTTCCGGTCTGCGAAACCTTCGCCTGCTCTTTGAAAGCTCCGATTAGTCCTGAACGTATGGCATCAATGCCAGGTGACGCGCACGCTTGATGGCTACTGTGAGAGCTCTCTGGTGCTTTGCACAGCTTCCTGTGATTCTTCTGGGAAGGATCTTTCCTCTCTCAGAAATGTACTTTCTCAGCTTTGCCACATCCTTGTAATCAATCGTGTTGTCCTTGCCGCAGAATACGCAGACTTTTTTTCTTCTGCGCATACCGCCTCTTTTCTTAAATCCGCCTTCCGGACGGTTTCCTTTTTCAAAAGCCATGGTCTTGTCCTCCTTACCACACACTAATTAAACGGTAATTCATCGTCGATTCCATCTGGGATATTCATAAATCCGTCTCCGGCGTCTGTCCCTGCCGCAGGTGAAGGCATCCCCTGGAATCCACCGCCGTGTGCTTCACTGGCAGCTTTGCTCTCCGCAAACTCCTGGTCTTCCACCACAACATCTGTCGTATATACCTTCTGGCCTTCCTTGTTGGTGTAGCTGCCGGTCTGGATCCGTCCCGTTACCAGCACCTTCAGTCCCTTTCTGAAATACTTTTCCGCAAACTCAGCCGATCTCCCAAATGCCACGCAGTTGATAAAATCTGCACTCTGCTCGCCGTCATTATTTCTCCGGAACCTTCTGTCCACCGCCAAAGAATACCTTGCGATCGCCATAGAGGTGTCGCCGGTAGAATAGCGAACCTCCGGATCTCTCGTCAAACGTCCCATTAAAATCACTTTATTCATATTAATCCCTCTGCTTCCTGCTTATGCTTCCTGTCTTACGCATAAATATCTGAGTACATTGTCCATAATACGAATTCTTTGCTCGATCTCGCCTGGAACCTCTGCATCAGATTCAAAGTGGATGAAATAATAAAATCCCTCTTTCATTTTCTGAATCTCGTAAGCCAGTCTTCTCTTACCCCATTCATCAACGTCAGAAATCTTGCCGCCGAAACGCTCTACCAGAGCTTTTACTTTCTCGACAACCTGTTCTCTTTCATCATCTTCGATTTTTGCATTGACAACAACAGCTAACTCATACTTGTTCATGTCGCCTTGCACCTCCTTCTGGTCTTTTTGGCCCCTACTCTTTCGTAGGAGCAAGGATATCCGGGGAAACTTCCCCAAATTACACTGTGTCACAGTGGTTCATACTACCATATTTTTTAGCGGTTTTCAAGTGGTTTCTCTAAATCTCTTGTGCTTTTTTCCACCAGCGGTCGGGCCATCATGATCTGATGTCCGCAGCCTGTACACTTTAGGCGGAAGTCCGCCCCTACCCGCAGGATCTCCCATTTTTTGCTTCCGCAAGGATGCGGTTTTTTGAGAGTTACCACATCTCCTACTTCATACTTGTAGTTTGCCATACGATCACCCTTTGTCCGATTTTTCCTTTTTTGAGGATGTTTCTATTCTTCCTTCACTCTTACGCCCCGCACCACAAAACGATTCTCATCGCCTGCACTGGTACAGGTCGAAAGGGTCACGACCCTGCTGGAGGTATCCACTGCAATGCCCGTATCATACTGTGCCACATCTTTGGTCATGGTCAAAAACTTCTGAAAAGCCTCATCCGTCGCAAACTGTGTCAGATAGCTGTCTGATGTGTCCTTTACCTCTCCCACCGAATAAATCTGGTAGGTCAGCTTCTTCCCATCCGGCGTATACAGGTAAAAATAGGGGTTCGCCTCCCAAAAAGACTGTTCTCTGTAATCCTCCAGATGCCGGAACATGGAACCGTCCCGCATCCAGTGTCCGTAGATCAGGGTGTGCCTGTCTGAAAAGTCCGCACTGGCATTGGCATCCAGGAAAATGGCCCCCACCGTATTTTCATTCTCGGAAAAGGTTTTGGACAGATACTTTTCATTGTCGCTACCCTGAACCACCGGATAGTTGATCACAGACGGTTCCGGGTCAAACCGGATCCACGCTACCGTATCCGGATTGATCTTCTTCAGTTCCTCAAAATTCACTGAAAATGTCTCTTCTCCCTTTTCGTCCTTTTTGGTCTCAACAGCCAGTTCCCGCACCTTTGCGTACTCCTTCTTCCCGGTGTTATATCCCTTCCAGATCTTAAACAGTTGGAATCCAGAAAAGCAAAATACGCCGATCGCCACCAAAAGGATCAGGTTTGACAGGATGCTCCTGCCTGTCGCCTTTTTCTGCTTTTTTTTCTTTCTATGGTAATAAGGTTTTTTTTCTTCTTTCATCTTTTTATATCTCCCGCCTTCTTTCTATTCCCCGCCATTATAGCACAAGGCTCCCCTTTTTGAAAATATTTCGGAGCATTTTCCCTGCGGGTGAAAATTCCGGTGATTTTAAATTGACGAACCCTTTATCTTTTGATAGAATGAGAAAAGATAATCTTTGGCGCCATAGCCAAGTGGTAAGGCAGAGGTCTGCAACACCTTCATCACCAGTTCAAATCTGGTTGGCGCCTTCGCATATTTTCAGGGACATCGATCATCCAAAGCGGATCGGTGTTTTTTTATTTTCCGCCGTTTCTCCGCTTCTCTTCTGTTTTGCCCTTCTTTGCTTTAAAATCCCAAGGTATCGTCCACCAAAATGACTTTGATTCGGTTTTTCTCTCTGGAATATCTGGTGATCAACATCTGGCAGCAGATGGTAGAAGGCGTCTTACAGTCAAAGCAGGTTCCCAGTCTGCAACAGGGAGTGTCCAGTCCCAGCCGCTGTGTATTAATGGGCGCCGCCTCATTCCTTGTCCTGGAAATGGCATCCTCTACGCTTTTTACCACTTTATTCATCCCCGCAACCACGATCACGTTTCTGGGTCCGGATGCAATAAAAGAAACCCGGTTCCCTAGTCCGTCCATATTGACCAGTACGCCGTCCGAAGAGATCCCATTGGCGCTGGTCAGGAAATAGTCGCATCCATAAGCAGCTATTTCTATGTTCCTTCTTTCCTCTCTGTCTTTTCCCAGATCCCTGTTGAACACCTGAAAATCTCCTTCACAGACCGCCTGCTTCAATCCGATCTCTGCGATTGACAGGGATCCTCCCCAGGACACGCTGCTTCCTTCTTTGATCCACTCCAAAGCCTTTTCTTTCGCCTCTTCTCTGGTTTCCACGTAACAGGCTTCCATATTTCTGCTTTCCAGCGCCTTTACCACCTGTTCTCCTAATACTTTATTTCTTTTTCTGCGGTTCATCTTTTTTCCTCCTTCATGCGTTCGTTTGTGCTCTTCTTTACAATCCCCTTCCCCAACCTGTTTTTATTTTACACAAAATCTCTCCACATTCAAAGCGTCTTCTTTTTCTCGGCATTCTTTCCTCCTTTTATCTGATGCTTTACTCCTTTTTCCGGCAAAACCCTTTGTTAAAAAGAGTTTCGGATGATTTTTTTGTCCATTTTTCATAAATTTCTATTGCATTTTCCTCATTTCTTTTATATAATCAAGAAAATAACAATAGAAAACAGTTACTATTATCTTTATCAGATCAGAAAAGGAGTGATTCAATTGAAAACAGTCATCATCGGAACCAATCATGCCGGCATCGCGGCAGCAAACACTTTACTGGATACCTACAAGGATCAGGAAGTCGTTATGATCGACCGCAACACCAACCTCAGCTATCTGGGTTGTGGAACGGCTCTGTGGGTAGGAAGGCAGATCGAAAGCTATGAGAATCTTTTCTACACCAACGAGAAGGCGTTTGCCGAAAAAGGCGCAAAGATCCACATGGAAACATCTGTCACGGAAGTAGACTTTCAAAATAAAGTTGTCTGCTGTGAAAAAGCAAACGGCAGCAAGTTCCAGGAAAGCTATGACAAGCTGATCCTTGCTACCGGTTCCCTCCCCATTTCTCCCAAGATTGACGGACATGACCTGGACGGCATCCATTTCCTGAAGCTGTTTCAGGAAGGACAGGCAGTGGACGCAGAGCTTTCCAAAGAAGAGGTGCAGACGGTTGCCGTGATCGGAGCCGGATATATCGGCGTGGAAATTGCAGAAGCAGCAAAACGCCGCGGCAAAAATGTGTTGCTGTTTGATGTGGAATCCACTTCTCTTGCCAGCTACTATGACGAATGGTTTTCCAAAGACATGGATGAAAATCTCAAGAAGCACGAGATCGACCTTCACCTGGGCGAAAGAGCCACGGCTTATCTGGGCGAGGAACGTGTTCAGACTCTGGTAACGGATAAAGGCTCTTACGCCGTAGATCTGGTGATCAACGCCATCGGATTCCTCCCCAACAATGCTTTGGGAAAAGATCATCTGAAATTATTCAAAAACGGCGCCTACCTGGTAGACCGTCATCAGCAGACCAGCGATCCCGACGTATATGCCATCGGCGACTGTGCCAATGTGTATTCCAATGCCCTACAGCAGCCGGCCTATATCGCACTGGCCACCAACGCAGTCCGTTCGGGCATCGTAGCTGCCCACAATATCGGCGGCACACCTTTGGAATCTATTGGCGTGCAGGGATCTAACGGTATCTCCATCTTCGGATACCACATGGTTTCTACCGGCCTTTCTGTAAAAGCGGCAGAAAAGTTTGGCCTTTCTGTAAAATACACGGATTTTGAGGATTTACAGCGGCCCGGATTTATGACGCACAATGCCAATGTAAAAATCCGTATCGTATACGAAACTTCCTCCCGCCGTGTCGTTGGAGCACAGATGGCTTCCTTTGAAGATATTTCCATGGGAATCCATATGTTCTCCCTCGCCATTGAAGAAGGTGTTACCATTGATAAGCTGAAACTTCTGGACATCTTCTTCCTGCCCCACTTTAATCAGCCCTACAATTACATCACCATGGCTGCATTAAGTGCAGAATAGAACCCACTCGTACAGACAACCAGAAAAGACACAGGCTTCTGTAACCGGATCCGGCGGCGGATCTTCCCCGCCGGGTCACAGAAAATACCCTGTGTCTTTTTTGGTTGTCACGATTTTAGATTTGTGGCGCCGGAAAGAAAATCACGTCCTTCTGCTACAGGCGTTTTCTTACTCTGCACGGTATCCCGTATGCCACCACATTGGCAGGAATATCTGTTGTCACGACACTTCCCGCTCCGATCGTAGTATTCTCTCCGATGGTCACTCCCGGTAGTACGATCACACCTGCCCCCAGCCACACTCCGTTCTTTATATGCACCGGCCGGTTCATCTGGATCCCCTGCTTTCTCTGATCCGCCTCCAAAGGATGCGTTGCCGTTGCGATCGTCACATTGGGACCGATCTTCACATCATCTCCAATCCAAACTTCCGCATCATCTACCAGCGTCAGATTAAAGTTAATATAGACACGGTCTCCCAGATATGTGTGTTTCCCCCAGTTTGCCCGGATCGGCTGCTCTACTATGCAGGCTTCGCCCACTTTTCCCAACAGTTCTCTTAAAAGCCTTTCCCTCTTCTCCTGATCGGACGGCCTGACCTGGTTGTATTCGTACATCAGATCATTGCATTCCCACTGCTGTAAAAACAGCTCCTGTTCCTCCATGTCAGACAGATTTTTGTGCTGCTGTACCGCGTCTTTTTCCGCCATGCTCTCTTCCCGTTCCTTTCCGGCCACTTCTGCTCCGATGACATCCACAGTCATCGCCCTATCCTTTGATCCCGGATTGCGCTACCCCTTCAATAAACTGCTTCTGGAAAACAAAAAACAATAAAATGATAGGAATGACCGCCATAACGGCTCCTGCCATCTGCATGGGATATTTTGTCGTATACTGTCCCTGTAAGGTAGAGAGCGCCGGCCCAAGGGTCATCATCTTTGGCGATGTATTCACGATCAGTGGCCACATAAAATCATTCCAGGCAAATTTAGCTGTAAAAATGACCAGAGACACAATGCCCGGTTTTACAAGAGGCAGCATGATTCTCCAGAAAATCTGAAATCTGCTGCAGCCATCCAAAAGAGCCGCCTCTTCCAGCTCCTTTGGAAGCGAAAGAAAAAACTGCCGCAGCAAAAACGTCCCGAAAGCGCTGAATAAATTTGGCAGAAACAGCGCCGGTATCGTATCCAAAAGCCCCAGTTTTTGAATGATCTGATACTGGGGAATGAGAAAAATCTGTCCCGGAACCATAAGCACCGACAAAATGATCACAAAAATAATATTTTTAAAAGGAAATTCGATCCGTGCAAACGCATAGGCAGCCATAGAGCAAAACACCACCTGCGCGACCGTTGTTACCGCCGTAGAAATAATCGTATTCAGATATACTCTGGTAAATGGCAGCGCCGTTATGATCTGCTGATAAGCCGTCAAAAGAAATTTCTTCGGAAAGATCGTAGGCGGTATCTGCATCGCTTCCCCTACCGTCTTAAAAGAGGTCAGTACCATCCACGCAAAGGGAAATACCGTAATCCCAATCCCAAGGAGGAGCAATATATGGATCCATATCTGTTTTCCTATCCTTCTGTCTTTCATCTTTTCCCCTCCTTAGTCATAATTCACCCATTTTTTCTGTACAATCAGCTGTGCGACCGTAATGACCATGATCACAGCAAAAATCAAAACAGAGATGGCTGCCGCATATCCCTTGTATCCATAATCAAACGCCTGCCGGTAGAACAGCATTACCACCGTCTGCACATCCGCATATGCCGGATTTGTCTTTGTCACCATCATATACACTACGTCAAACACTTGAAAACCACTGATCACAGATGTGATCATCACAAAAAAGATCGTGGGTGTCAACATCGGTATGGTAATCTTGAAAAATCTCTGCAGAGGTCCCGCTCCGTCAATGGCTGCCGCCTCATAGTAGGTTCTTGAAATTCCCTGCATTCCTGCCAGAAGGATAATCGTGTTATATCCCACCGTCATCCATAATCCTACGATCATGATCATAAAAAGCGCTGTTCCGGAATCGGTCAGCCATCCATGCCCCTTTCCGCCCAGTGCCCTTATCACACCGTTTAGGATCCCCATTTTTTCATTGTAGATCCATTTCCATACCATGGCTACAGCCGCAGCCATGGTAACGGATGGTAAAAAATATAGTGTTCGATAAACAGCGGTTCCTTTGATTTTTGTGTTCAGTAAGGCTGCAATACAGATAGACAAAAACATTCCTGCCGGCACCGTTATGATTACATATTTCAGCGTATTCCCAAAACTCTTCCATACCTCTTCGTCCTGTAGCAGCTTTTCATAGTTCTGCAAACCCACAAAATTCGTTACATTAAACTTATTTACGCTGTTGAAGCTAAACCATATATTCTGCAAAAACGGCCAGATGTAAAATACCAGCAGTCCCAGTGTAACCGGCGCAATGAAAAGATAGGCTGCGATCCAGTCCTTTTTCTGTCTCCTGCTCACTCCTCTTTTTGCGCCTTTTCTTGCTTTTCCTTCAGCCATACGATCACCCATTTCGTTTTTCTTATTTTGTCAGCAGTGCATCTGCCTCTTTTTTCAGTTCCTTACAAACTTCTGCCAGCGGCTGCTCTCCATTGTATGCTTTTTGAAGATACGTTGCCTCCAGATCATACAGTTCTGCCGCCTTGGGGCAAACAGGAAGAGGATATGCCTTCTCTGCATGATTGGTATACGCTGCAAGATGATAGTTCGGATTTGCATTTGCAAAATATTCCTGTGCGTCTGTTCTTGCCGAGATTACAACTCCTGTTTCTCCCTGTATTTTCATTGCTTCCTTGCTTCCCATCCAGGTGGCAAACGCGATGGCTTCTTCCTTGTTCTTGCTTCCTTCATAAACTGCATACCCAAGACCATTGATGCAGTTGTCTTCTATCCCGTTGAACGTAGGGATCTCAACACAGTCGATCTTTCCTGCGATCGCATCATTTCCCGCATATTCCGGCACCATGTACGAACCGGCAAAATTCATTGCAAGCTGTCCTCCCTCGAACATGGCGTCCGCGGTTGTCTCAGAAAGTGCCGCCGCACTAGGTGACAATCCCTTGTCTATCATATCGATCCAGCACTGGATTCCCGCCTGCGTTTTTTCGTCTGTATAGCCGGTCTCTGTCTTGTCTTTATTCAGGATATATCCTCCGTTTGCAAATACTGTCTGGTAATACCAGGTCTGAAAGTCTACGGGGCACGCAAACGGATACACCCCATCCGGGAGTCCTGCTGCCTTTAATTTTTCCGCCAGCGCCACCAGGTCTTCATAGGTCATATCGTCTGTCGGATATTCTACGCCTGCCTTGTCAAAGATCTCTTTGTTGTACCACAGGGCATTGGTATCAAAATCCTTCGGCACAGCGTAGTTCACACCGTCGCGGACATAGTTTGATACCAGGGTTTCCGGAAAACTGTCTGCAATATCCGTCTTTTTAACCGCATCTGTCAGATCCGCCAAAATCCCGCCTTCCACATAAGCATCCAGATGCAGTACATTCAGCCAGAATACGTCCGGCGCCTTTCCGCCTGTCGCAGCTGCTTCCAGCTTTGTCCAATATTCTCCGCCCTTATACGGCGTCAGTTGAATCTCGATCGTAACATCCTTTTGTTCCTTTTCATATGCTTTCGCCAGCTGTTCCATGGCATCCCTTTGTTTTTCATCCCAGATTCCCAGGGTCAGGGTCGTCTTCCCGCTTTTTGCACTTCCTCCCTCGCCTTTTCCTCCGCAGGCTGCCAGCATCGTCACACTCATTGCCGCACATACACAAACGGCTGCCAGTTTTTTCCAGTTTCTTTTCATAATGCTCCTCCTTTTCTTTTCCGTTGATAAGACATTTATTATGAAGCCGTTCCGGTCATACCCGAAGGGCTCACATACACTTCCTGTAACGCTTTTACAAATTCTTTTAAAACTACCGGTTTTCCGCCACAGAGCCTGGACTGCTCTGCTGCCAAAGCACAGTAATGACTTTCCAGAGAACGCTCCAGGGATGTGATGTGTCCACTTTCTTCCTTTTTTCCGGAAACCAGTTCCAGAAATTCTTCCACCATACGCCGGTCTCCGCCGCCATGTCCGGAAAAGTCGTCGGACAATCCCATAACATCCACCTCTATCTCCGTGACTTCTGCATCAAACCTGCGAATACAGATTTCTCCTTTTTCCGGTTCCTGGGAATCCATATTTACAGTAAGCTCTCCCCGCGTTCCCATGAATTTTGCATAGCGGGAAACCGAGGAGGTAAATCCGCTCATAGTAAAGCTCATCGTCGTTCCGTCCGTCATATTCAGATTGACCACCTGGTGGTCTACCACGTTGTTGTTGCACCGATAAACACAGCGGCCATATTTTCCGGTCCGCAACGCCTCCATCAACGTTTCTTCACTGGGTCCTTCCGGAACAAGCACATCCAGCGGCCACTGGCGGTGCCCCGTCCGGTACCCAATGATCCGGTTGTCCATATAGATTTTTTCTGCGTCAAACGGACACTCCCGTCTTGCCTGACACCCATCCAGGCATCGGTCCGTACTTCCCTCCGGAGCGTTTTCTTTTTTAAAGTGATACATGCTCCCGTAAGAAGACACGGACTCACAGGTTTTTCCTGCCAGCCACAGATACAGATCCATATCATGGCAGCATTTCTGAAGGATCATCGGGCTTGTTTCGTCAGAATTTGACCAGTTTCCACGAACGAAGCTATGTGCCTGATGAAACCACCCCACGTTTTCCGTTGCCGCGATGGATACCACCTCTCCAATGGCTCCCGTTTCCAGAAGTTCCTTTACCTTTTGATAAATGGGTGTGTACCGCAGCACATGACAGACTACCACACGCCGCCCATATTTTCTCGCAGCCTCCTCCAGCCGGATACATTCCTGAAGGTCGGGAGATACCGGCTTTTCCAACAGCAGATCATACCCTTTTTCCAAAGCAAGCAGCGCCTGCGGTACATGCTGACGATCCTGTGTTGCGATGATCGCTGCATCTGCCATCCGCGTGCAGGCAAATAATTCTTCTGCACTGGTAAAACAACGCTCCTCCGGGATATGATACTCTTTTGCCGTCATTCTCAGCTTTTGAAGATCCGGATCCGCTATGGCAACAATCTCCATTTTTCCCGGATCCAGTCTGGCAAGCTTTGCATACTCTTCCCTTCCTCTGCTTCCCAGTCCTGCGATCACAACCTTTACACCTTTTTCCATTCTCCCACCTCTGTTTTCGTTCCTATTCTGTAGATCTGTTGGTAAAAGTCCACAGTTACTTCTGTTCCGTCTGCAAATTCCGTTTTCTGGATCCCCGGATCCTTGTTCACCATCGTATGCCTTACCATTTCACATTTTGCAATTTTTTGATGCAGCCTTGAAACAGCCTTACATCTTTCGATTTTTTCTTCCAGGCTGAGCCGGATTCCCTCGTCAAATGCACCGTCCACATTCGGATAGGCCCCGTCCCTGCAAAGATACGGCGCTCCTCCGTTTAAAAGCGCATAGAGCATATAGTCTTCCGTCTCACTGACTTTTTCCATCATCCACGGCACGATCAGACAGTCGTGATAGACCAGACTGAACAGGGGCACCGGAATCCCGTACCTGGGACTTCCCGGCTGACGGAGCATAAAATCATAAGGAGCATAATGACTGAATACCATGCTGGGTACACACCAGTCGCTTACTTCTTCGGAGCTTGGAAGAATCCCTTTTGACATCAGATAGTCAAAGCAGCGGTTTCTTTCCTCCTGACAGTCTTTTCTGGTCATCCTGTGGCGGGGATTGTTGCACTCGTCTCCCTCATTGCAGGTGAACACATCCAGATACGCACAGTCCAACTGGATCCCCTGCTCTTCCAGCGCCGTGAAATTTCTTCTGACATAATAGGGCGCCTGCGTTCCGCACAGGTAAGACTGCGGTCCGCCTGCCCATCTCTGATGTGTCGGGATGCTGCCGTCTACCAGACGACAGGCGTACTCTTCCTCAAAGCTGGCTGCCGATCTGTAATAATCCCTGTATTGATCGTGAATCCCAAACAGATCGCCACACCGATGCATGGTATCTGCCAGCTCTTTCATTCCTTCCCGGCCTCCGGCTTCTTTACATGGGGGCATATAGTCGGGATGATTGTTGTCGTACCCCGGCTCTGCCCATCCATCCAGATGCAGATACAGCTTTCCCGCGCCTTTTTGATGCAGGTCGGCGATCTCTTTTGCCCTTGTGGCAAATCCGGTCAGCCGGTTATTTTTATCCGGATGCTTTGCATCGTAAAAATCTGACTGTGGCTGCACATAGGTCTTAATTCCCTTGTGCAAAAAACTGCAGCCGATCAGCTCATCCACCCGCTGTACTCTGGCAGCCTTTTCTGCCAGCGTGCAAAGCCTTCCGTCTTCCTTTACATACCTTCTGTAAATTTTGCAGGCAGTATTGTAGTCTCCTTCTTCTATCAGGGTATACCGGGTTATCCGCCTGTACTCCATCTTTCCCAGGCTGGGCTCAAACCAGATCCCCACCTGCGTATACGGTCCTTGTTCAGGGTGCTTCACTCCATACCCTGCGTTCCACGGAGTCGTACAGATCGCCACATAGCCTTCTTCTCCTCTAAACTGTGCGAACCACGGCATATATCCGCCGGCTGTTCCAAAACGTCCTTCAAACGGAATCTCATCCAGCTTTGTTTCCCATGTATTTGGGATCAATACTCCCTGCTGCATATTCAGTACCGTATACCAGTCAGGGCTTGCTTTCTCAAAGGCCATATGTCCGGGCCAGTATACCCGCCGGATCTGCATCCCTTCTTCGCACAGAGGGATCCATTCAAAAAATACGTCTCCTGTACAGGCTTCTATCCAGACAAGGGTTTCAAATTCATAGGAACAGCTCTTTCCATCGCTCTCAAATCCTCCAAAGTGGCTACGGATCCCTGCCCCTACTCCATTTTCCACAATTTCATGCCGGATAGTTGTTGCATCTGTGAATTTCCACGTGTTCTCTTCACTTTCCATCCGGGGAACATATCCTTGGTCCCATTTCCAACAGGCTTCCCCCCTTAAAAGTGTAACGTTCAAGGTTGTCTCCTCTATCCTGATTTCTGTTTCATTCTTTTTTACGCTTAGCATGATATCCCCTTCATTTCATTGGTAAAATCACCAATTTTCTGTCAGCTTTTTACACATTATATTATAACTTGCACATAATTGTTTGATATTTCGTCCTTGCTTCTTGTCTAATTATCCACACCCTATTACAATATTGTCAGGAGGGCTTTTATGAGCTATGTAAAAACAGTACTGGAACATTCCATTGTTATCGATTCTATTATTACCATCCATTATTTCGAATACATGAAAAATTTTGAATTCCGCGGAGAAGCTCATGATTTTTGGGAATTTCTGTATGTGGACAAGGGAACCGTTGCCGTCTGCGCCGACCGTACCTGGGTCACACTCCATGCCGGTGATATCATTTTTCACCAGCCTGACGAATTTCATGCAATCAAATCTATCGGAAAAGATTCTCCCAACCTGGTGGCAGTTTCCTTTACTTCCGCTTCTTCTGCCATGGATTTTTTTATTCACAAAACCTTTACCCTCAGTAGGGAGGAGCGCTCTCTGATCTCCGGCATGATCGCTGAAGCCAGACAAACTTTGTCTACTCCCTTACATATTCCGTCCATCGAGCAGATACAGATAAAGGAATGCACCCCCTTTGGATCCCAGCAGATGATCCTCCTTCACCTGGAGCTGTTTCTGATCACGCTGGTGCGGGAACACCAGGATGAACACCACGCCTCCCGCCCTGTCCACAGATTTTCTCCGGTACAGGAGTCTGCTGAGCAGGAACGTCTTTCTGAAATTTTAAAATACATGGAATATCATATTTGTGAGCATCTCCATGTTTCCGATATCTGCAATACCTTTTCCATTTCCCGATCCGCCCTTCAGTCTCTGTTCCACAAACAGCTCCACTGCGGTGTGATCGACCACTTTAACAAAATGAAGATCCAGCGGGCAAAGGATATTATCCGGGACGGTACCATGACCATGACGGAGCTGGCCTATTTCCTTTCGTACGGCTCTCTTGCGTATTTCTCCAGGCAGTTTCGCATCTCTACCGGAATGTCCCCTTCCGCCTATGCTTCTTCTGTCAAAGGAATCAGCGATGGACTTCGGAAAGTCGATGACGACGCAGCTCCCTAGCTTCGGAAGCCTGCCTGCTTCTTCCTGCATTCCATTTTACAAAAAGGACGCCTCCAAAAATGCTTTGTAGCATCTGACGGCTTCATAAATATCCGCTTTGCTTGTCGTTTCCCAGGGGGCGTGCATACTTAATACCGCTACTCCACTATCGATCACTTCCATTCCATACACAGACATCAGATACGCAATCGTACCTCCGCCGCCTACATCCACTCTCCCCAGCTCTGCCGTTTGAAAACGTACTGAGGCCTTTTCCATAATCCCGCGAATCTGTGCAATATACTCCGGGTTGGCATCATTGGATCCACTCTTGCCTCCCGCTCCGGTATACTTGTTGAAGACAGGTCCCTCTCCTAAAAACGCTGCGTTTTTCTTTTCAAAGGCGTCCTCATACATAGGATCATATCCGGCGCTTACATCAGATGAAAGCATTTTTGAATTTGCAAGGGTCCTTCGAAGCAGCAGATCGCTGTAGTTTTCTCCCTCACGCAGCAGCAGATATTCCGCCACCGCATTTTCAAAAAACCGTGACGTCATTCCACTGGCTCCCACACTCCCGATCTCCTCCTTATCAACGAGAAGGCAGCAGTTGGTTCTTGTGATCTCCTGCGCCTCCAGCATGGCAAACAGGGAAGAAAATGCACACACCCTGTCATCCTGTCCATATGCCAGGATCATGCTCTGATCCAGTCCGCACTCCCGCGCTTTTCCTGCCGGTACGATCTCAAATTCGGCAGACAGAAAATCTTCCTCTTCCATGCCGTATCTGTCCCGCAAAAGCTTCAGAATCCCCTGGCTTACCGGATGCTCCCCTTCCTCCTGTGCACGGTTTCCGATCAGAAGATCCATTTGTTCCCCATCCACAAACTTGTCTGCGCTCTGCTCCCGTCTTTTCTTGTCCAAATGTGGAAGCAAGTCTGTGATAACCAGAACCGGATCTGTTTCTTCTTCCCCCACACATATCTCTATCTTTTCTCCGGATGTTTTGACGACTACCCCGTGTATGGCCAGCGGCAGAGCCAGCCACTGATATTTTTTCACCCCGCCGTAATAGTGCGTGTCCAAATAGGCAAGTCCTTCTGTTTCATGCAGTGGATTCTGTTTGATATCAATCCGAGGAGAATCAATGTGCGCACCCAGGATATTCATTCCCTGCTCTATGGGCGCCGCCCCTGCGTGGAATAAGACAAGCGCCTTTCCCATATAATCCAGATAGGCTTTATCTCCCGGCCGCAGTTGCTTTCCGGTTCCTATTAGCTCTTTCATATCCTGATAGCCTTCTTTTTTTGCCAGTCTGATTGCTGTTTTTACGCATTCTCGTTCTGTTTTCCCTTCATCCAGACAATGCCGGTAATTCTCCGCTGTCTTTTCCAGTTCTTCTAACTGACTGTTTGTGTAAGTCTGCCAAAGATTCTTTCGTTCCATCTTATTCCCTCTCTTTTCTTATATTTTTTGTTTCCCGAATTAGGTATCTGCCTCTATTATAGGGCAACCTTTTTTCAGACGACTCTCTGGATTATCCTGCCGAATTGCACAATCGTCCTGATCCTCCCTTTCTTGTACCACTCCTCTCCCTTTCGGAACAGATGCTCCGTAATTCCTGCCGATAGCTCCTCTCACCAGGGGATATACAAACGTCCCGGCCGGTGTTATAATAAACGGGATATCTATAAAAGGAGGCGAAATGTATGGACAGTTGTGATAGTCGAAGTATGTATGACGATGAAAAAGACCTGCCTTCCGTTCCAAGTGTCCGCAGCGGCGCCCTTTTGTAACGAAATTCCAGGCCTTTTTCCATCGTCCTTGAAACCGCACCGATGTGTGCCGCGTTTATGCGATGGATTTTTTATGCCCTTTTTTAAGGAGAATGGAGGCTGTTATGGAAAAAGAAAGACGAGAAGAAATTGTAGTTCGCAGCGAAATTTTGGCTATTATAAGAGGACGGCTGTCAGATCGGGACCTGGCCGAAAAGCTGCATGATTACCACGAACATGATATTGCGCAAAGCCTGGACGAATTAACAAAGGAAGAGCGTATCCGCCTGTATCACATTCTTGGGCCCGAATGGATATCCGGGATCGTTTCTTTTATGGACGATCCTGCCGAATATGTTGCAGAGCTTGAAATCCCTCAGCTTGCCGCCGTCATCAACAAAATGGATTCTGACGATGCCGCCGATCTGCTGCGGCTCCTGGATGAGGACACAAAAAGCAGGCTGCGTCCCATCCTGACGGAAGATGTAAAGGCCGACATCAAACTGATCCATTCGTATGAGGAAGATGAGATCGGCAGTCTGATCACAAATAATTATATCTGCATCAAAAACACCTTAACCGTTCGCCAGGCCATGCACGAGCTGGTAAAGCAGGCAGGGGAGCATGACAATATTTCCACCATTTATGTCGTCGATGAAAAAAACACCTTCAGCGGAGCTATCGATCTGAAGGACCTGATCATCGCCAGAGAGCACGACCATCTGGATTCTCTGATCAGCTATTCTTATCCGTATCTGCCCGACCACGCAAAGATCTCTGACAGCATCGAGCGTATTAAAAATTACGCAGAAGCTTCTCTTCCTGTCCTAAACGCAAAAAAAGAGATCATCGGAATCCTGACTGCCCAGGAAGTGATTGAAGCAGTAGACGATGAACTGGGAGAGGATTATGCAAAGTTTGCCGGTCTGACCGCCGAGGAGGACCTTCGGGAAACCACCGGGATCAGTATGCGGAAACGGCTTCCCTGGCTGATTATCCTTTTGTTTCTCGGTATGATCGTATCTTCTGTCGTCGGTGCTTTTGAAGCTGTCGTGGCTGTTTTGCCCATTGTCATCTGTTTTCAATCGCTGATCCTGGATATGGCCGGGAATGTGGGAACACAGTCCCTGGCGGTAACGATTCGTGTTCTGATGGACGAAGATCTCAGTGCCAGAGATAAGGGGATTCTGGTTTGGAAGGAAATGAAGGTGGGATTTTGCAACGGACTGCTTCTGGGAGGCCTGTCCTTCCTTTTCCTGGGACTGTACATTGATTTTTTCAAAGGCTATTCCCTGCTTTCCGCGTTTTTAATCTCCGGCTGCGTAGGCACTTCCCTGCTGCTGGCCATGGTCATTTCCAGTCTGGTAGGGACTCTGATCCCTTTGTTCTTTCATAAAGTCAAAGTGGATCCGGCGGTTGCATCCGGCCCTCTGATCACCACCATCAACGATCTGGTGGCAGTGGTCGCCTACTATGGTCTGACTTGGATCTTTCTGATCCAGATGCTTCACGTCGCCTAGTCCTCTGCCTTTGTCCTGCGCATACAAAAAAGACGATGAGGCCGCTTCGTCTCATCGTCTTTTTTGTATGCCTGCTGCAGACCGCCGTGACGGTTTCCTTACAGCCTCTTTGTAAAAGGCGCAGACCGGATTTGAACCGGTGAATCAGGGTGTTGCAGACCCATGCCTTACCACTTGGCTACTGCGCCATACATAACAGTGACTCCGACGGGAATCGAACCCGTGTTACCGCCGTGAAAGGGCGATGTCTTAACCTCTTGACCACGGAGCCAGATTTGGTCTCTCAAAATCGACCGAATTTTATCCTACCACACCTTCCACTCTTTTGCAAGAGTTTTTCTTTATTTTCCTAATCTAAAAATGTCAAGTGCTCATGGGCACTTTCTTTCTGTCTTTCCCAATCTTCATTACGCATTTGTGCATGTTCCCTTTCCTTTCTTTTTTCTAACTACCTTCCCTGCTTTCTCTAACAAAAATGAAACCGTAAAGCCCTGCCTGAGCCCTACGATTCCATTCTAATAGCCGTTCCTCTATTTTTCTGCGCAGATCTGTCCGATCTCTCTCCATTCTCCTGTCTTTCTCTCAGGAAAAGTCTGAATTTCCCCCGAGCGTTACACGGACACAGCCTCCTGTGCAGCTACCGCCTCTGTCTCTTTCGATCTGCGCCCGGCTTTCGCCAGCCGAATGGCCTCCATGTCTGTTTCACTGTATTCAATTTCGATGTCCGTATGGTGTCCGAATTCACTGCCATACTTTTTCTTATTGGCAACGTAGAATACCAGACCCAGAAACGCCCAGCCTCCTGCCATGCACCATTCCTGGATCGTCAGCGTACTTCCCGATCCCGGTATCAGATACATCAGCACCATGGCTCCTGACATGAGAACAGCCGTATATCCTACAAGCTTGTAATGCTTTACCATATAGGGTCTTGGCATATCCGGAGCCTTTTTTCTCAGGATCAGGAACGAGGCAGACACCATACAATAAGCCAGGCAGCATCCCAGATTTCCCGCGTCGCAGATCCAAACCAGCATCTGCCTGCCTGCCAGCGGCGCAAACATGGAGATGATCCCGATCAGCAGCAATGCATTTACCGGCGTTTTATATTTGGGGTGCAATTTGGCGAAAGCCTTCGGTATCATATTGGAATCCGCCATAGAGTACATGGCTCTGCTTCCGCCTATCATGAAAGAATTCCAGCTGGTAATGATCCCGCACAGGCCTCCGATGATCACCACGTTGGAAACCGCCTTTACTCCAAAAGCTTTTACCATGGCATCTGCCGTTACCAGCCCGCTTCCCGCCATAGAAGCATTGACCTCTGCCGGATCCAGCAGATATCCCACTGCTATGATCACCAAAGAGTAAAATGCGACTGCCAAAACAATCGATAATATCAGGATTTTCCCTATTTTTTTCAAAGAACCCTGAATCTCTTCCGCCGCCTGGGGGATTACGTCAAATCCGATAAAGAAGAACGGCGTCATTACCGCTACATGTAGGATATGGCTGATTACCGATCTGTTTCCACTTCCTGCAAACATCTGTGGCACCAGGTTGCTCGTATCTCCGCGAACTGCCGATGTGGCGATCAGTACGACCCCTACCGTAAAAATAATCGCAGTCAAGATGGTCTGTACATTGGCCGCCGTTTTTGCCCCCAGAATGTTGATAAACATCATAACTGCCGCTGTAGCAGAAGCCAGAGCCAGCCAGGTGGCATATACATCAAATCCTGCTACCGTATAAAGATACCCTTTCAGGAAGCCTGGGAAAATATAAGATACGATGGTGGGAAATGCGCAGGCCTCAAAGCAAACTACCCCCACATATCCCAGAATGATTCCCCAGGTACAGATGAAAGAACCGGTGGGTCCCATTGCTTTATAACTAAAAACGTGCTCTCCTCCACACTGTGGAAGCGCCGCCGTCAGCTCCGCATAGGTCAGTCCCACAAAGAAGATCATGATCCCTCCAAGAACAAACCCCAGTGCGGCGCCCAAAACGCCTCCTCTATGGATCCAGTCGCCGGTAGAGATGACCCATCCCCATCCGATCATTGCCCCAAATGCGATCACCAGGATATCCTTCGATGATAATACCTTGTTAAACTCTGACTTCTTTGTTTGTCCGCTCATACAAACGCCTCCTATCCTTTCACACAATACGATCTTCCCGTCACCGGTCTATGGCTAAAAACGGAAGCAGCACCTTTGTTTCCTTCAAGCTGCTGCCCCTGTTTTTCTATTTTTGCCCTTCTTTTCGCTTAAGTGACAACTTTATTATAACTCCATGTTGTCACTTTGTCAAAAGTTCTGTAATTTTTTTTCATTTTGTGGTAAATTATTTCTATACAATATTGGAAATGAGGTGAGATCATGTCTGAATCGAAAGCAAAACACCCAGACAAATACATATATGAATCCAGATATCACCAGATCGCAGTGGAACTGGCGGAAAAAATTGCCGAAGGCTGGTATGCGGTGGGAGAAAAACTGACGGTACGCTCCATGGTGGCGAATACTTTTCATGTATCCCCCGAAACTGCCCGAAAGGCAGTTCAGATCCTTGTAGATATGGGAATCGTCACCAGCCGGCACGGAAGCGGGACCTACGTAGCCTCACGGGAAAAGGCACAGTTGTTTTTTGACCGGTATCAAAGTACGATCTCTATCAGTAAAACCAGGGAGAGTCTTTTGGACACCATCCATGCCCAGAAACTTCACCTGGATAAAATGGTCAATTTGCTGGACGAACTGATTGCCCAGACCCAGAGAGATCACAGTACTGCCTACCTGATCCCCTACGATATGAAGATAGACCAGCAGTGCAACTTCCTTGGCCATTCCATCGGCGAGATCAATATCTGGCAGCAGACGGGTGCAACCATCGTTGCCGTCAAACGCGGAGATTCCATTTATGTTTCTCCCGGCCCTTACGAAAAGATCCAAAACGGCGATGTTCTCCTCTTTGTAGGAGATGAAGGCTCCCGCCAGCGGATGCTCGGATTGTTTAACGTGACGCCGGATCTTTCCACTTAACATACGCCTTTGTTTTCTTGCACGCACGCCCCTATTGTCATATATTCCATCAAATGGAGGATACGCCCATGCATCTATCTGATGGCCTGGCCAACCAGATCGTCCACGCAATCCATGAAGTTGTCAAAAGAGATACCAATCTGATCGCTCCTTCCGGGAAGATCATTGCCAGCACCGACCCTGAGCGCATAGGTACCGTTCATGCGGCAGGAGCTTCTGCCATCCACAGGGGACTTCCCGTATTTGTAGATGACGCACATCCTTTTCAGGGATCAAAGCCTGGTATCAATTACCCTATTTTTCTTGATCATGCTCCAATTGCTGCGATTGGGATCACAGGTCCGCCTGAAGAATTGAAATCTTATGGATTTCTCATCACAAAAATCTCTGAAGTTTTTTTCAAAGAACAGCATCTGAGCGAAGAGTTTCTGTCTGAAAGCAGGGCGATCCACTACCTTGTCACCTCGTTGATCTACAACAACATACAGGATCCTTCTCAGCTGCACCTGTTGCTGGACAAATACCGTATTTCCTCAAAAAAACAGTATGCCGTATTTGCTCTCTACATGAACGATATCTCTTTAGAAACGTCTCTTCGGTTTTATTTTCGCGGTTTAGCGTGTCCGCTCTTCCATTATCTGTATCCCAACGAGTGGATCGCAATTTTTGACGAAGCATCCTTTAGAAACTTTATTCCGGGAGATTTTTCTGCCCGTTTCCACGGACAGGTCGTTTCCGGCTTGGGCAGCTTCACTCCTATCCATCAGCTTCATCATTCCTACCGCAGCGCTTCTCTTGCAAGAACCCATGCCGAACGGATCTGTTCTGATTTCTACGACAGCCGCTGCCTGTCTTTAGAATTTGTGCTGGAACATCTCCCTCCTGAAGCCCGGCAGATACTTGCTTCTCAGGTGCTAAAATCGCTCACAGACAAAGAGTGTCATTTGTTGAACTGCTATTTTTCCAACAACCTCTCCCTGACAAAGACTGCCGGACAGCTTCACATTCACAAAAATACCCTGCAGTATCAGCTGAACTGCATTGCCCAGAAAACTTCCTGGAATCCCAGAAAATTTCAGGATGCTGTTTTTCTTCAGCTGGCACTCTGCTGCCTTGAAGCCTAAGGAATTTTCATTGTTTCATGTACCTGTTTTTCGTTTCTTGATACGTTATTTTTTGGTATAAATACTATGGTCTTTTCTTCTGAAAGCCGATATACTGTCTATATTACTTCATAATTATGGAACTATATATGCAGATTATCTATTTAGGAGGACACCTATGAAAGTTGTTGTTGCAATCGATTCCTTTAAGGGGAGCCTTTCTTCCATGGAGGCCGGCATAGCTGCAAAAGAAGGGATTTTGGCTGCTCATCCCTCTGCACAGGTGGTTGTCAAGCCTCTTGCCGATGGCGGAGAAGGAACCGCCGACGCTTTGATCGCCGGACTCGGCGGGCAGACGATTTCTTTGCGTGTTTCCGGTCCTTTGGGAGCCCCGGTTTCCGTACACTACGGCTATTGGCCAGACAGACAGCTGGCTGTTCTGGAAATGGCCAGCGCCGCCGGAATTACTTTGATCCCAGAATCTGAAAAAGATCCTCTGACAGCCACTACCTACGGAGTCGGAGAGATGATCCGGGATGCCATCCAGCGTGGATGCCGGCATTTCATCATTGGGATCGGCGGAAGTGTTACGAATGACGGTGGTGTCGGCATGCTAAAAGCCCTGGGTTACAGATTTCTTGATCAAAACGGAGCTGACGTGGGTATGGGTGGAAGCGCTTTGTCTAAGATCTTCTCCATATCCGCAGCACATGTACTTCCGGAGTTGAAACTCTGCCAGTTTCAGATAGCCTGTGATGTGTCCAATCCCCTTTGTGGTCCCACCGGAGCCACCTACATCTATGGCCCGCAAAAGGGAGTCACAGAAGCATTAAAAGCCCCCTTAGATGCCGCTATGGCACACTACGCCTCTGTCACAGAACAAACAATGCACAACTGTTTTCGTGATACTCCTGGTTCCGGGGCCGCCGGAGGTATGGGCTTTGCATGTTTAAGCTATCTGCAGGCTTCCTTAACTCCCGGAATCCAACTGATCATGGAAGCAACCCATCTTACAGAAGAGCTGAAAACAGCGGATGTTGTCGTTACGGGAGAAGGGCGTCTGGATGCTCAGACAACCATGGGAAAAGCTCCTGTAGGCATCGCCAAACTGGCCAAACAATTTGGCGCCACCGTAATCGCTTTTTCCGGCAGCGCCACAAAAGATGCCACCGCTTGTAATGCAGCGGGCATTGATGCTTTTTTTCCTATTTTGCGCAATGTTGTCACCCTAGAGGAAGCCTTATCTCCCGAGACAGCAAAAGAAAATTTATCTCTGACAGCAGAACAGGTTTTTCGGCTGCTCCAATGTCGGCCTTTACGATGATCTGCTTTCGTCCATTCTGTTTATCCGTATTACAGGGCGATCCGCTTGCAGCGGATCGCTTTTGCGGCAGGGAAATGTGCCACAAGAGTACAGTCCCGGTGAAATACTTTTTTGTTTGACCAAACACATCTTCGTAGGAATAAAAAAAGAGTTGTTCCCCGACAGTATGCCTTCACTCTCCGTCGAAAACAACTCTTTTTTCTTCTTGCCTATTGATTGTATAGATCCAGGTCCAGTTCCTTTTCTTTTGCATTCACGATCACGTTTGTTGCCGCATCCCCTATTACATTCAGCGGCAGTAAAGCCATTTCCACCGGTCTGTTAATAGCAACTACCAGTGCGTATGCAATCATGCAGGCATCTGTTGTCCACCCCATTCCGGAGAGGACTGTCACGATCAGCGTGGTTCCCGCGATCGGAATAGCTGGACACCCCATCGCAGCACAGATCGACAAAAAGGCTACTACTGCCAGATTTGCCGGCGTCACATCAATTCCCGACGCTGTCGCAATAAAAGTCACTGCAAACATGTGCATGATTGTTGTTCCATTCATATTGATCGTCATCCCCGTAGGAAGCACGAAGCTGGTAATTTCCTCCGAACAGCCCAATTCATCCAGATTTGTCCGGGTATTCAGCGGCAGTGTTGCTGCGGAAGAATTGACTGAAAATCCAAACACTCCTACCTTTGCGATCTTTTTGATAAACTGCCATGGATTCAGCCTTGTCGTTACCCAGATTCCCAATGGATACAAGACTATCGTCAGTACAAATAATGTGATCATTGCAGATACAACATAGGAAGCTGCCGGTGCCAGATATTCCACTCCATAGATTGCAAAGGTCCTTGAAATCAGACAGAAGATTGCAACAGGTCCCACTTTATTGATCAAAAATGTCAGATACATCTGTATGATCTCATTTCCGCTTTCCAGTACTGCCTTCAGCGGATCCGCCTTCTTTCCCAGCGCATTCATACTCAGTCCCATAATGATCGCAACCACCACAACCGCCAGAATACTGTTATTGCTGCTGAAAGCGGCTGTGATATTAGACGGAACCGCCTCCACGATGGTCGCCAATGGATTGAAAGCTGCGATCGTGGCTGCTTCCGTTACTGCTTCTTTGGGAAGCTTAACATCAAAGAAACCGCCGCTTTTTACGAGATATGCCACCGTTCCTCCTAAAAACGCACCGCATGCATAGAATAAAAAGAATCCCAGGAGCGTTCTTCCTGCTATCCTTCCTAATTTGGAAGAACTGGATATGCTGCACATGGCCAAGCTCAATGATACCAGAACTAAAGGTACGATCGCCAGCTGTAATCCTCTCATAAATACCTGTCCCACAATATAAAACAACCCGACTGCTCCAACACCCTGCTCTCCTGTGATATCCTGAAATAGCAGGCGGTTGATTCCATCCCAGACGGCTTCTCTTCCCTCCGACAGGAGATAACTTCTTAAGAGCATGAACCCAAGGCCTACCACCAGTCCCCCCGCCAGCGCTATCATCATCTTTCTTACTACCGATGCCGATTGTTTCTCTTCTTTTTTCATCCTTCCGCTTCCTTTCCTGGTTTACTTATTTTTTGAAACACACTGTCTAACTCTCACAAAAAAGGTTAAAAAAAGCACCGGACAAACCAAAGATCGTCTTCTTACGTTATACTCTCTATCTTCTTTGATTCAGCCGATGCCTTGCATCCTGACCTTTTTACATGCTCTGCTATAAAGGTTTGATTTCAATTCCCTCCTGCACAAAGGCCGTTCTGATTTTTTCTACAAACTCCAGCGCTTTTGGACCGTCTCCATGTACACATAGGGTATCGCCCCGGATAGCCAGTTCCTTTCCGCTGATGGAAGTTACCTTCCCCTCCTTCACCATGCGGATACATCTTGCGATCGCAATTTCTTCATCTGTGATCATGGCCCCTTCCATCTTTCTGGGAACCAGGGATAAGTCGTCCATATAGGCCCTATCTGCAAAGATCTCGGATGCCGTCCGAAGTCCTCTGCTCTCTGCAATCTCTCCCAAAACAGCGCCTGCGCAGTAATATATTATAAGTTCCTTGTCAAATTCCAGCACCGCTTCCACGATAGCTGTGGAAATCTCTTCATCATACTGGCACTGGTTTCCCATTGCTCCGTGAGGCGCCACATGGTTGAGCCTCATCCCATAACTTTTTGTAAATGCCGCCAACGCTCCTATTTGGTAGCGAACATAGTTTTTCACTTCCTGAAAGGACAAGACCATCTTCCTTCTTCCAAATCCCATCAGATCCGGATAACCCGGATGTGCCCCTACCATAACACCTCTTTCTTTTGCCATCCGCACAACGGTATCCATGACCACAGGATCGCCCGCATGCCATCCGCATGCCACGTTTGCCGTAGTCACATACTGGATCAGTTTTTCGTCTCCTCCCAATTTATAAGCCCCAAAGCTCTCTCCCATGTCACTGTTTAAATCGATGGTGTACATAGTTCACCTCCTCACTGTCTTTCTGTCCTAAACTACCGCCTACTATGGGTTCACAACATTTTGCGGTGTTCCGTTTTTGAATGCTTTTAAATTTTCCACTGCAATATCCATCAGCCTCTGTCTGGATTCTCTGGGTGCCCAGGAAATATGTGGCGTAATAAAACAGTTCTTTGCCTTTAACAGCACATTGTCTTCCCGAATCGGCTCTGTAGAAACCACGTCAAGCCCCGCTGCATAGACTTTCCCCGATTCCAGCGCAGCCGCCAGATCCTCTTCTACGATCAAAGGTCCTCTGGAATTATTTAAAAGGATAACGCCGTCCTTCATTTTTTGTATATTTTCCTTGTTGATGATTCCTTCTGTTTCCGGGAACAGCGGACAATGCAGCGCTATGACGTCTGACTCTCTTAACAGGGTCTCCCTGTCCACATAGGTTGCTATTTCTCTTCCCGCCTCGCTTTCAAATGCGTCATTTGCGATTACCTGCATTCCAAGTGCCTTCGCAATACGCCCGGTGCTTTGCCCGATTCTTCCAAACCCTATGATCCCCATTGTCTTTCCTGCCAATTCGATCAAGGGATAATCCCAAAAGCACCAGTCTGCACTACGGCTCCACTTTCCATCACGCACCGCCTGAGAATGGTGTCCAATATGATGACAGATCTCCAACAGCAGCGCAATGGCGAATTGTCCTACCGCATCTGTTCCATAGGTAGGGATATTAGAAACCGGAATCCCTCCTTCCTTTGCCGCCTCTATGTCCACCACATTGTACCCCGTCGCCAGTACTCCAATAAACCGGATCTGCGGGCATGCCTCCAACACCTTCCTGGTGATAGGTGTTTTGTTGGTATAGACCGCCTGCGCGTCTCCTATACGCTCTATAATCTCCTCTTCTTTTGTCCGATCATATACTTTTACTTCTCCAAAAGCTTCCAGCCCCTCCCAGCTAATATCTCCGGGATTTAATGTATATCCATCCAACACGACAATTTTCATTTCTTTCTACTCCTTTCTGTTTAAATCAGCTTCCAGTTGATTCAACTCCTCAACTTCCCTGATGTACAAGCTTTGTGCCAGTTCGATTCCCACCCTTACGAAACGTACTCTGTTGCCCGGAACACTTTGCACAAGTCTGGGGAGGTCTACGGAAATAACTGTTCCGATCTTTGTATAGCCCCCTGTACTCTGGCGATCTGCTAACATAATAATCGGTTGTCCGTTTGTAGGTACCTGGATAGAGCCAAATGCAATGCCATCTGTGATGATGTTTCCATCCTTTTTATGTCGAAGAGGCTCTTTTCTTTCCAAACGACATCCCATCCTGTCAAACTCGTTGGTAATTACTGCGCTGTACCAAAAAAATTTACGAATCTCTTCTTCCTCAAATTCTGTATCCTGAGGACCGGTAACCACACGTAACACAATCTCCTGTCCCCAATATCTTTCTGGTTTCAAGATTCTCCTGTCCATCTGGTTCAATCGGCTTTTAGGACTCCGGAAGCCGATCCTATCTCCTTTTTCCAGTTTTCGCCCTTTCACTCCACCCAGTTGATTTCGCATTAACGTAGATTTACTTCCCATCACCACCGGTACTTCCAGGCCTCCTGAAACTGCCACATAGGCCCTGCATCCATTGCCTGATGCAAACCCGAAGGAAAGTAAATCTCCCTCTTTTACCTCCAAAGCCCTATACATATCCACCGGGTTTCCATTGATCCTGGGAGACAGATCCCCTCCCGTTATAGCGATTATATTTTCCTGCTCAAATACAAGATCCGCTCCCTGAAAGGTCATTTCCAGCGCCGCTTCCGTTCTGTCATTTCCTGCCAGAATGTTTGCAATATGAAATGCTCTTCTGTCCATAGGACCTGCCGGCGATACTCCAAACTGCTGATATCCAAATCGTCCTTCATCCTGCACCGTCGTCTGGATCCCCGGACTTTCCACCCGTATGCCCATTCCTACACCATCCTTTTTTCATAGGTTCTGACCCGGTAGTTTCCCTTGCAGTCCTGTTCTTTTATTTTCTCATATTCTCTGCGGCTCACCGGAATATATTTCACCCAGTCTCCTGCATGAATTAAAAAAGGATCTTTTCTTCTGTAATCACACAAGGCTACCGGGGTCGCTCCGATCACATTCCAGCCGCACGGCTGGTCAAAGGGAATCATGTTTGACAAATTCTGAGCAGCTACCACGGAATGGCCCGGTATTCTTACACGAGGACTTTCTCTTCTTTTAAAATGAAAAGGTCGTCCAAATCTTGCCATATACGGGTGCTCCGGAGCAAATCCCAACATATAGCAATAATATTCTTCCCCCGAATGAACCTGGATGAACTCCTCTTCTGTCATATCTTCCATTGCCGCACACTCTTCCAGATCTAACGCAAATTCTTTATCGTAGCAAATGGGGATTTCTTTCACCATCTGAACCACTGTCCTGATATTTTCCACACCGGAGAGCCTTTCCCCCACCAGTGCTTTCAACTCCCCGAAACGAATTTGAACCGGGTTGTAATGGATCGTCAGTCCCGCGTAAGTAGGCACCATCTCTAGGATTCCTTCTATCGGCTTTTCTGTCAGTCTCAAAAAGAGCTGCCTTACCTTCTGATTCACTTCCAGGCTGATTTCTTCTCCCAGTTGGACGGATATGGCACAATCTCCCACAATTAAAAATTTTGCTTCCATCCCTCTTCCTCCTCTTTCGGAAGTATTCTTCGATCTCAATTTCTGACTTGAGTATAGCACATCCTGTTTTATTCTAAAAATAAATTATTTATCTATAATATATTAACATTTTTTATTTATCTGTCTTCCATCCCTTTTTCTTTAAATAAAGCTCCATCCGCTTGTCAAGCATTTGCACCGCTTTTAATGTCGCCTCGCTCATATGCTTATGTGTAACCTTATAGGTCACTCTTCTAGGCGGCCGTATTTCATTTGCAATTTTACTCACATGGATCTGCTTCAGTTTCTGAATCCGCTCCACTACCGTTGAGGGCGCAATGGCCCACATGCCTTTTCCTGACAGTAAGTGAAACAACAATTCAAATGTATCCACCTGCATTCTTGGTCTCTCTCCCTTTGTAATCCACTGGTTGTGCCAGATCTGATAATCAGTCTCCCAACTCAAATAGATCTCCCTCTCTTTGTTCAACTCGTCTGTATGGATCTCCTCTTTCTCAATCTCCGGCTGCTCCGACTGAATGATATACATCTCTTCGCTCAGCAGCGGTTCTGCAAGAATATTCTTATAGTGAAGATAATGGTGTACAAATCCAATATCTATCTCGTGTTTTTCCAGATAGTGATAGATCTCGGAAGAATAGTGGGTTTTGATCCGTAAATTTGTCATCCGGTCCGCTTCGTCCAGCATTTCTCTGTATAAATCATACATCATGGCACTATTTAGGGTATCTGTGCAGCCCACTGTCAGGTAATATTTTTCCTGTTTCTCTTTCAAAGACTGTGTTTCCTGCCAGAGATACAGCCACCGTTCTGCAATGGGCACAAATTCCTCTCCGTAGGTAGTCAGTTCTACCTGTTTATACCCTTTTTTTCTGATTAAAAGGCTGACGCCCAGTTCCTCTTCCAGAAGTTTTAATCGATGACTGACTGTCGGCTGGGACACGAAGAGAGTCTCTGCCGTTTTCGTAATATTTTTTGTTTCCACAATCATCAAGAATGTTTCTATTTCCGCCAAATTCATCTTGCACCTCCAAATATAAATTTTATTAATATTATACAATCAAATTATTCATTTCTCAACTTTTTCTCCCTGTGTTATGATGAAATAGATAGATACATTCGTGTAAAGGAGGAAAAATCAATGAACGAAAAACACGGAAAGTTATTTTCGGATGAATATCAAGCCCATTTAAAGGAAAAGTTTTTCCATGCAGACGCAGATCCGGAACATGGAAACCGCCTTTTTTTTGAAAATTCAGGAGGATCTTTACGCCTGAAAAAAGCTGTTGAAAGAAAGGCAGAGGCAGAGGCCTTTCCTGATTGCCCTGAAAGAGTACGTGGTCGAGGATTTGAATTGTCCTCTTATATAACATGTGGTACACAGGACATTTTAGAAACTGTATTCGGCGCAAAGGATGGAGCTTTAATCACGGAATTATCTGCTTCTCAAACCATGTTTCATGCCGTCGGCACGATCCTGGAAGGAATCGACTGGGGAACCAATGCTGTTACTTCTGCTTTAGAGCATCCCTCTGCTCATGATGCCGTTGAATATTACTGTGCCCGCACTCACAGAGAATTTCGGGTAGTACCTGCCAATCGGATTACCGGAGGGCTGGATGTCGATACCATTTTAAGCCATGTAGACGAGAACACCTGTCTTTTAAGCATCATGGCAGCTTCTAATATTTCCGGAAATGTAATGGATATTAAAGAAATTTCCAGACGTGCCAGAGAAATCAATCCGGATATTTATATCGTGTCCGATGCTGTACAGCATGCTCCGCATGCTCCTATTGATGTAGCAGACTGGAAGGTAGACGTAGCCAATATTGCCCCCTACAAATTTTTTGGTGTGAGGGGCTGCGGATTTGCCTATGTCTCTGATCGTGTTGCAAGTCTTCCTCATCGCAAGCTAATCCATAAGCCTGCTAATGTGTGGGCTCTTGGAACTCCCACACCGGGAAATTTTGCTGCGATGACAGCGGTCATCGATTATGTGTGCGACATTGGATCTGATAGCTTCCTCTCTGAGAACACTTCAGTTCCGACAGACCGACGAACACTTTTCGTAAAAGGAATGCACCGCATCCATATGCAGGAACGTGCTCTTCTTTACCGAATGTTGGAAGGCACCGAAAAAACTCCGGGATTACGCCACATTCCAAATGTGGAGGTCTATGTCGATACAGAGGATCTGACTGCCAAGGATCTGATCATTGCCATGGGAATTAAAGGGCTCGACTATTCTCTCTGCTCTCAACTGTATCTGGAACATGGCGTAACTATCTTTGAGCGTCTGAAAAGCAGTCCTTATTCACAGCGGATCATAGAGACATTGGGGTTGGAGGGTGCTCTTCGTGTTTCTCCTTTACATTGCCACGGACGAAGTGATATTGACCGCTTTTTAGAAATCACTTCTACAATTGCCTCTTCCGTCTCTCTTTCCTGATCTTTCCTGTTGTTTGATGGGGGCTGTCATCTGGAGGCACTTTTCGTACGCCCTTTCGTGAAGCACCTCTTTTCCAAATGAAAAAATCACTGCCACCGGTTTTGCTTAGCCAGTGACAGTGATTTTTTACTGATAATCCATAATATCAATCCAGTTCATCAGAAACTCTTTTTTCAAAGCTCCCTTTTTCCCCAACTGTGCCGCCGCTACCAACGGAAGCCATTGCTGCACATACTGCATTGCCGTATCGCTCTTTCTACAGTAGCACTTCATGTAAAGCTTTGCCATCTCCTGGTCTTCCAGGGCAAACAGGAGATAGGTCATGGCTGCGTCTGCGCCTCCGTTTCCCGTGACGGCATGGGCCCAGTCGATCGCAGTAAGTTTTCCATTTTTCCCTACGATCACATTGCTGGGATTAAAGTCTCCGTGGCATAGCTTGCTATGTCTTGGCATGCTCTCCAGGCGCGTCAAAAGATCGTATCTGGTGGTCGCATCCAGTTCTTTGGTGCTCTGGATCTCCCTGGCCAGTTTGTCCCTGCCATTTTCCAAAAGATAGGCCTCTTTTCCGTGGATCTCTAATTGCAGATCTACAAAATCCTCCATGTACTTGTCCATGTTTGCCGGATCCACACGCATCATCTCTTCCAGCGTTTTCCCTTCCTTGTACTCAATGAAGATCGCCCACTGTCCATCCACATGCTCCACCTTCTGAAGCTTCGGAATGGCAAGACCGGTCTCTTCCACCCGCGCCATCTTCAGTGCTTCATTAAACACATGGGACTTGGGATGCGTCCTGTCGAATATCTTGACGATACTCTTATCCAGACGATACACTTTTTTGTAGGGCCGTTCCACGATCAGTTTTCCCTGCTCCATCCTTTGCACCTCCTTTAGAATCCGTTCCGTTCTTTTTTACTGATCTTATTATACGCCTTCCTGCCGCCTCTGAAAAGTATTTTTGTATATTTTTTAACTATTTTATTTTACGTTTTTATTTTGTTATTTTATTAACCATCTGCGTTGAAGTTATTTTCACTCCTCCAAAATCTCTCAGCGGAAATGATTTCTGGTTTATATGAAAAACAGCGGAAGCTCCCCTGGTTCCCTGCAGATAAGATCTCTCTTTTTTCTGCAGAGAAACTTCTCCAAGGAAATCTCCCGCTGTCTTTTATTGGTTATTTGTTATACGCCTTTTTAGCCTCTGTCTTTTTAGCGTTACCTTTTGATCCTGCGTCTTTTTTCAAAGAACAGGGTTCCGAAAGCTGCTACAGAAAGCATCATCAGGATATACGGCATACTCTGGCTGGAATCTCCGGTTTTCGGACTTCCTTTCACTTTTCCTGCCGAAGCCCCGATGACCTCAACGGTCTGTGCCTTATCCTTTGGATCTTCGTGCGTATGCACATCTTCTTTATCCAAAACTCCGTCTCCGTCTGTATCGATCAGCTTTTCCACAGAAACTGCTCGCTCAAATACCACATAGGTTTCTCCTGCTTTCAGTCCTGTCACCGTTCCGAAATCCAGTTCCCAGCTGCCTTTTCCGTTAGGATCTGCCGTAAACTCTGCCGTCGCTTCCGCCACGGTCTGAACTACTTTTCCATCTTTGATCTGGTTCAGCTTTCCGGTGACTTTATACACTTTGCCGCCTTTCAGACCTTCGTAGTATATGGTGTCTACAAGCTTTACGCCCTGTCCGGCTTCTTCTTTGCTGACTTTTGCCGACTTATCCGCGCTTCCTACAGAGTTGTTTGCTTTCACCGTAGTCAGAATCTTTCCGTTCTCCTCATCCGGCTGCGGTGTGTCCGGTTTCACGTTGACTGTCTGCGCCTTGTCCGTTGGATCTTCGTGCACACGGCTGTGAGGAGCATCCGGTTCATTATCATAATCGGTATCTACCAGCTTCTCCACAGATTTTGCACTTTCATATACCACATAGGTTTTTCCTTCTTCCAGTCCTTTGACTTTTCCAAAGTCTAACGTCCAACTGCCGCTGCCGCTTTGCTCCGCCGTAAATTCTGCCGTGGCTGTCGTCACTGTTTTTACGACTTTTCCGTCTTCTATCAGATTCAGCTTACCGGTTACCTTGTAAGCTTTTCCTCCTACCAGCCCGGTGTAATGGATCGTATCTGTAACCGCAATACCATCCTCTGATGCTTTTGCTTCCGCCGCTGCATTCTCGCTTGCCACAGCGTCACCTGCCTGCACCGTCGTGCGGATCTTTCCGTCAGGATTTTCATATTTTGGTTCTTCTCCACCCGGTTCCTCCGGCTTCACCGTAAAGGTCTGTGCCTTGTCTTCCGGATTTTCATGGGTATGCTCATCCGGCTGATCCGAAATACCATCCCCATCTTTATCAATCAGTGGTTCTACTGATTTTACCCGTTCAAACACTACATAAGAGCTTCCCGGTTTCAGATCCTGCCTTGTGCCAAAATCCAGCTCCCAGCTGCCGCTGCCACTCTGATCGGCTGTCTTTGTAGCTTCCACCGTATCCACAGTTCCTACCGGCTGACCTGCCTTCACTTCCATCAGAGTTCCGCTTACAGTGTAATCTTTTCCACCTACAAGCCCCTCATATGCAATGGTGTCCACAACATGCACACCTGTCTTGGCTTCTTCGGCTGTCACTCTTGCCTTTTGCTCCGATGTTGCCGTCGCATTGTTGGCCTTTACCATCGTCTTGATCTTACCTTCCGGATACACCGGATTTCTGGGTACTACCGTAATCGTCTGCGCCGGATCCTTGGGATCTTCATGTACCGGATTCTGTGGTGTGTCCGGTATGTTGTCGTAATCTGTGTCTATCAGGCGCTCCAAAGATCTGGCGCTTTCATATACCACATAAGATTTTCCTTCTTCCAGTCCGGCAATCGTTCCAAAATCCAGTTCCCAACTGCCCTTTCCGCTTTCATCGGCCTTTAATTCTGCCGTGGCGGTTGCCACCACTTTTACCGCTTTCCCATTCTCCACAAGATTCAGGCTTCCTGTCACTTTATAAGTCTTTCCGCCTACCAGTCCGGTATAAGAAATGGTATCTGTTACAGTCACACCACTTTCCGCTTCATTCTCTGAAACCTGAGCCGGTGCCGTCTCGTTTCCGGTACTGCTGTTTGCTTTGACCGTCGTGCGGATTTCTCCGGCAGGATTTTCGTAGCCCGGCTGTTCCGGATCAACCGGTTTTGCCTTATCTGTTACTACGACTTTTCCCTCTTTCCATTCTACAGCATCTTCCGAAGCAATCTCGCCCAGCTCCACCGTTCCGTCTTCTTTTACGGTGAAAGTGAAATCCGTCACCTTCAGATACCCGGTAGGCGCCGCTTCCTCATGGAAGGTATAAGTGCCTGCTGCCAGCTTGACCGTCTTACTTTCTCCCTCTTTGGAGGTCCAGGATTCTACCGTCTGTCCGTCCTTTTTGATCTCGATCCTTGCTCCTGCGATCTCTTCTCCACCCAGATTGGTCTTGGAGAAGGTGACCTCCTTTTTCGGCGTCTCCTTTACGATAAAGGTCTGGGATTTATCTGTCGGGTTTTCATGCTTGACTTCCTGCTTGCTCTCCGGTTTGTTGTCTCCATTAGCGTCTACCAGATTTTCTTTGGAAACGGCTTTCTCATAGACCACGTAAGATTTTCCTGCTTCTATCCCTTCTACCGTTCCAAAATCCAGCTCCCAGTCGCCTTTGCCGTCTTTTCCCGCTGTCAGAACCGTCGTCTTTGTCGCCTTTGCGTCACCGACTACCGCTCCGTCTTTGACTTCATACAGCGTTCCTGTCACATCATACTCTTTGCCCTCTACCAGACCTGTATAATGGATGGTATCTACCACTGTTACCCCGTTTCCGGCGGACGCTTCCGTAACCTCTGCCGGAGTTGTTTCGCTGGCCAGACTGTCGTCTGCTTTCACCGTGGTACTGATCTTGCCGTCTGGATTTACATATTTCTTTTCATCCACTACCGTCAGCTTATTTCCCTCTGCCTTACTCTGGTTGCCATTGACATCCGTGATTTCTACCGTTCCATCCTCTTTCACAGCAAAGGTAATATCCGTTACTTTTACATATCCGGCAGGAGCCGCTTCTTCGTGGAAGACATAAGTGCCTGCTGCCAGCTTGACCGTCTTACTTTCTCCCTCTTTGGAGGTCCAGGATTCTACCGTCTGTCCGTCCTTTTTGATCTCAATCTTCGCTCCTGCGATCTCTTCTCCGCCCAGGTTGGTCTTGGAGAAGATGACCTCCTTTTTCGGTGTCTCTTTTATTACAAAGGTCTGGGATTTATCTGCCGGGTTTTCATGCTTGACTTCCTGCTTGCTTTCCGGCTTCTTGTCTCCATCGGCGTCTACCAGATTTTCTTTGGAAACGGCTTTCTCATAGACCACGTAAGATTTCCCTACTTCCAGCCCTTCTACCGTTCCAAAATCCAGCTCCCAGTCGCCTTTGCCGTCTTTTCCCGCTGTCAGAACCGCCGTCTTGGTCGCCTTTGCATCACCGACTACCACTCCGTCTTTGACTTCATACAGCGTTCCTGTCACATCATATTCCTTGCCCTCTACCAGACCTGTATAGTGGATGGTATCTACCACTGCCACCCCATCTCCGACGGATGCTTCCGCAACCTCTGCCAGAGCCGTCTCGCTGGCCGTGCTGCCGTCTGCCTTCACGGTAGTACTGATCTTGCCCTCCGGGTTCACATAGGGCTGTTCCGGATGGTTCTTTACATCTACCAGCCATCCGTCTGATACCTGTTTTGTGGCGACATCCTGCGTATCTTCAAATACGATCTTGCCGTCTGCCATGACTTCAAACGGCTTGTCCGAAAGGCCTTCATACCCTTCCGGTACCCCAATCTCTTTCAATGTATATTTTCCTGCTTTCAGGGAAACACGGATCGGAGTGCTGTCTGCCCCCTGAGAGGTCCACACCATACCGGGAACTGCCTGCCCCTTTTCATCAAAAATCTGCAGTCTTGCTCCTGCCAGCTTGGTATTTTTCTCGTCCACCTTGGTAAATCCAAATGTAAAGACCTGCTCATATACATTGACGCCAATCGTCTGATTCTCGTCATCGTTCACCACATGTTCCGCTATCGGCAACCTGCCTTCCTTGGGCTGCCGATCTGCTCCCAGATCCTCTGCGCGGTAAACTCTTTCCAAAACGGTAAATCTCTGCAATCCCGGAGTCTTCAGCATAGTAGCCGGAATCTTCAGATCCTCCACAAGGACAGATCCTCTTCCTTCAGATCCTACCTTAAATTCCTTGTATGCCTTGGTGATCTCCTGCGTTCCGCTGTATGAAACCAGCGTAGCGCACGCTACATAGTCTCCCTCCGGAAAACCAGAATAGTCGATTCTGTCATCTACCATCACCTGTCCCTCAGAAGTCATCGCATGGTCCACCGTCTTCACGTCTTTTTGATTGTCTTCTTTTCCTGTTGCATAGGTTCCGATATATGGTTTTTGATCATTTTGTACTACCAGCGTACTATTTTCTACCGTTACTTTTTCTCCGCTGGTAACTGCCACCTGACCGCTTTCACTTACCGTAAAGACAATATCCTGCTGCAGTGCCACATGCCCTGCCGGCGCTTCCTTCTCTTTCAGGCGGTACGTTCCCGGTTTCAACTGGAATTCCTTTGCACTTCCTGCCATGGAAAACCAGGACTCGATCTTTGCGGCACCTTCTCCCTCTGTCCAAAGCTCCAGCGACGCGCCATTGATCATCACGCCTTTGTTATCTACTTTTTTGATGGAAACCAGCTTCTTTTCCGGCTCCAGCTTCTTGTCCAAAAGAACGATGGTGTCTCCTTCCAGAAGCTTTCCATATGTAAAGATGCTTCCGTCTGTACGAACCGTAAAATCTACCGCTTCCACCTTCTGGTATCCATCCGGTGCCTTCTTCTCGATCACACGGTAATTTCCCGGCATCAGGCTGACCCTGGCGGGGTTGGCATTCGATGTCCATTCCAGCGGCTCCTGTGTATCCAGATTTACCAGAATTTCTCCGTTCTCATCCGCAAGGATCATCTCTGCTCCCGACAGACCGCCTCCGTTGTTGATGTTGTAAGACATTTCTTCATCGGTCATTCCCTGTTTGTATTCCTGTTTACTGAAATACACCTTCGGCTTCTGACGTACATGTCCACTTACCAGAGACTGTACTCCGCCGGAAACAGAAGCATAGGTACGCACCTCCACAAACTTGGAATTGTCCGGGAATGCGCTTCCATTCATGTAAGCTTCCGCTTTTTCCTTTAGCGCCTTCTGCACCGCATTCATGCCCGGAAAGCTTCCCTGATTCGCCATCTCTCTGCTTTGTGTAAAGTAGTACACTGCCTCCTGCGTCGCTACCCAGTACTGATACGGAGTGATCCCATATGTTCCCATCAGATTATCCGGGTCCTCAGAAAACTGATACATCAACATTTCTATCGCTTTGTATGTCTTTTCTGCATCATAACGCGGATAGGATTTGTTCACCTCCTGCATCAGAGCCTGTGAACCACTGCCTGCCAGCCGATACGTCCCCACGTAGTACCCGTTTCCGTCATAGGCAGGCGTTCCTTTCCTTTCATTCAGACAAAATGCCCAGGTCTCTGCTTCCTTCTTGTCCTTGGTCCACACCTTTAGCATTTTAGTCTTATCTTCTGCATAATACTGATTTTCTGCCGAAATATTCGTTCCTGTATTCGGGATTCCCTGGGCGTTTACTTTGCCCATCTGTCCCAATTGTCCAATTCCCACCAGAGTCAGTACCGCCACTATGATGATGGCTGATAACCTCTTCTTCATACTGTTTCTCCTTTTCTATCCATATCTGACATCCATAGGCTTCCCCTTGCTCTCTCCATACAACCGCTTTGTCTGCCTTCTGCTTTTCCTGTGGTGTTTTGGGCCTGCACAGATAAAATCCCTTTCCCCCTTCCCTTAAAAACGAGCAAAAAACCGCTATGATATATTTATATTACACCTTGATTCTTTTTTCTGTCTATATAAAATCGGAATTTTCCTATGTATTTCATAGGTTTTGGAATTTTTCTCAAAATTTGACAGTCCTATGCATAGATATTTGTGAAATTTTTTTCAATTTTTCTGCAAAACTCCAACTCTAGGGTATTAGTGTGGTTCCCTTTCTTTTCCTCACACAATCCCTTCCTAGTTTCCATGGGAGCTATTTTGCACCCCCTTTTCTATATACAATTAGCAGGTATTGAATAGCCGCTTTTTAGTACCATAAAAGTGTAGTTGTTAGAGAGTAATTAACTCCGACATCTACACTTATTTTTTTATAATAAGGGGAGTAATTGGTATGGCGAGGCGTTTTTGGGATTATCACATCCGGTGGAATTGTCAATGATAGCCTTGTCGTTTCGCCCTCCAGCTGTCTTGATAGCTTCTTTGAGTGTGTCTGAAAAGGCTCTGTCTGCCTCTTTTGCAGCATATTCCGCCTCTTTCTCCTCAATCGTGCCCTGGAGCTTCTTAATCTCTCCATTGAGAGCCTCAACATCGACTCCGTCAAAAGCTTTCAGCTTCTCGCTGACAGTGTCCAGGGATTCTTTCTACTCATCCCTCTTGGTCACTGCATTTTCGTACTCCGCTTTTGTCCGATAGTTTTCTTTCCAGGCTTTCTCAAAATCAGCCTTCTTGTCTGCGGGAATTTCCAGCCCGAAGTCCTTAAGAATTTCGTAGATGTTCTTCATTGTTTTTTTCCTCCTGAAATATTTTGTTGACCGCTCTTTCAGCGGTACGGGATATAGCCAGGTAGACCTCTGGCATGGTAGTTGCCCAGTTTAGCGCCGTGTGGCAGGGCGTAAAAAAAGACGCATAACTCTGCGCCTTAACGGGAGATAATTGGATCACCTCCTACTTTTTTTGCACTTCAAAAATGCTCATCTCGTAGCCCGACTCTCTGTGAAAAACCAGGTCGCTTTGAGATATCATTTCCGGAACCAGATCCACTTCATAGCCTTCTTCAGAAAGCTTCTGCGCCACCATCCGGGCAATGCGCCCATCTGCAAAATCAACCTTTTCTCGCAGTGTTTTTACCATTGCTTTTCCCTCCTTTCCTGAAAATGAGTATAAAAATACCATTCACTCTTTCGAATGAATAGTATTAATTTCTTTTACTATTTCTATGTTTGAAGGCTTCTTCTATTTCTTCCATTTTCCATCCGTCCTCAAGCAAAATCTGAAGCATTTCATCGTTTTCGCACATAATATCCTCTAACCGATTTATTTCGCTATGTAAGTGCATATTTCTGATAGCAGTTTTTATTTCTTCGTCAGAATACCCATGTTCTTTCATAGCGCTTTCTATTTCTTTGCTTTCAATTTCTTGCAATTTCTTATCCAAATCTGGCGTATCCGGATTAAACATTGTCATTCTAACCCCTCCATTATTTCTTCTAGTATTTCTCCGAAGATTCTGGCAGCTTCGCGAGGATTTTTACTTGTCATATATTCCGAAAAACATTCTGCAAAAAACTCTCGCTCGTTTTTGTGTGCATATTCTGATATATGTTTTGTAACAAATTCTTTCCCGGAAAATTCCACTGCTTCATTCAACAATCGACCTTTGTAACCCATGCGACGCCAGTTTTCGCACTCAGCTCTAACATAATCATAGTAACCAAGTCGCTGTAAAACTTCTCGCTTGACCGCTACACTTGTTTTGGTAGTTCCATATCTTCCAATCTGTCCTCCGCATATACCTTTCAAAGTTAAGAAGCCATCTAATTGATGTCCTAGTTCGTGAACAATAATACTGTCAGCTGTAGTTCCTTTCGGATTCCATTCAAACTTTGTTTGACGTTCATAATCTTTTGCTAATTGTTTAAAGTCGCAAAATCTTTTTGAAAGCTTCAAAACGCCACCCAAAGAATCACTGGATGCAATTGCTGTCAAATTCGGATCATAAATTATTTCACGAGTATGTCCTTTCAATTGTGGAAATTTATCAAATACTTTCTTTACACCATTATATACCGATTTCTTTGATTTTTCATCTATTTTTCCAAAGTCTATTTTATCTTTGCCAGCGCCCATCAACTTAGATAGTTTTGACTTTTCAAAAATATTATCTGTTGAAGATAGCTTTGTAATTTTATCCATCTGACTCTTATTCGGTGCTACTCTTCCGTGCATATCCAGGTAGATCCGTTCTCGCTCCTGCCTGAGCCCCATCTTTCGGGAGAACCTCGCATACTCCCCCAGTTGACCTTGATACTTTGCTTTTTGGAGCATGATCTCGTCAGAATCCGCTTTCCCTTCCTCCAAGCAGCGCACCTTTCTGCGCTGGGCTCGCATGGCTACTTCCATCTGCCGCTGCCTCTGCCTTGCATCATAAGTGGTATAGGCCTTGCCCCGAAAATATTTGGGCTCATTTTCTTTTCTTGCCTGTCTTTCCAGCCACTCATCTGTATAGGCCCGCTCGGAAATTCCTGGCACAAACAGGAAATAGAAATGGTAGCAGTTGGCTCCCAGCAATCCCTCTACCGTTCCAAGCCTGCAAGCATTGGTGCTAGAATATAAATAGTACCACTACACCTCAAATCCGGATGGTCTTCCTCCGGCAGCATACCGAAGGCTACTGGATAAACAAAAGTTACTGGCTGCCTAAAAATTAGTGGGTTTTATAGACTGCACTAATATTGACAATTCCAGGGATCCAGTTTGATTCCCCTACAAATTAACACTGCTCTCAAACAGATTGCAATATCGAACATCCTCGCCGTACGTTTGATTCCCCTACAAATTAACACCCTTGTGTCAAGTATTGGATACATATTTATTATAGAGCCTTAATTTTTTTAAAGTTAATATAAATCATGTTTTATTTCTACTTAAAACATCTCTATCCTTATTTTATACACCTTTTATTCTGAACTTACAAAATACCCTTAAATACAAAAGAGATTATTGCATTTTAAGATTTTTTCACAAGTTATATTATGGAATTCTACTGAAATACCATTATATTTTGTGTACAAACCCTATTTTACAACAATCTCTTTTTCAATTTAGATAGAAAAATAATACACATCTGTCCTACCAATTAGTCCATAATCGCACATAGAATTGAGTTTTTCGATAATATACCTTTTTAAAGTATCTATTGTATCAAATTGATCAAGAATTATATTTCTGACTTTATCTAAAATATCTTTGACAGTAAATTTCCCTTCTTGATTTAAAATTGCCTCAGATACAACGAAACTTGGTCTTTGACTTGTCATGTTTTCCATTTTTAATCCTCCTTAAATTTTTCAAATATCATATTAACTTTTTCAGCTAAAAATCTTCCAAATTTTTCTAAAAATTTTTTTCTAAATTCATTGTCTAATATCTTTTCATTTTTAGTCTTAAAATAAACATAAAAATATGGATAATTGCTTCTTTCAACTTCCAGAATGGCTCTAATATTCGACAATTCAGAAAGGCTAAATTCATTTTCAAAGCTATAAATTATAGGATCTGTATCTAATCCTGTTTTTATCTTCTTGAAAACTACAAAATAGTCTTCCACTTCATTTTCATATTCTGATTTAATAAAAGCATCCATAACTTGTTTTATGTCTATTTTTTCATCTAAAGTTGAATCTAAATATGCAAATATTATATGCATCGCACGATTTTTGTAATTTTGAGAATATTTCTCTTCAATTTTTTTATACTGTGAAGTATTTTCTATACAATTAAATTTAATCTCAGTTTCAAAAGCACTACTAAAAAATTTGAAATCATTATTATTTTTAATAAGAGAGTAATAATTTTTTTGATTAGATAAAAATTCTTCTAACATATACGATACACTCTCTTGTTTTTTGTAATAATCTCTGAAATAATGTTTTTTCAAAACTGTTATAAGCCAGTTATCATCCCACTGAATCAAAGAATCAAAGTACTCTTCATTAGAGTGAGCAAATCTAATAGCAAGCCATAGTCCTGATATATCATCTGGTAGAATATACTCTTCTGTTTCCACAGCCAACGTTTCATCAATCAAATAATTTTTAATAATTATTTCAACACAATTTTGTAAAATAGTATCTGTTTTCGAAACTCTATGATGGTTTATTATATTCTTATATAAGTACCACCTCTTCATAAAAAAATCTTCTATAGTATTTATTGTTTTAGCGTCATAAACAACTTCTACCTTTTCAGAATCGCCAATTTTAACCTTACAGAACTTGCAAGACGCAATCAATCTATTGTATTCTATTTTCCCATTATCAATACCTGAATTTTCAATATCTCTATTCACATAGTCCAATCTATCTCCATCAATAGTACCAGAAATAATACTATGTAATGACTCCAACCCTTCTCTCTCCGAAAAAATTAATTTTGTTAATTCAAATACTATAATTTTAAACCATTTTTCCTCAAAACTCAATTTTCCATTATTCATGTTATCTGAAAAAATAATCTGACTAAATAATTTATTAGTCATCTTTATCCCCATTTTTTCATGTAATTGGAAATTTCCATCACCAGAGTCATAGTCTTTTATAATTTCCACATATTGTTTTTCTCTTGATGTTAATAAAGACTCCTCTTTTTCCTGTAATGATTTATATATTTTATTTATAGAATACTCTGTGACATGACTGAAAGGAGGATGTCCTATATCATGTAGTAACCCACAGAGCCTAATAGCTTGAAAAGCAATTACATACAACAGTTTATGCTTTTCTTTCAAATTTTGAGGAATAAATCTATTATAAAAAATATTATTTAAAGAATATTTTTCCAAAGATTTCAGTTCTCCACCTTTATTTCTCAGCTTGGAATCACCTATTATTACTCTATACTTATCATCATTTTTTAAAATTTCA